>DINJ01000034.1 GCA_002423665.1 Bacteroidetes bacterium UBA5543 | reverse complement strand
GACCTGATGATGACTGCAGGCAAAGAAGTAGAAATGCCCATAGCACGCCTGGCTCAGTTGGCGCGTGCGGTAGGCATACACCTTATCATCGCTACACAGCGCCCTTCTGTCAATGTTATTACCGGCACTATCAAGGCTAACTTCCCGGCACGTATCGCCTTCAAAGTTTCTGCCAAAGTGGATTCCCGCACTATCCTCGACGCAGGAGGTGCCGAGCAACTGATAGGCCGTGGTGACATGCTTATATCTTTCGGTAGCGAATTACTGCGCCTGCAGNNTTACAACCGCGCGGGCCGTATTATGGACCAACTGGAAGCGGCTGACGTGGTAGGTCCCGCAGTAGGCAGCAAACCCCGCGATGTATTAATACACACCGAAGCTCAGTTGGAAGACATGCTCAGGAGTTTGTAACTGCTGTCAGGCATCACAAAACATCTCCTCTTTTAGCAATTGGCAAACCCCTGCACTCATCCTTGTTGGTAAGGATGATGGGAGAGAATAGTGTTTGCAACGCATACGTTCAATGAAGCTTTTCCCATAAGAATAATTCACATTTTTAACTGCCGGTTATCAGTTTGTCATTACACTATGTAATATTTGTCAACTTACTGTTAAACAATCAGTTATCGACCTAACCTTTGTACTTTTGCTTCCGTCTTTACGTTATACCAAAAACCAATCTTATGAAACCAACGATAGAGGAAGTATTGCAAAAACTGTTAGAACTGAGCCGTCACAAAAAATCAACTAATAACTGGATTTATATTGAGCAGTTAGCTGAAGAACTGGATACGCATTATGACAATATCATACCCAGCCTGCTGATGCTGGAGCGTGACGAATACCTTCATTTCAACAGCAAAAAGAAGGTAGCTGTGTCATTGCAAAAATGGCAACTGGCGGCTGCCTGACGGTATGGTACAAAAAATCGCGGGGTAGCCAAGCCGGCAGCCCCGCGATGATAAGTACAAAAACAAAACCCGCTGCTAATGTGTCTGGGTCGTTGCTTTGTTGCGCATCAGGCGCCATGCCACGCCTGCCCCTATTACAGCGGCTACGCCTGCTGCGGTCCACAATACTCGTGGTTGTTTCAATTTTTTCAGGTTCAGGTTATTGAAGAAACTCTTAGCATCAGTCTTTCCGTTCTCAGCATGTTCTGCCAGGTTGTTCAACATTTTTTTTGTTTTCGTGTTCATAAAAAACTCTTTTTATTGTTTTCAAATGAATGTCTGTAGGTATAACAACCTATGACACAAAGAGTTCGTTAAAAGAATGAAAAAACATACCAGCACACACGCTACCCCTACCATATACGCAGCATAATTAAACTATACCATATCCGCAGGCACGTTAATTTTTGATACGAAGTACATGTCAACATTACCTTTGTTTTTCACGTCTATCTTACCACGGTATTCGCAGTTGTATTTATCTTTTATCAGCTCATAGGTGCTGTCACTCACATTCAGTTTACCGGTCTCACTGTTACTTTCCATACGTGCTGCTGTGTTTACTGTATCACCCCATATATCATAGGCAAACTTNNAGTATCTCCAGCGCGGCATTCACCGTATTCTCAGCATGCTGCTCATCAGGTATGGGTAGGCCGCATACTGCGAGGTAGGCATCACCAATGGTCTTAATTTTTTCCAGCCCATGACGGTCTATTATTTCATCAAAGGCCCTGAAGCACAGATCCAGCTCAGCTACCAGGTCTTTGGGGTTCATTTTTTCACCAATACCCGTAAAGTTCACAAAATCGGTAAAAAGCACGCTCACATGGTCATATTGCCTGGCTTCAGAGCTGCCATTTTTCTTCAATTCTTCCGCTACTTCTTCAGGCAATATATTGTGCAACAAGTTCTCCGCCTTTTGGCGTTCTTTCTTAGTTTCCTCCAGGCTCTGGGTAAGTTGATAGGTACGCTCTTCTACTTTTTGTTCCAGCACTGTATTTTGTTCCCGCACCATTTTTTCATTCTCCCTGGTTTTCTCCAGCAGTTGTTGCTGTGCACGGTCGTTGGCATTCTGGAAGGCTTCTTTCTCCCATTCAAACCTCTTAGACAACAGGAAGGAAAGCACGAACGCTTCAACCAAGGTAGATGTTGCAGTATAGCTCAGGCTCCAGAAATATGCGGGGCTGCCGGTTTGTATATATGTCGCCTCGCACATCACCATGGCAAAATAGATAAAGAACGCGATAGCGAAATAATATCCCATCTTATTACCTCTTTTACCGGCTACAAATCCCACTACTCCTATCATAAAAAAGGACAGCAATGCATTCAGGGTATTGACGGCCAGCACGGTTGTCAATGGCAGCCACAGGCGCACCACAGCGTAAATGATGAAATACCAAATTAATATCCAGGCTATCCTGTTCAGGCGAGGGGCGTATTTCTTCAGTTCCAGGAAATAAACCGCATACATATTCTGCACGGCTACTCCTATTGTAGGCACTGTAATATACCAGGTCATCAGGTCAGCCTCAGGCAATAGGTAGGGCAAAAACCCGTCTACCACCGCTACTGTATAGCATGTATATATCACCACATTCACACAATAGAACAGGTACATGCCGTTGCGAAGCGAGAAAAAGAAAAACAAATTAATTAACAGCAGAAAACACAT
>DINJ01000052.1:10553-10813 GCA_002423665.1 Bacteroidetes bacterium UBA5543 | reverse complement strand
ATAACTGTGGTGTGGTCAAAACCTCCAAAGTGCTCGCCGATATTCTTCAGAGAACTCTTGGTAAACTTCTTGGCCAGGTACATGGTTATCTGCCTTGCCTGCACCACTTCGCGTTTGCGGGTTTTAATCAGCAGCTTGTCGTATGGCAGGCTGAAGTAGTCGCAAACCATCTTCTGTATATTTTCGATAGTCAGTTCGCGCGCGGATGTCTTCACAAAGTTCTTCATCACACGCTTGGCCAGTTCTATATCTATTTCTTT
>DINJ01000052.1:0-10307 GCA_002423665.1 Bacteroidetes bacterium UBA5543 | reverse complement strand
ACCCCAGCCCACACCGCCGAATATTACCAGCGGGTTAAATGAAGTCGCCCCGGGTTTCTGCGCTACGTGCATACCGGCCGAGCGTGCCACTCTGTTGCAATCACCCTCTACATAATTATCAAATACATAGTTGCTGTTCAGCTGCGGGTCTACCTGCATCCTCTTCAGCCCGGGTATGGCATAAGGCGTTTTTATATTTGTGGGGTCATCCCATTTCAGGGGCATGTCCACATAGTTATTATCCTTAGGGGGGGTATTGCGTATACCGCCCGGCATATTTACCGATGCCTGGTTGCGCTGGGTTCCACCACCGTCCATCACTATGCGGTACTCCAACCTGCCCTCTTTACCTAAAATGCGTTTGATTGTTTTGCCGAGCAGTTCTACATAGTGCTCTTCCAGCCACNNAGCCACTCGTAAAAAAACTGGCTGGGCACCTGCAGTGTCAATATGTTGCTCTGCAAGGCTACCGCTTTTATCGGTTCGAACCAGGTCTGGAATGTGCGCCAGTTTACATTATCCTTTATGATTTCAACACACCTGCCCCAAACGGCTTCTGCATCGTTGTGCGGCATGTTGTCGGAGTAGGAATTGTAAATGTCTTTAGTCATATTAAGGCAACCAGTTCAATCAAGTTTTTTACTTAGTTCATTCAGCCAAAAAAATTACGGGGACGGCATTTCTTCCAGTCATCACTTTGTACGCCGGCCACTTCCTCTACTGCACACCCGTTCTCTTTTTTTGAAATTTTATTACTGCATATCAGAGACCACCCTATCACCTGGTAATCGCTCTCAACTGTTATTCTGAAGCAGGAGGACGAAATTGCTAACATTTTGTTGAAAAAACAAATCCAGTTCCGCTTGTTTATGTAAAAACATTTACAGAATGGATAAAGAAAAAAAATCCCCCTGTATTTACTGGTTTTTCAGGTTTTTTTTGCTCTCAGGTTACGTTTTACCGATTATATTCAGTATCTTATTACAATAACAAAAACCTCTTATTAGAGTCATTTTTTTGATTATAAAAAATCAAGCTTTTTGTTATTCATTCATTGTTGTGTATGCATCAATGTTCATTACCAACCAGTTACAGATACGTTCTACGGGTAATAACCCTTATTTATATAGCCTCGCAGAAAGGCGTTTACACGTAGTTATACATTCTGTTTACTTATTTTTGCAAATATGGCCAGGAATAAAACGCGGGTTTACATCAGGGAGTTAATTGTATCACCAATCAAAGAATTTTTTCAGGATAGCCGGGCGGTAGGTATCACACTTATCTGCTGCACCGTGGCTTCTATGATCATCAGCAATACATCTGCCGGCGAAAGTTATCTCAACTTCTGGAATATGGAGTTGCATATGCCGGCACCCAATGTACATATTCCCCACACACCATTGCACCTCGTCAACGACTTACTCATGGCATTCTTCTTCCTGCTGGTGGGCGTGGAGATAAAACGTGAACTGTTGGTAGGAGAACTATCGTCCGTACGTAAGTCGCTAATGCCGATTATCGCAGCCTTCGGGGGCATGATAGTACCGGCACTTATATACCTGGCGTGGACTGGCGGCATGCCCATGTTCAGCAAAGGCTGGGGAATACCCATGGCTACTGATATTGCATTCTCATTAGGCATATTATCCATGCTGGGCAAGCGCGTACCATTCTCGCTGCGGGTATTCCTTATGGCGCTGGCTATCATCGACGACCTGGGCGGCATACTCACCATTGCCATTTTTTACGCCGAAAAGATAGACATGACTTACCTGTTCATGGCGGGAGGTATGGTATTTTTACTGGCCATGCTCAACCTGCTGAAGATAAAAAGGTATTTTATTTATATGCTGTTGGGTATTTTCCTGTGGTACTTCTTTTACAACTCAGGGGTACACGCTACTATCGCCGGCGTGCTGCTGGCATTCACCATCCCACTGCATAAAATAGAAGACCTGGTACACAGCCTGCACGACCCCGTGAATTTTGTAATACTGCCCATCTTCGCACTGGCCAATACAGCCATTGTGCTGCCTGATACGTACGGACATATTTTCACCTCGCCCGTGCATCATGGCATCGTTACAGGATTGGTACTTGGTAAGCCCATAGGTATTGCCCTGTTCAGTTGGCTGGCAGTTCGTTTGGGTATAGCATCACTACCCGATGGCCTGCGCTGGAAAGAAATTATCGGCATGGGTATGATTGCCGGTATTGGGTTTACCATCTCCATATTCATGTCTACCCTCGCATTTAAAATGCCTGAAATACAGACCACAGCCAAGGTGGCTATAATTCTTGCATCACTTGCAGCCGGTATAGCGGGATTTGTTTACCTGCGCATTACTTATAGCATGAAGGCTAAGGGCAGATAATACTTAAACATTGGCATAATCCTTGCCCGTTTTTAACTAAACCATATCTATGAAAAAAGCAATTAGTTTGTTGATATTGACTGCTACTGTATTTAACTCTTGCAAGAGGGATTGCAGGGACAAAGACGATAAACTAACATTTCAACGAACCAATTACCAGGGCACTCTGAGGACTGACGGATGTTACTATCGCTATCATCCGGAATACTATACTCCGACATACAGTATAATCTTCCTGTATAAGAATGGCGTTGTCTTAGGAGAAAATACCGAAGACCTTGAAGACTACGATAGCTATGCGACTGGCAGCCGTCAGGGTTCTAAACCTAAGTGGGGAGCGTTCAAGGAGGAAAATGGTATTATAAGGATGGAAACATGGCATGCACGTAAGTGCGAATATCCGGTATATGTGCAATCCGGGACAGTGCTGAATGATTCTACATTTATAATATGGGAAAGCTATAGAGCCATTAATACAGAAGATTATACCAGTATCAATGATACTTTCCACTTCAAACAAACGCCGAGTAAACCAGATAGCACACAGCCATATCTTTAGACAGTCTGCTAAAAAATAGCGGGAACAGTACTGCCATCCCCGCTATGCTTTGTTAAAATCGTTGATACTATACAGCCCTGTTCACATCAAATGCTTCCAGTTCGTTGGCAACAGCTGTCAGGAAAGCTGCACCCAGTGAGCCGTCCACTATCCTGTGGTCGTAGCTCATGCTCAGGTACATCATATGGCGTATAGCTATCACANNTTCAGTTTCCATCACTACAGGGCGTTTTTTGATAGTACCTACCGCCAATATCGCTACCTGCGGCTGGTTGATTACCGGTGTACCCATCAGGCTACCGAATGTACCTACATTGGTAAGTGTAAATGTGCCACCTGCTGTATCGTCAGCTTTCAGTTTATTATTACGGGCTGCATTGGCCAGTCCGTTTACATCGCGGCTCAGGCCCAGCAGGTTTTTGGTATCCGCGTTTTTAATAACAGGAACTATCAGGTTGCCACTGGGCAGCGCCGTAGCCATACCTATATTAATGTCTTTCTTCACGATAATCTTAGTGCCGTCTACACTGGCGTTTATCATCGGGAATTTGCGGATGCAGTTTACTATCGCCTCAATAAATATCGGCGTGAATGTAATTTTCTCGTTGTATTTCTTTTGGAACTCGCCTTTTACCCTGTCCCTCCATTTAACTATGTTAGTGACGTCAGCCTCGGTAAAGCTGGTAACGTGGGCAGAAGTGGCTTTACTACGTACCATATGGTCGGCAATCATCTTGCGCATACGGTCCATTTCAATTATTTCTACATTATTGCCGTAGTTCACCTCAGCCTGTGGCGCTACAGGTGCAGCTTCGGGCTGTGGAGCTACTTGTGCAGGTGCAGCCGCAGGTTGTGGTGCGGGTGCAGGAGCTGCAGCAGGCGCACCATTTTTACGGTTGGCTACATATGCCAGTATGTCTTTTTTAGAAACGCGTCCTTCAGCACCTGTGCCGGGTACGTTTTCCAGTTCCGCCATGCCAATGCCTTCTTTGGCAGCTATATTCAATACCAGTGGAGAATAAAAGCGGTTGCCACCCGTAGTGCCTACGGGTGCGGTAGGCGCAGGCTGTGGNNCCTACGGGCACTACATCATCTACTTTAAACAGTATCTCTTTAATAACCCCCTCAGCCGTAGATGGTACTTCGCTGTCTACTTTATCAGTAGCTATTTCCAAAATGGTTTCATCCATATTCACATGGTCGCCGGGCTGTTTATGCCATTTCAAAACAGTAGCTTCCATTATACTTTCACCCATTTTGGGCATTACGAGATCAACTAGTGCCATATATATTATTTATATACTTGTTATACTATTCGGAGCACAAAAATAGTCAAATAGCGCATCATACCATAATAAGGATAAATTATCATACTTACAGGGTGCGGAATAGCTTAGAACACGGCATCTCTGTAATCTCGCCTGCGCAGTAGTTTCAGGTCTTGCAGCACGGTAGCCTTTACGTGCAGGGTAAAGTTGTAAAACCTCCTTTCGCCAAACGGCACGGCCGTCAGTATCATTTCCCAACAGTGCAGGTCGCGTACGATGTTGATTTGCGTCATCTGTAATTTCTTCTGTACAAAGTTGAAACTGGTGCTGGCAGTAAGTTTCCAGCGGGACGTCAGGTTAATATCACCATTAATGCTGATATTATGATTATCAACAGCCAGGGTATCTTTCTTCGATTCGGGCACGTACTTTTTATTCAAGCCCAATGAGTAGGTCAAACCCAGGTTCCAGGGAACATTGAAGTCATAGTATATATCATCTATACCATACATGGTCAACCGCTTATATTCATCAGTATTAGCTGCCGGATTGTCTGTCTGTTGCCGTGTAGGCCTAAGCTGTGCTCCCAGGGACACAGTAGCATTAGTAAACCTGGCAATACCCGTGCCTTGCTCCCACATGGTCAGGTTCTTGCGTGCATTGCGTGCGGTGTCAAATGCGTATGGGTCGTAATTGAGGTTGGCGGTAACATTGATAATATTAAATAAAAGGGTATTAAATGACATAGTTATATTCTGCCAGTTGAATGAATCTGCCGCCAGGTTGTAACCTGAGTTGATAGCAAAGTTGTCTATCAGCCTGATGTTCTTGCTACCCGTACTGTCTTTCTTCGACCTGACTTTCGCCTGCAGGTTATTGTCAAAGCCAAAACCCACTATACTACTAAAGTTACCCAGTTGAGATGGCGCACCCAATAGCGAGCCTTCGTATGGCGATACATATTGCGGTTCCCCTTTGGGGTCCAGTATGGTTTCGTAGCCGAAGTGGTAGGGCGCTTTGGCAAAGTCGGGCACATAGTTGAGCGAAACCCTGGGGGTGAGTACGTGGCGCACACCCATCAGTTTGCCTTTCTTAAACATCTTCAGCCCGTATATACGCGTATTAGCACTGATATTGGCGTTATAGTCCCTGGCGGTATAAAAACCCCGGTTAATATCCTGGAATACTGTATCTCCTGTATAGTCATACCTCTTAAAGGTTTGCCTAGTATACCAGTATTCGTTATAGTTAGCACCAAATGTCAGGTTGATAAAACGCATCACATTGTATGAAGCACTGATGGGTATCGTATGCTTCATTGCATTATTGAAGTCGCCGATATTCAGCTTCGACAGGTTGAACAGGCTATCTGTAAATACCAATTGGTTTTGCCCCGTAAACGTGTAGCTGGTGGTTATTTTTTCATACCATTTAGTACCCAGGCTATTCTTACCCTGGAAGGGATTGAACTGGTTGACGAAGAACGACATTTCAGGCAAGGTGACGCTAACTTGTCCTGTTGAAGCCTCCTGGCTGTGACGAGCGCCTACAGCCAGTGTAAAGGGCCTGTTGGCCCAGGATTTGGAATAAGTGATATTCGACTGGTACTGGTTGTTCAGTATCTGCTCTGCATCGTAGGTATTGTTGGCGTTGAAGGATGATGTACCTGCATTAACCGAAGCGCTGAACTGCTGGCCGGGACGGGCTTTTGCGTCTGTATTGTGCAACCAGCGCACGTTAAAGGCCTTTTCTATCTGCGCACCGGGCTCATACTCTTCACCTGTTTTATTATATGCNNCCCATTATATTTGTATCGTTTGGCATAGTTGGTACGCCCGCTGGTTTGCCAGCTACCTTTAGAATATATGTTGGCACGTGCTTCAAGATCCGAATACTGCCCCAGGTTGAAGTAGTAACCGCCATTCAGCAATCCCACACCACGGCCTTCTTCAATAGTATATGTCGGTAGCAGAAAGCCTGAACGCTGTCCCTTGCTGATGGGGAACAAGCCAAAGGGAAGAAACAGTGGTGTCGGCACCTGTTCTACTGTAATATTAGCGGGGCCCGATGCAACCACCCTGCCGGGTATTACTTTTATTTTCTGCGCCCTGATACCGAAGTGCGGCGTGTCTAAGGCGCAGGTAGTATATAAGTTGCGGTAACCATATATCGACTGATCAGGATTACGCTTTACCTGGCCGCTGAACACATAACCTTCCCCGTATTGGGTTTTGGGGTTGCGCACAATTGCCCGCTTACTCTTGAAATTGTATTGCAGCGTATCGTAGGTAAACTTCTCCTGCCCTTGCGCAAAGCTGGGTCTGTCCTTCAGCTTGACCGCAGTATCAGACAATGGCCCCGCCGTCACCATATTGCCCGACTGGTCGTACACTATCTTACCCGCATTCAGCTCCATATCTTCGTAATTCACTTTAGCCTTGCCGTACAGGTAATATATATTCTTTCTCATATCAAGCACGGCTGAGTCGGCCGCTTCAGACTTCACTTCAGATGGCAGTGCATCAGGAGATATCTTTATACCCAGTCTTTCTTCCAGGCTTTGCTTAGACGTCTTGTTGGCACTATCCTGTGCAAGGGTAGAATCATTTAACAAACTGTCTTGCAGGCTAACGATGGTATCAGTAATGTTAAGGCTATCAGCAAGACTATCGGGCTTGATGGTATTTATATTTACAGGCTTTTCCTGCGCCAGAACGGGCGCTGTTAAAACAAATGTAAAAATCACCGCCAATACTGTAAACAGGCAGTGATTGCTTCGTACCTTTGGCGGAATTGTAGGACGCAGGTTCATCAACGGTCACAAAAATAATATAGTTATTCGGATACTTAACTTGATGGATTTGTATATTTAACATTTCGCAGACTACTATGCGCACAAAGGCCTTTATAACTTTAATAACTTTATTTTTTACATACGCTACCACTTTCGCTGCCGATAATCCCAAAGTGAAGAAGATAGTGCTGGATGCAGGGCATGGCGGAGATAAACCGGGAGCCATCGGGCATTTCTCCAAAGAGAAAGATATAGCCCTGGCTGTAACCCTGAAAGTGGGGGAACTGATAAAGAAAAACCTCAGCGAAAGGCAGGTAATATATACCCGTACCACCGATGTGGACGTGCACTGGGTGGAAAGGCATGAGATAGCCAACCGTGCAAAGGCCGACCTTTTCGTATCTATACACGTAAACTCGACACCTGGTTCACGTACAAAAGTCCGTTCAGGATACAGGACCATAAAAAAGAACGGCAAATCTGTAAAAGTTCCTCGCTATGTATATAAATACGACAAAACTACTGAGGCCAACGGGGTTGAAACATATGTGCTGGGATTGAGCAGGAACTCTCAAAAAGAAGAGTCTATAGGCGAATACAGCGATAACCTGACGGGTGGCGAAAAAGAAGGACTGATGGACGAGAAGGACCCAATGACAGCTATCATTATCGCCCAATATTCCCAGGCTTTTCTCACCAGCAGCGTAGACCTGGGTTCAAGGATTCAAGGAAATTTTGCCAAACAAGGCCGCCTTGACAGAGGGGTAAAGCAGATAAGTGTAGAAGTGCTGGCAGGCTGTGTTATGCCCGGAGTATTGGTAGAGATAGGCTTTATCAACAATGTAGAAGAGGAGAAGTATATGAACTCTCCGCAGGGACAAACAGAAATAGCCCATGCTATTTATAATGGCATTTTAGAATATATAAGGGCTATTGAAAGATAAAAGTCCTGAAGAAATTCCCTGTTTAGTCCATTATGTTATATATTCACATTGCAAACACATCCTTAAACCGCCTGATAATCGGCAGTTTATAAATTTCAGGGTTTGTTGCATTTTAAAATTGTTTCGTTTATCTTTAAGCTCGTTAAAAAACATAATGTGCTAATGAAAGCCCGTTTAAAATCTATNNATCTTGTCGGCGATGGGTGTCGCTGCTGTATTTACCACGGTAACAGTAACTTCTTGTAATAATGACCCCTGTAAATCTATAGTTTGTGCATATGGTGGTACATGTGCAGAAGGCGATTGTATCTGCCCGTCGGGGTATGAAGGTACTCATTGCGAAATAGTGACCAGGGAAAAGTACAGGGGTGTGTGGACTGTATTTGAAGATGGCACATCTACAAACCCTGCCCAGTACGAAATATCATTCGTGAATGGCGAAGGTGCTACCGATATGACCATTACGAACTTCTACAACAGGTTCCCCGGTAACGAAATAAATGTTCGTGTAAAAGGCGACAGCCTCTTCATACCACAGCAGACAGTGAACGGCCATATAATAGAAGGTTACGGTATACTGGAATGGGAGGATTTCTACCCTGAGCATGGCGAACTGACTGTTCATTACAAGATTGTAAACCCTGAAGGTGTAACTAACGACTTTGGCGTGAATACCGGCCTGCCTTCAAAATGGCATAGGTAATTTCACTCAATTAATCATATTCAAAAATCCCGCTGCATTCAGCGGGATTTTTTTGTTCAAAGGTTTTATTTTTGATATAGCAGGACAATATGCTGTAACGCAATATGCGCAGAACCTTCGAGAAAACATCAGAAATATTTGCCTTCACGGTCTTGGTGCTGGTCTTTGCAGCAATCGGTATATTTAGTTTCTTTCTCTTGGCCTATTTAATAATAGGCGCCATCGGAATGGTAATTGGTATTATGACAGGGGCTGTAATTATTGTTCTTGGAATAAGACGTACTATAATAGCTTATAAAAAGGAGGGTACAATGTACCTACTGACAAGAAGTGCCGCGTCGCCTGAAGTCGATAATAAAGGTGAAAATTCAAAGTAATTACACGAAGTAGTACCTATGCTAGTGCCTATGCTTTTGCCTTCTCTTTCTTGGTTATCCTGTTGGCCATGCTAATGAAGAAACCGATGACCATAACGATAATGCCCAGCCACAACACATTGATATACGGGAAGAGTATCGCTTTCATCACAATATAGTCTTCATCAGGCTGGCGAATCATCAGTTCAGCACCGTTCTCCTCAGGCAATATTTTTGAGAGGCGTACATAGGTGCGCTTTTCAGCGATAGTATCTTCTATATAGTTCTCAAAGTTGTTCCTGATGTAATACAGCGGGGCTACACGCATACTGTCGCCGCCCAGGCTTTTCAATGTCAGTTCAGCCGTTACCACTATATCGCCCTGTTGCGGTGCGTATTGCGGGTGGTTGACTGCGGTATTGAAGCCCCTGAATATTATATAACCCCTGTTTACGAATACTGTATCGCCAATCTTTACCGTGTGCTTCTTATATGTATTGGTATCCTCCCGCTTAGACGGGTCTATTACAGAAGTGACATAAGTAAACACATCTTTGGTCAGGTAATGTTTGGAATCGGGGTTGGCGCTCATGCCGCCTTCCTGTCCTTTAGGGTTCACAAAGGCATCGGGGTAAAGCGTGAATGCCTCTTCTACGTTGCCTGTGGCGCTGTCCCTTCTTTCATAATATACCTTATAGAAAGTACGCGGGTCGTTAGCAGATGTAGAATCTCCGAGGTAGGTAACATCATACTGCCCCATCGGCACCGTGATANNAAGTGTGTAACGGAAGCACCCAGTTTCATCAACTTACCTTTCTGTATAGATATGGCATAGTTGATGGTGGCTACAATGGTAAAGCTGCTGGCGAAGAGCAGTATTGTATACTGCGCCATTGTTATCTTTTGCGTATAGCCTATGATTACGGTCATCACAGCAGCTATGGCCCCTACGATAGTGATGCGCTTCCAGAATAGTTTGATGTCAGTTGTTTTGAATTTGAGGTACAGTATAGCTGCAGACAAAATAGCTATCACTATCGCTACCCACACCTGTATACTGTTGTAGTGTGCTACCGGGTCAACAGGCGGCGCTATTTCCTTACCGCTAATCCACTTGGCTAATGGCGCCCAAACGGGGATAGAGGTAACAAATATTATTTGTAATGCCGAAAGGAACAATACGAAAGAACCGATGAACATCCAGAACTCGCGGCTGCTTACCTGCTCTTCACTCTTCACACGTGGTAGGTTTTTCCACCTGAATATCAACAGTGCTTTGGAGATACCTATCAATACTACGATTAC
>DINJ01000236.1 GCA_002423665.1 Bacteroidetes bacterium UBA5543 | reverse complement strand
GCATAAGCGCCAACTACCTGGTTCAGGGCTACACGTACGGCATCCTCCAGTACAGGATAGTCTTTACGCACCTCCTCTATCAGGTTTACCAATACTTCTGTATCAGTATCCGATTGGAATTTATAACCACGCTTAGTAAGTTCAGCTTTTATTGAGGCGTAGTTTTCTATAATACCATTATGTATGATAGCCAGCTTGCCAGACAATGAAATATGGGGGTGAGCATTTGTGTCGTTCGGTTCGCCGTGTGTAGCCCAACGCGTGTGGCCTATGCCTATATTAGCAGTTAATTTTTGTCCATCAGTAATTTTTTCCAGTTCACTTACCTTGCCCGCTTTTTTATAGATGGTGAGTTCTCCGTTCAGTAAAGCTACACCGGCACTGTCATAGCCACGGTATTCCAGCCTTTTCAGGCCTTTTATCAAAATAGGGAATGCTTCTCTGCTGCCTATATAACCGACAATACCGCACATAAGAAGTAGTTATTTTAGTCTGGTTTTGAATAAACGATGTTTAGTTGCATACTGTAAGTGCCACTGTTTCTGCCACCGGCTACCAGCCTGTACGCAGCAGGGAAACCTGTGCCACCCTTGATACGCAAATGTAGTTCATTACGTTTATCAATAATAGCCTTTTGCACCTCCCTGGGTATATTAATTCTGTATGTTATTATATCATTACCGTTAAGATCTTTTTCGGTACGTTTTACACCGTCAATAAATGCAAGCGCGGCAGAATAGTCTGTTACCGAAAAATCGGCTATCTCGTATTCATTGCCTGATGCATCTACACCTTTGGGCACTATACGGTTGGGTATTTGCAGGCTGTCTGCATCTACGCCGCTTTTTATTTGCTTTATTACCAGTTCGGCTTTGATAATTGCGGCGGTCGGTAATTTGTCCAGGTTAGGTATACGGAAATCTATATTCAGCCCCGGGTCATTTTGCAGCAAGAGGGTGTCAGTATAATCGTTGCCGATGATTTGCTGAACAGGGTATCCGTTATAGTTTCGGCTTATTTGGTTGAAGTTTGCGGTTTTGCTTGTTGCTCCTTCCCGCTGGTAGTTGAAGAATGCAGTTTTGGTTTCTGTGCTACCATTTTCCCTGTAATAGAAAGCAATGGAAGCACGAGCATAATCTGCGCTGCCGTCCAGTAATATATATGTCAGCAGGTCCGTCTGGTTATTGATGTTTACGCTGCTGTCAGGGGCTATGTAGAACCCGTTGAAGTAATTGAGGAAATTAGCGTCATTGTCAAATGCAGACTGGCCAATATTGCTTACTACATCAGTTATAAAATCCTGGCTGAGCGGTATCCTGATGTGCTTGTACCCGGTTTTTGTGCCGGCGGCAGATGGGGTGTCATTCAGCACGCTTTTCATGTCAATCGTAACATCAGCCAGTGGCGTGCTGCGTACCTTCAGGTGCTGGTTGCTGTAGTATTCCGCCGTATTACTCATGGCTTCATCCACCCTGTACACCTTGAATTTCTGGGGTTTGGGATTTGTTCTGTTACCCCAGGCAAAGCCGTAAAATGGCAGTATCAGTACGGCGGAGTCAACAGTATAATTGGTGCCGTCTGCTACAAATCGGAATCCCGCCGTAGTAGGTAGCACCTGCATATATATGCCGGCATTGGTTGTGCCAAAGTAGGGGTCTACTACTGTACCCAATGCATGCACTACAGGTATGCCAGATACTTTTTCGCTGGTTTTCAGTTTATCGGCAAATACATTGCTCGCATTTACAGTGAAAGTATCAGGTACAAGTACAGTGCCCAGCCCGTTGTCGCCTGGAGCAACGTTAGCTTTTATGATAGTGTCTTCCTTGCAGCCGGTAGTCGTGGCAACGATTGCTGCAAGTAGTAATATGCTGCCTATTGATGAGAAACGTGGTTTCAAATGGTTTTTCTTTTCTGCGAATGTGATAAAACTAATTCTAAGACTCTGTTAAGCTTTTGTATAAGTCTAACAGGGGGCCGGCATCTTCCTTCCAGCTATCGTCATATTTTACCACTTTCTTATACCTGCTGGCCTTTACTTCATCAGTTATAGCTTTTGCAGGTTTAGACTCGCCGTGTATTACTACGTCAGCGTATTTTGACGCACCCAATGTAAGGGCGATGTTGTCGCCAGCCTTATATGGATCCAGGTCTTTTTCTTTTATGTCGCCGCTGATCATCGCTTTTTTCAGAAAGTTCTCGCCCAGGTTGTCCTTGAACTGGTCGTTCTGCGCGGTGTACACCACCTTTGAGTAGTTGAATACCGGCTCTTTTTTATAAGCGGTTTTCAGGTACAGCGGAGCCAGTGATGTCATCCAGCCGTGGCAGTGGATGATGTCCGGAGGCCAGCCGAATTTCTTCACAGTTTCCAGTGCGCTTTTACAGAAGAATATCATACGTTCTGCATTGTCTTCAAAGAAGTTGTCTTTGTCGTCTGTAAATACAGCTTTACGTTTGAAATAATCTTCATTGTCCATGAAGTAAACCTGCAGCCTTGCGTTGGGCAGCGACGCCACTTTGATGATGAGGGGGTAGTCGTCTTTGTCTATGATAATGTTGATACCTGACAGGCGTACTACTTCGTGCAGGCGGTGGCGGCGTTCGTTGATGGTACCGAAACGGGGCATGATCACCCGTACCTCCAGTCCGCTGTCAAATGTTTTGACAGCAAGGCTGTTTAAGATTTGTGCGAAATCAGTAAATTCAACGTAAGGAGATAGCTCGTTGGCAATAATCAAGACACGCTTTTTGTCGTCCGACATGCTTATGTATTAGTTAATTAAAAGAAAGGTATTAATGAAAGTGATTGCAAAATTACGAAAATATTAATTTACAACCCGTACTTTGCGTTGTTAAATAGGCATATAAGGCATAATGGTTATATTTAAGAACTCGGCCGATATTGAGGCTTATCTGCTGAATATCAGGCAGAAAGGTGTTAAGATAGGTTTTATACCCACTATGGGTGCACTGCATAGCGGGCACATATCCCTGCTGCAACAATCCCGCGAAAAGGGTGATTTTACCGTAGCCAGCATATTTGTCAACCCCACACAATTCAATGATAAAGCCGATTTCGACAAATATCCCGTAAGCATTGATGAGGATACGAAGATGTTGCTGGAGGCAGGCTGTGACGTACTTTTTCTGCCGTCGGTGGAAGAAGTATATCCGCCCGGGCAAGATACCCCTGTGTACGATTTCGGGTATATAGACACTNNACTATACTGGAAGGTGCCCATCGCCCGGGGCATTTCAAAGGGGTAGGGCAGGTCGTAGCCCGCCTGTTGCAGATAGTGCAGCCTGATGCGCTGTACCTGGGCCAGAAAGATTATCAGCAATGTATGGTCATCAAAAACCTGGCTAAGCAAATACCTGCACTACAAAATCTGGACATACAAATATGCCCGACAGTGCGAGAACAGGACGGGCTGGCTATGAGCTCGCGCAACCGCAGGCTGACAGTACCACAACGCTCACTGGCACTATTGTTATACCAATGCCTGGTATCTATACAAGCCAAGGCAGGGGCACAACCTTTTGCAGTGGTGCAAAAAGAGTGCCTGGATATACTCAAAGAGAAAGGTTTTGAGCCGGACTATGTAGCCCTAGCGGATGCAGATGACCTCTCACCTCTGGAAGATTACGACATCAACCGCCGTATGATAGCCCTGATAGCCGCCAAAATTGGCGACGTGAGGCTGATAGACAATATGATGGTGAATTAGGCATCATTTATCCGGGTCATGCTCGAAATTGATTTCATGGAAAGTGGTAATGCGTGAGTCGTTACCCAGTTCATTAGTCAACACCTCTTCATACCTCTGCGCATCATTGCCTGTCAGCTTTTTACCATTTACAAACAATCCTTTTGCATTGTATTGCAAGGTGTAGCGTTTAGTAGTGTCCACTACACCGTCGGCAGCCATTATACGTATAACTTTGCCGACTGCTTTACCTGCATCAATCCCTTGCCCTTTTCTTATCAAATCCCTCCTGATTGCCGATTCAGGCGTGTTCAGTTCTTCTTTGGTCACAGCATCTCCATGTACGGCATAACTGCCGGCGTTTTTATCATGTGCCCGGGTAAAGTCTGTTATCAGCTTCGCGTACTTTGATTGGTACGGCTGACGGATTAACTCGCCCTTGCTGTACACTTTGCCACGTACATAGCGTATATCGTAGCGTTGCCCTTCGCGTATTAGCTTGTCGTGTAGCGCGTGTGCCAATATGAAATTGGGGTTGCCATCTACAAACATTACCTGTGCTATAGCAGGCAAGTTGTTGCCGTATACAGGCATACTTACTGTGCTTATACCCACCCTTCTGTCCGGAATCTTTACACCATCGGGTACCCTTTCGGTCCGCATACCTTTCGCTGCTGTGTATCCCAGTGCATGCAGCCATTCAGTATATTTTTTCTCCTTGCTG
The DNA here is from genome assembly GCA_002423665.1 of Bacteroidetes bacterium UBA5543. Classification (GTDB taxonomy): domain Bacteria; phylum Bacteroidota; class Bacteroidia; order Chitinophagales; family Chitinophagaceae; genus UBA5543. The sequence goes on along the minus strand of DINJ01000236.1, from coordinate 8,517 downwards.
CCCGTTAGTTTAATGGCGTTTACATATAGGCCGTCTTTTTTATATTCTACCAGGTAATAGCTGTTGGTGTCAAGAAAGCTGTCTTTGTGCAGTGCCTGCATAAATTTCCAGAAGTTGGCCTCGCGTTCCTTTTCTTTTTGCTCCTTTTCGTAATCTGATGGTGTGCCTCCACCGAGTTTCAAATTAAACTCATCGGCAGTATTTGTTGCGTCATATGTATCTTCTAAGCTCCACCATACAGTGGCTGTGCTTGGGTGTGCGGCTGTAAACTTTGTCATTTTTGCCTCGTAGGTTTTAATAGCATCAGTCGGCAGGGATTTCCCTTCCATTGAAAACTTGCCGTTTTTGTAGGTTACTTTATATTTTTCGCCTTTTTTTATATAGCCGTCTTTTACTAATTCGGCAATGATAAAACCCTGGTGCCCATCACGGAATAGCTCTTCGCTCAGTTTTTTTAATCTTTGCTGCTCTAAAATGTTCATTCCGGTTTCATTATCCGGCGGGAACGGTTGGTCAGTATTGCATTGAAGACTATTGGAAAAATTTTTACCGCAGTTTGGATGAGCCTGTTTATATAAGGCCTTGTATTTATTGTAAATGCTGCCTGCCAGATTCTTGTGATTCACAACTATGGTGCTGTCGGTAAATATTATCCTGACCTGATATGCCCTGTCGATAAGCCCGTCTTTTTGCATTTCTGCCATTATATATTCCACGAATGGCGTTCCGTCAATCTCAGGGTCAGTATGCATTATCGGATTTCTAAATTCTGAATTGGGGTCCAGTATCTCATTCAGATGGATTGTACCCAGCATAGATGAATAGAATCGCCCTTTACCCTTATTCGCTTTTTTACATGCAGCAAGTTTGTCAGAATATTTCTTTTGTTGGCTAAGTGGCCATCGATGGCTTTTGAAGCGTACTATACCACTATCTACTTTCAAATCATAATCATCGCCGTCTTTTAATGCCCCGTCTATTAATGCATCAACAAACACATAATGCATATCCCCTTTGCTGAACAATTCATTGCTTATCTGTGTTAATTTTTCTCTTTGAGATGTCGTGTCAGCTGTTTCAATTGTTGAATGAATACTAAGGTACTTTTTCAAATCCCCTGTTTGCATACGGCCGGATACATCTTCCCTGTTCAGGTCAAGTCCTAATAGCTCTGCATACATTTTTCGGTATTTGGCATCCAATGCACCGGCCAGTATTTTGCCATTTACTTCTATGCCTTTTGCGCTGTACCGCATCTCAAACTTATCCATCGTCTGTCGTATCAACCTGTCTTCATACATAGCTTTGTATATCTGCTTCCAAGCTAGGGTCGTAATTCCGGCTCTGTACCGGTCTGCTGGTGTTGTTTTTCTAAAATCGCTGTTGACGTTCAGTATATCTTTCAGCGTCAACATCCCATTGGCAGGCATGGCATCAAATGCTACTGTTGCATCTGCATCTTCTCCTTGTGTTACTAAGAAGCTGCCTAACTTTAACTGGTATTCTTTACTCAAGTCTGTTGATACTTTTACTGGGCCATTGTTGTTAGTCAAAGTCCAGTAGCTGCTGCCCATGTTCAGTATTTGCGCTTTGGCGGGCAATACTAACAAACTATCCAGCACCGCATCCACAAATATGTATTTATGGTTGCCCTCCTTATACATCTGTGCGCTGATTTCTTTCAGTTGTTCACGCAGGTTGTCTTTTTCTGTAGAGAATAATTTTGTGCTACCAGCTATCAGCAATCCCGTTGCCAGTATGATAGTCATAACAATAGCGGGTAACAGCCTGTGCGATNNTTGCGTTCCTGGCGGGTTGCTGTTTCATCGCAGGATAGTTCACGGTATTTGTCTATCAACACAACTGTAAGCCATACAAAAGGATTAAAAAATAATATACACTTTACACACTGCACACACAGGTTGATGTAATGGTCGTATTGTTTGTAATGCGCCAGTTCGTGCAGTAAGATAGCTTCGGCCTGTTCGGTAGTAAGATGATTAACCAGCGATATCGGCATTAGTATTACTGCTTTTGCATGACCGATGATACAGGGGGATATTTTCCTTTCGGTAAATGCGATATGGATAGGGCTGCTTATGTTCAACCGCTGCATGGTATTGGCCAGCAAGCGATGCCATTCATCGGTAGCTGGCAAGAGTCCCTTTGTTTTCAGTTGCTGCGACTGCCTGTATTGCAGCAACAGCCGTGCGGAGAACAAAAGCAGTCCTGCTATGTAAAGCCAGGTAATAATCCGGCTGTTTTCATTAATGATACCGTGTACCTTTACCCACAGCATTTCAGCTGTGAGCGTTTCATCCAGCAACGGCTCCTGCTGTACAGGAACCGTGGTCGGTTGTACATTGTAATAAACGGTGGTAACAGGGGGTGGAGTGGGGTAAACAGGGGCTGTATTTTTTATTGCCGTCAACTGTGTTAACGATACTATAAAAATTAATAGCGGTATCAGCAGGCTGATATTGCACAAATGGTATTTTATTAGTGTGGGCATATTTTTCAGCAATGCCAATATCAGGCGTAATACTAGATAGGTGGCTGCGCCTGCCAGCAGCGAGTAAAGCAGTGCTTCTGCGATGATGGATGTGGCCTGGTTCATCATAACTAAGGTTTTTTAGCTTGTTTGGCTTTTTCTATCAGGGTTTTTATCTGGTCCAGTTCTTCAGGTGTTGTTTTGTAATTGCTCAGCGCGTTCATCACCAGTTCTCCCGCACTGCCGCTGAACAGGTTCTTCATCACCTTGTCCATAAATTTGCGTTGCACCCNNCCTTTTTATGTCCACATCAGGGTAGTATATATGCTGCCTGCGGCTGTCATCCCGCTTCAGCAATCCCTTTTCGTACATCACCTGCATCTGCTTCAGCGTTGTAGTGTAAACGGCCTCACGTTCTGCGTTCAGTTCTTCATGCACCTCCTTTACCGTAGCTTCTTTTTTATCCCACAGCACTTGCAGTATCTCCAGTTCCGCCTCGGTAATATGTATATCCTTTTTAGTCATTGTACGATGTTTGTCGTACTAAAGTACGATTATTATCGTAAAACGAAAATCTTTTTCAAATATTGTGCCGGGCAGTGACACAGGTCATTGATTATGTACATCATACAGCTGAATTTTGTAGTTTTCGTAAGTGAACGTCAATAATATACATATATGGCCACTGCTGGCGGGCTTAGGCTTATTCCTCTTTGGCATGTTCATGCTGGAGGAGGCGTTGAAAGCATTGGCAGGCAGGTCGTTCAAATTGTTTTTGCGCAGGCACACGGGTACACCCCTCAAGGCCGCAGCATCCGGGGCATTGGTAACAGGCATATTGCAAAGCAGCACCATGGTGTCTTTGCTGGTGATGTCATTTACCGGTGCGGGCATCATAGGCCTGAAGAACGGTGTGGGCATGATATTCNNCTGGATAGTTTCGTTACTGGGGTTTAAATTCAGTATCAAAGACATTGTATTGCCTTTTGTAGCAGCAGGTGGTATTGGTATAGTGCTCTTCTCCAACGAGAAGCTGGTGCAACTCAGCAAGTTTCTTATGGGCTTCAGCTTAATGTTCCTCGGTATCGATTTCATGCGTACAGGGTTCGAAGCGTTTGCACAGCAGGTCGATTTCAGTTTCATGCAATCAACACACTCTATGGTGTTCCTGCTGGTGGGTGCTGTGCTGGCGGCATCTATACATTCCAGTTCGGCCTCTATCATGATATTTCTGTCTTCGTTGGCAGCGGGTATCATTACATTGGACCAGGGTTTGTACTTAGTGATAGGTGCCGACCTGGGCACCAGCCTTACTGCTGTATTAGCTACCATAAAGGGCAACCCGATTAAAAAGAAGGTAGGTTGGTCGCAACTATATTTCAATGTCATCAATGCAATTGTGGCGCTTGTATTCATGAGGTTCTTCCTTTTCCTGATAACGGATGTGCTGAGCATTAAAGACCCGCTTATTGCAATGGTAGCATTCCATAGCTCATTCAATATAGCCACCGTTATCCTGCTTTTGCCGTTTACAAGTGTTTTTACCAAAGCCATAGACAAGATGGTGGGGAATGACAAGCACAGCTTCGCCCCCGCAATAGCATTAGTAAACCCCGCTGAAAGCCATGCCGCTATAGAAGCCTTGAAGAAAGAGGCGGCGAGTTTTATCAGGAGTGGCATCAGCGTAAACAGAGAGATATTTAACATAGAAGAGAAAGTGGATGATGAGGCCGGTTTTTATTATGATTTGAAGAAGTATGAAGCCGAGATAACGGACTTTTACCTGAAACTGGAACAAGGACAACTGAGCCAGGAAGAAGCAGAGCAGGCGAACAGCCTCGCGACAGTCATCCGTAATACAACCCTGTCTGTTAAAGATGCTAAGGATATAAAACATAACCTGGCAGAGTTGGAGCGATCAGGCAATGACAAGTTGTATAACCTGTACATGCAGATAGTAGAAGCGCAACGTAACCTGTATATAGCTGCGGAACCTGTGTTGCTCAACATTCATTACGCACAGGTATCAGACATTACAGACATAGACGCTATAATACACAAGTCGCAGTTGGCGCATAGCAAGGCTGTCTTTGAACTGCATGGTGATGGCCAGTATGCTGAGGTAGACATGCCTACTTTGTTCAATATGCTGCGGGGTATCAACAATTCCAACGAGTCGCTGCTGAGGGCCATACAGCAATTGATGCAGGTGAAGTAGTTATTGCATCTTCTTCCTGTCTTTGATTGCCCAGTACAGGCCGTGTACATTTATCTTCCATTCGGGCAGCAGCACCACCAGTATCATTTCTTCCACTATCTCCAGTATGGTTACCGCCGATGCTATGTAGAACAGCGTGAGTGGTGGCTCAGGCAGAAAGAACAACAGTATCAGGAAGCCGCCCTGCAGTACAGCTGCAATCTTGGCCAGGTAAGTATGGAAGCTGCTTATTTTACCATAACGTACCAGCGCCATCACCATTTGTATCACCAGTAACGCCAGCAGGATGATGATGAGTACCAGCTCCTGTTGTACGAATTCGGGTTTTAGCCTGATGACGCCATATACTGACATCAATATTGTCAGGTCGTCGGCAATGGAGTCGAGCCGCGCGCCCATAACGCTGGTTACCTTGAACCACCTGGCGAGAAAGCCATCGATGGCATCGGTAAAGAAGCTGATAGCCAGCATCCATTTAAAAATGTCTACTTGCCGGGTATATACCAGGTATGCCAGCAGTAGCGATGCCACCAGCCTGTAAGCGGTAATGCCATTGATGATATAGTACCCGGGTTTTCGCCTTGGAGTAGTGATTATCTTTTTACAAAACCATAACAAGATTCATGCCTTGTATAACAACATATTGCCAGCTGCAATGTTGTTATATATGGACACTTACAAATTTAGAACTTATGAACATAGAATTTCATATGCCGCATGGCAGGGTAACCGAGAAGATAGTTAAGTCCGTAAGGGACAATCTCATCAAGATGTACCGCAGCTATAAGAATATATCGAGGGCGGAAGTATATTTCAAAGAACAGGGCAGGACTGAGCGCAATAAGTTTTGCGAGATAGACCTGACGATATACGGCAGCTCGGTATCGGTGCAGCGTAGCGCTGTAAGCTTTCAACAGGCTACAGCCAAGACGCTGAAGGCCATAGCAGACAAAGTGAATGAACAGATTGACAGGCTGAACCAGCCGCCTGATATCATCACTTCTACGGTAAGGGTGTAGCAACCGTATGAGAGGCATTTCGTGTCTCATAGTGGTGTATATGTTTTTCATTTGTTATTGATGGTGGTTTATTTGCCATGAATGGGGTGGTAATGATTAATTTGCAGTAAATAAGTTACATATGTGGGTTAAGATTACTATNNACTATACAACAATTGGAACAACTGCACGAGGGCTCGCTGATAGCGGTACACCCGTTGCAGGGACCACGTACAGAAGTGTTTGACGACTCTGACCCCGACCAGGTAGCACACCGCCTGGTGGCTGAGAACGATGCAGAGGGCAGGATGATACTGACCGCTCCGTTACAACGTAAGGAAGAGGCACGTACGGTAACATCGGCACGTATGGGCAACCTTATGCTGGGCGACGGGCATATAGACTATGCTGATATACTGGAACACGGTACATGGTGGATACAGAAGGGTTTTTAGTCAGGGTTTATCGCCTGACGAAGTAATAGTCACAACCATCGATATAACTGGAGAAGAAGACCACTTCGTTTTTGCAGAGGTAGACATATCCATTCAGGTATGCTGAAGGCTTTTCTGTAATAATACTCCATGTGTCGGGCCCGGCCTGAGATAACTTCCAGGTACCTTCTGATTCTATTTTACTGTCTTCAAATACTTTGTACACACCGGCGTCGGTAAAGGTGACAACCACATGCTTATCTGGCGTGAAGGTAGAGTCGCCCGTCCAATAGCAGGTGTTGCTGGTCCATACCCATGTGCCCTCCAGCCCTGCTGTGATTTGTGAGGGGTATTGGTTCTGCTCCTTATGGCAGTCCATAATAGCACCAAGGTTGAAGCCAATAGTGGGTGTAGTGCCCATTTGGTCGGCCTTTTCTTTCTTACAAGATGTAAAGCCCGCTGCAGTGAAGATTGCCAGGCAAGTGATAGCTGTTACGGCTATAGATGATGGCGTATGTATTTTGCTCATAGTCTAATTTAGGTGTTTATACTCTTGGTTCAATAATGGTGTTGTATTTTTAACATTAGTATGATAATGATATAAAAACGGCGGGGCTGCTTATAAAAGCAGCCCCGTGTTACATACTCTGCGGCCTAAGCCGCGAAGACTCTTGCTGCTGTTACCTCAGGTCTATCACCTCCATACCCGGGTTTTTCTTTGGGTCGAAGGTAAATGTGGCGTCGGTAACAGACGGCGGATTGGGGCTATAGTTGGTTATATCGTAGCGGTAGGTATTGCCGTTTTTCTCCCATACCTGGCCGCCCATTATCACTTTGTCTTTGCCTATGGCAATTTCCACTTTGCTGAACATTTTGTCGCCGCCCTTGGGTGTCAGCGCCACTACGTCAGCCACTTTGCCATTGATTTTACGCTCGCCGGCGTATTTATAGCTGTACTCCTTGTCGTAAAAGTTGCTGGTGAACAGCTTGGCGGGAGATATAGACTGCGCATCGGGATTGTAGTCAGTCACCTGCACTTCATTGGTGGCTTTGATGATGGTCCAAACCGTTTTGTTGTCGCTGATGATTTCCTGACCCGCTATGGATACCCTGTACTTGGGGCCTTTCATATAGAATGTTCCTTTTTTAGTGTCATTCACCCCGCCGCCTTTCAATTCCAGGCTGAAGTCGGCCTTGAGCGCCTTGAGGCCATTGAGCTTTTTATAAGCCGCATCCAGCAGTTCTTTCGCTTTTTTGTCATTCTGGGCAGTAGCCGGTTGTACAGCTATACCTACCATTAAAGCACACAATATCAGTAGTTTCTTCATCACTTAGTTTCAAATATATATAATGAACAATCGTTTTTCAATAGTAAGGTGTGCAAAGTTAATACCGATAAAACAAAAAGTTATGTTATTAAAAGTCAAGGGTCAAAATTCAAAAGCCAAAAACCGCGTGTGGCAAGTGATTGGTTAACAGTTTAACAAATAAGAGGTTACAAGGTTTTGTATGCTATGCCAAATCGTTATAGTCTGTCCCTTTCTTTGAAATACATTTTGCCAAAGGTGGAGGGTTGGGGTGTCATTGTGTTGCTGTGCATATTCATCGTCCAGGGCTTTTACTTCTTCGGGGTGAGGATATGTGGTGGTGGGGCGGATTCGAGGGTCTGCCGGTCTTGTTTGTAGAAGCTGGCGGCGAGAGGGTCGGGTCGACGTTCGGCTTGGGTGCTGCCCTCGTCAACTCTTCCGTCACTCACTGCTTTTGTGCCACTTGTTACGACATTATTGATGTCTTCAGTATTGTTGTCGTGATTGCTGCGCAATTCCCTAANNTTTTAATAAATTTTGTTCCCAAATGATGCCGGGTTCTTCGATTAAGCTTTTTTCCTGCGCGAGTGGGACACCTTGCAGGGGACTTGTAATTTGATTCTGTTCCGAAATGATGCCTGGTTTTTCGATTTGGTTTTTTCGGCGGCGGGGTAGCATGTAGATGCCGGGGGCAGTTGGGGTAGACGGCATGGTAGGTTTGTATCTTGTCGCCGTGTTTGATCATGCCGAGGATGAAGGTTTGGTGTTGGTGTTTCATTTTATCTATGATTTAGAATTTATGATTGTTGTCTGAATGAGTCCCAATATCTATCGGGATGTGATTCAGGATTTGCCGGATATTCAGCCTTTTTTACTACAGTCCCGCATCCCGAATTGCCCGGGGCAGCGGGTGAAGGTTTTATAATACCAAAGTAGTAGTATTATAATGACAAATTCACGTCTAAAATTTATAATTAGCAAATTTATTTGATTGGTACGGTCGCATGACCGACTAATATTAGGGCGTTGCAAACGCCTTACCACTGCATCCTCGTTACAAACGAGGACG
>DINJ01000098.1 GCA_002423665.1 Bacteroidetes bacterium UBA5543 | reverse complement strand
AGTCGGCCAGCAAACATCCCATAGGCAATAGTCTGTGCGTATATGTCTGCAAAGCCTTTCGGGATTATATCATGTATCAGTATATCCTGAAAGGCCTTGTACTGTTCCTGTAGGGTACTGTTAGCCGTTGTTTGTTCGTCACTCTCCAGAGCCTCACCAATAACAGAAGCAAGCAGTTTGGCTTTGTTAGCCATCATAACAGCCAGCTTTTGGGCAGAGCGTATGGTTTGCCCTATGTAGGTGCTAAAGTCCTTTATCATGGCTGTAAAGGCTTCGTATTGCTCAGGCTTGCCAGTTACTTTGCCATCAGCCAGCGTACCTATGCTGTAGGTGGCCACTAATCCCCCGTCTTTATATACCTGATAGTCCAGATAGTTGGTAATTATCAGGTTGGGCAGGGCTTCTTTATAGCGGGTAAACTGCTCTTTGTGATTTTTGCTGTTGAGGTCTGCGCCCAGGTCTTTGGCCTCTATATAGCCAATAGGTATTTCCTTTCTGCTCAGTATATAGTCAGGCGCGCCGCATTTTATACGCTGTGGCTCGTTGGTAACGTGTATATCGGGCAGTAATGTTTCCAGCAGGGTTTGCAGGTCGCCCCTGTAGGTGTGTTCTGTTGAGTTTCCTTGCTTGTACCGGATATTTACTTTGTCTATGTATTCCTGTATGGTCATGTATAGTGTGTAAAGGGCTTTGCAGCATGTGCAAAACATTAACACCTAAAAATAACACAAAGAAAGGGGATAGTATAACGGGTGGGTTATTTGCCAAAGTCTATCTGTATTTTATTGGCTGCTTCCTGCTTCTTCTGGTCTATTATTTTGGCATATACTTGTGTAGTTTTTGAGTGCTTATGCCCCAGCATCTTTTGTACCGTATATAAATCTGTACCCAATGTTATTTGCAAAGTGGCGTATGTGTGCCGGAAAGAGTGGAAAGTAATATGTTTTGTAATTCCTGCTTTGGCAGTCCAGCGTACTATATGGCTGTTGGTGTGTGCTGAATATACTAAGCCATCAAATACCTTTTTATTGTGTTCTTTCCTTTCGCCTAACAGCTTGTAAGCCTGCTCTGGTATAGGCAGGGTTTCAACGGCTTTTGTTTTTTGTTGCCTGAATTGTATGTAATAGCCGCTTTCTTTACTATGTTGTACCTCACCCCATACAAGTTTTTCTATATCAGAAAACCTTAACCCTGTCAGGGCAGAAAACAAAGCCGCTTCTTTTAGCAATGGCATACTGCACTCTGTTTGTGCCAGCTTGTTTACTTCGTCTAATGTCAGGTATTCCCTTTGTGTTTCCTCTGGTCTTGGATTGTGTAACTTAGCGTTTATATCTGTTTCCAGATAGCCATCTTTATAGGCTTGTTTCAGAGCTACTTTGAATTTTGTATAATAGGACACTACAGAGTTAGGGGACAATCCTGTTTTAGTGCTTCTTTTGCTCTTAGCAGTTTGCAAATACTCTTTGAACTCATTACCTACATGCTCCGTAAGGTTACTAAATAACAGGCTACCCCCTGTAAAGTCTATCAGGTAATTCAACGCACTTTGCCAGTTATCTGAGTTGCTGCCTTTCCGCTTTGCAGCCATTGCTTTGAAATAGGCTACAAAATCAGCCTTTTTCATTTTATCGGATAGGAAACCATAATCCCCTTTCTGTATTTCCAGTTGCCTTTGTGCCTTTATATTTTCAGCCAGTTGCAAGGTTTCTTTATTCTGCTGTTTATCTACAGGTGATTTCGCCTTATCATATAGATACAGCCCCAAAAATTCCCTTCTGGTAGGTTTCCCGGTGTCGGGGTGTAGGATTTCGGGGTAAAAATCCAGATATAGGCTTTGCCTGTCACCTGATATGGGCTTCTTTCTCAGCGATACTTTAGTTGCCATAAAATTTGCTTTGAGGTACAGATTGAGGTACAAATTTCCTTTTAAGGTACAGTGAAGATACAAAAAGGTACAAAACAAAGCAAAAGAATACGTAATAAATTGTACTGTTGATAGTGTTTAAAGCCTTTATTATCAGGATATACATAATAATATTATGATTTTGGTATATGGTTTCTTTGCAGGGGTTACTTTCCGATACAAAACTTACTAAATATATAATCCAGTTTATCCTCCGTTGTCACCTGCCCGGTTATCTCACCTAAATAGTACAGGCAGCGGCGCACGTCAAGGGCTACCAGGTCGCCGCTGATGTGGTTGTTCAGCCCTGCTTTTATATCGTGGAGTGATTTCAATACTTCCTGCAAAGCAGCGTGGTGGCGTGCGTTGGTCACGATAGTGCCTTCAGTGTTTATCCTGCCGCCTATCACATGGTCGTACAGCGATTGCCTGAGGGCATGTATATTCTCTTTGTTTTTGGCTGAGATATAAAGTACATCTTCGCCAAACTTATTGGAATCTGCTACATCAGTTTTATTCCCCACCAGCAGATATTTCATACCCTCTTGCTCAAATATATTTTTCTGCTGTTGCAGTTCTTGGTTGGTCTCTTCATTCACATCAAACAGGTACACTACTATGTCCGCCCGCTTCATGATGTCACGGCTGCGTTGCACACCCATACTTTCCACTATGTCTGCCGTATGCTCACGTATGCCTGCCGTGTCTATTAGCCGGAACAATACGCCGTTGATGTTCAGCACTTCTTCAATGCTGTCTCGGGTAGTACCTGCAATATCACTCACTATGGCGCGCTCTTCGTTCAGCAGTGCATTGAGTAATGTGCTTTTACCCGCATTGGGTTTACCGATGATAGCTACGCTCACACCTTTTTTTATCACATTGCCCAGGCTGAAGGATTGTATCAGCGCCTGCGTGGTAGTAGTTATATATTGTATCAGTTCATAAAACTTAGTCCTGTCGGCAAACTCCACATCCTCCTCGCTGAAGTCCAGTTCCAGCTCCAGCAGTGCGCTGAACTGTATGAGTTGTTCGCGAAGTCCCTGCAGTTCGCTACTGAAGCCGCCCCGCAGGTTGTGTATGGCTGCCTTGTGTGCCGCCCCGCTATGGCTGGCTATCAGGTCGGCAACAGCTTCCGCCTGTGCGAGGTCCATCTTACCGTTCAGGTAGGCGCGTTGGGTGAACTCACCCGCCTTGGCCACATGCGCCCCATGTTGCAGGCATAGTCCCAGTACCCTTTCTAATACATATTGCGAACCGTGACAGCTTATTTCCACCACGTCTTCCCCTGTATAGCTCTTCGGCCCTTTGTATAATGATACCACTACTTCATCCACCGTTTCATCGCCATCCGTTATCCTGCCGTAGTGAATGGTATGCGATGCCTGTTTTACCAGTTGTTTGCCGGCAAATATTTTGTCAGCTATACCAATAGCATCGGCACCGCTGAGGCGGATGATACCTATTGCGCCCTCGCCCGGCGGTGTAGCTATAGCTGCTATGGTTGAATTGATGNNAAGTCAAAAGTAAAAAGTCAAAACCTAAAATCGACTTAATCTTTCCACCATTGGCGTTCTTCTTCTTTTCGTGCTTCCTGTGCCATTGGGGAATGGTACGAACGATTTATCATGTCAACATAGCTCTCCCAACCGTTTTTGATATATTTGTCATTTACACTGAACTCTCCTGCGCCAATATCCAAATCCCCGCAATCAGGAATACGGTAATCACCCCAATGACATTTTTTTGTTGTTCCGTTTTTATAACTGGTCCATGTGCCTGTAAATTGGTTATTACAATACCCATCCGCAGCGAAATCTGTACCGTCATACAAAATTTGGTTATGCTCATTTATATTAAAATATGTTTGGAGTGTACCTTTAATAGTGCCTGAACCAGGTTGTTTCATATCTTCATACAATACTACATTACATAGAACATCACCAATTTTCAATAAGCCTCGATTGTCAGTATTATTTCTTAAAGCCGTTTCAATTTTTATTGTTCCATGGAAGGCGCATATGTTATTCTTCACCCTTGTTTTGCCATAAACAAGGTATTCAGTTGGGTTATCCAGCACTTTTATTGCTGATATAAACTTAATATAAAAACGTTGATAGTCATCGCCGATAAANNGCCATATACTGAGAATGCTGTCTGTCGCCCATATTTCGGATAAATCGTATCCTTTTATTTCATTGATAAAGTCAATCTGTGTGTGATTCTGAGCAAACAATTGCACGGCACAAAAGAGAAAAACCAAGCATAATACTAATGTTCTGAGTAACTTCATAGGTCAAAATTTTCTTTCTTTATCCTGTACAACAATCCAGGGTTCTCCTCGGTATGCAACTGTTTCCAATAGGTCATGCCAAGTTTTTCGAGTACCCTTACTGATGCTTTGTTGTCTGCCAGCACCTGTGCTATTATTTGTTCCAATCCTAATTGTTCAAACCCAAACTGTAAACATGCTTTACCGGCTTCAGTAGCGTAGCCTTTTCCCCAATGTTTCTTTTTCCACCTGTAACCGAGGTCTGTTTCTTTAATATCTTCGAGATACTTCAACCCGCAATAGCCTATTACTTCATCAGATTCCTTCAATATGGTTGTCCACCGCCCATAACCATATTTTTCATAGTCTTTATAATAGCGTATCAGGTTTTCTGTTTCAGCAACTGATTGAAATGGAATGTCACCTGTATACTTCATCACCTCGGGGTCACTGTTCATTTCGTACAGGTCAGGAGCATCGGCAATTACAGACTCCCGCAATACTAATCTTTCTGTTTCACATATTATTTTCATCGAAACTGTGGCATAAGCAACACATTAAAGTTAGTTGTATTGCCCCAAAGTATTTAGTTTAGCAATTCAACTAAAACATTCACCTCCCCTTGGGGGAGGCTGGGAGGGGTCATGCGCACAGTCATTCAAAGAGTTTCTACTGCCAGTGTTACAATACATGGCGATATGAAGTCAGCCATAGGGCCGGGCTTTATGATATTGCTGGGCATTGAAACGGAAGATAGCAAGGAAGACGCTGAATGGCTGGCTAAGAAAATAGCAGGGCTAAGAGTGTTTAGCGATGAGGCAGGATTAATGAATAAAGACTTAGGAGAAATAGATGGCGACATCATGGTCATCAGCCAGTTTACCCTGCATGCTTCGTATAAAAAAGGCAATCGTCCCTCATTTATCAAAGCTGCAAGGCCTGAACAGGCAGTGCCGTTGTACGAGTATTTCGTGCAGCAGTTGCATAAGCTTACAGGCAAAGAAATTGCCACGGGTGAGTTTGGGGCGGATATGAAAGTGGCATTGGTAAACGATGGACCCGTAACGATTATTATGGATACAAAGAACAAAGAATAATGAATATAAGCCTGGAAAATCCTTTTTGAGTTTTGACTTTTTACTTTTGAATTACCTCCCCATATACACCATCAGTATCTGCACATCGCTGGGGTTAACCCCGCTGATACGGCTGGCCTGGCCGAGAGTGCCTGGTTTTATTTTCGCCAGTTTCTGGCGGGCTTCTGCCGATAGAGCCGTTAGCTTGTCGTAGTTAAATGACTGCGGGATAACCATGTCCTCCAGCGTAGCCATTTTCTTCACCAGCTCTTTTTCTTTTTCTATATATACATCGTACTTAGCCTGTATCTCCGCCTGCTCCAGGTTCAATATATCAGAATCACCAACGGCTTCTTTCAGTCCCGGGATTTCCTGCATCATATCTTTCAGGCTGATGCCGGGGCGCAGCAATAGTTTCATAGCCCTGCTCTTTTCGGTCATGGGCGAAGAGCCTATTTTTTCCAGGAAAGGATTGGCCGCCGTTGGCTCTACGGGATATTCCGCCAATATATTCTTTATCCTGTCCACATCCTGCCTTTTAGCATTCACACGCTCCAGGCGCTCATCCGATGCCAGTCCCAGCTCGTGACCAAGTGGTGTCAGGCGCAGGTCGGCATTATCCTGCCTCAGCAGCGTACGGAACTCCGCCCTGCTGGTAAACATACGGTAGGGTTCGTCCGTGCCTTTATTAATCAGGTCATCTATCAACACGCCTATATATGCGTCGCTACGCTTCAGCACAACGGGTTCTTTCTCCTGTGCTTTTTGGTGTGCATTGATGCCTGCCATCAATCCCTGGCAAGCCGCTTCTTCATATCCTGTGGTTCCGTTTATCTGTCCTGCGAAATATAGTCCGCTGATTAGTTTGGTTTCTAATGTGAACTGCAGCTGTGTAGGCGGGAAATAGTCATACTCAATTGCATAACCCGGGCGGAAGAACTTAACGTTCTCAAATCCGGGTACCATTTTCAACGCCTTGAATTGCACATCCTCCGGCAGCGACGTGCTGAAGCCATTGACATATATCTCTACAGTATTCCAACCCTCCGGTTCTACAAAAAGCTGGTGGCGCTCCCGCTCAGCAAAACGGCTGATTTTATCCTCGATACTCGGGCAATAGCGTGGGCCGCTACCTTTTATCCTGCCCTGGTACATGGGCGATTGCTCAAAACCCGTCTTCAGTATTTCGTGTACTTCGTTGCTGGTATAGGTTATCCAGCAGCAGCGCTGTTGTTCCGGTTTGATTCTTTCTACTGGTAAATACGAAAACCCTACAATCTCCTCATCGCCATGCTGTATTTCCATTTTGGTATAATCCAGGCTTCTGCCGTCCACCCTTGGGGGTGTTCCTGTTTTTAGCCTGGCGCTTTCAAAGCCCAGTTCAACTAGCTGTTCGGTAATGCCTGTGGCACCTTTCTCACCCATGCGGCCGCCGCCAAACTGCTTCTCACCTACATGTATCACACCGTTCAGAAATGTTCCGTTGGTTAATACTACCGTCTTGCCGTATATCTCCTGTCCCATCCCGGTCACTATACCCTTTACCGTTCCACGTGAAACGATAAGACCTTTTACCATGTCCTGCCAGAAATCGAGATTATGGGTGTTTTCCAGCATTTCGCGCCATAGCTGGGCAAAGAGCATACGGTCGTTTTGTGTGCGCGGGCTCCACATACCAGGACCTTTTGAGCGGTTAAGCATTCGAAACTGTATCATGCTCTTATCGCTGACGATACCGCTATATCCACCCAATGCGTCTATTTCCCGTACTATCTGCCCTTTGGCAATACCGCCCATGGCAGGGTTGCAGCTCATTTGGGCAATGGTCTGCATATTCATGGTTACCAACAGCACTTTGGAGCCCATATTTGCTGCAGCGGCCGCAGCCTCACAACCGGCATGCCCGGCCCCTACCACTATTACATCATACTCAGGAAACATAAGGGCGCAAAGTTACGAAGGATGCGCATTAAAATTGCTGCTGTAGCTGATATGAATATTGTTTTTCGTTAATTTTATTAAAACGATACGCTATGAAATATCTATTCTCTATTATTCTCGCGCTTTTAATTGTACAGACTGCAGGCGCACAGGGCATTTCAGCTGGGTTAAGAACAGGGTTAGGCAATACGTTTGACATTACTTCTGCCAGAGAGGGCGTCAAAAATAACTATTGGGAAAAACAACTCTTCCTTAGATATGAAACTAAAGGTCGACTGGCGTTCGAGTTTAGTACTACTCAGTATAATTATACCTACGACGAAGTACCCCAGATACTGGAAACCTTTGCCCCCATGGATCATGAGCCTTTAGCCCTTAGAATTCAGAATAACAACATAGACTTTGGCCTATCAGTGCAGTACGACCTGTCTTGCCCTGCTCTACGGGATAAATGCGCAATAATGAAGAATTTCAGGAGCTATTTAGGGGTCACGGCCGTCGCCATACTCAACGAAAGAACTGAAATTGCCACAAACCGTTATTATAAGGATGGCCGGGTGGCGGAAAGCCGCATCAGGCAAACAAGTATTAACGACTTGCAATTCGGAATAAACCACACCACAAACTATTCTTTCAACAGATTCTTCCTGACCAGCACTGTAACTATGACAATTAGCCCATGGGGAATCGGGTCATTCGCACCTGCGGCATATACCGAAAACAGCATGTTTAACCTGCGAATAGGGGCTGGATACATCCTTTAATGTTGATTATCAACGATATACAAAAGGGCGGAGGATTGTTACTCCGCCTTTCATGTGTTTGTTCCACGTGGAACTATCCTTTGATTTAACTCTTCCTAAAACAGTTCCACGTGAAACATTCCACACAAAGTATTAGCTTTATAGTTCCACGTGGAACAAAACCAACAATAACTATGCGCATACTAATAGGATATTCTGCATTGATACTGCTCCTTGCCTCTTGCAACGCCAAAGAGCGAGTAGATATGGTGATACATGCCGCTAAAATATACACAGCAGATAGCTTGTTCAATGTGCATGAAGCTATTGCTATCAAAGATGGAAAGGTGTTGGATCGGGGCACTAAGGACTATATCGACCGTAAATACCTTGCAGATAGTATAATAAATGCTGACGGTAAGTTCGTTTACCCGGGATTTATCGACGCGCATTGTCATTTTAGTGGTTATGGATTGAGTTCTTACCGGTTGGACCTGGTAGGAACAAAATCTTTTGACGAAGTGCTATCAAGGCTCGCAGCTTATGAGCAAACAAACAACCTGGATTGGATATATGGACGCGGTTGGGACCAAAACGACTGGATAGTAAAGGAGTTCCCGCAGAAAAAAGCACTTGATAGCCTATTCCCTTATAAACCTGTGNNAGATGGGCATGCGGTCTTGTGCAATCAAAAGGCGTTGGACATGGCAGGGATTACCACAAATACTACCATCTCCGGTGGTATCATTGAGAAAAAGAACGGAAAGCTTACAGGGATATTAATTGATAACGCAGCGGAACCGGTAGAAAATATTATTCCATCATTGCCCCCAATAGCTGAAGCAACAAAATATTTACAGGCCGCGGAGAAAGAATGTTTCTCATTAGGGTTAACAACTGTTGTTGATTGTGGCGTTAAAGCAGATGTAATAGCTGTACTGAAACAACTATACCTGGATAATGGCTTAACTATAGGCAATTCAGTATTGCTGGCACAAGACGACAGTACATTAAAAGCATATGCGGCAAACGGCTTTTACAAAAAAGGGCAGTTTCAAATCAACGGTATAAAACTGTATGCTGATGGTGCTCTGGGCAGCAGAGGAGCATGTCTTTTACAACCGTACTCAGATATGCCCGGACATAGCGGTATGATGCTCTCTGATATCAGCCAAATGAGGGAATTTGCCCGCCTTGCTAAAGCCCATAATTTGCAGCTGTGTACACATGCCATAGGGGATAGTGCAAACCGTGCGATTCTCAGGCTTTATAGCGAATTTCTGCCAAAAATGAATGATTTGCGTTGGAGGATAGAACATGCACAAGTTGTTGATTATCAGGATTATAACTGGTTTTCGGACTATAATATACTACCCTCCGTGCAACCTACACATGCCATATCGGATATGCCCTGGGCCGGAGACAGATTAGGAAAACAAAGATTGCCTGCTGCATACGCATATAAAATGCTGCTGGAACAAAATGGTTGGATAGCGTTGGGAACAGACTTCCCGGTTGAGGCAATTAACCCGTTAGCTACCTTTTATACAGCTGTAGCCAGGAAAGATAAAGACGGTTATCCGGAAAAAGGTTTCTTGCCTGAAAATAAACTAAGCCGGAAAGAAGCATTATTGGGTATGACTTACTGGGCAGCAAAAAGTGTCTTCTGGGAAAAAGATAAAGGTAGCCTGGAGCGGAATAAAGACGCTGATATAATAATACTGGACAAAGATATCATGACTATTCCTGAAAAAGAGCTGCTGAACGTAAATATCATTTATACAATATTACGTGGTAAAACTGTGTATAAAAAAACGGGGGCTGAATAACAGCCCCCGTTTGAAAAACTATTCAATTATAGTTACTTGATAACCGTAAACTTCTTAGCCTGTATTTCACCGTCTACATTGATGACAACATAGTATGTACCAGATGCCAGTTGCGCCGTAGATACTGTGTAAATATCATTGGTTACTTTGCGACGTGTATCTTGCATTACTGCTGAACCCACAGAATTCAATACTGCGTACTGTACTTCGTTAGCTTCCTTATCAAGGTTAAGAGAGACATTCATTACATCAGTTACCGGATTAGGGTAGATACTAATGTTAAATCCTTTATTCTCTACTTCTTTTACACCCACCTTAAACAGGGACAATGTAATCGGCAAAGATGCTACATAACCATTCTTTTGCTGAGAAAACTTAATAGAATCTTCCAATGCTATAAACCTTTCGAAAGGATAATGTGCAGGCACATCATTAGGTGTTGTGGCGTTGAAATAATCCTGGTAAGTACCGTTATAAATTGGTGAGAATGGCTCACGTATTTTAGCTGTAGAATTATTCCTTATCCATGAACGTACAAAATAGTTGCTTACACCATCTATACCCATAAATAAATCACCGGGTACTGAAGCAGCAACCCAATACCATGTATTAGCTTCTGTAACAGTAGGCGTACCTGGATTAAGTGCATCACTTACTGCAACAGTATGTGTTTGTCCTGAAGTATCAGCAGCACCGAATGTATGACTTCCCAGGCCCACCAAAGAACATTCTCCGGCTACCATTATAGAGTCAGAATTAGCATCAACCCATTTCCAAACAGATACGTGAACCGTACCCAATCCATTCATGCTGTTATTATTAGGGTCAAATGTTTTAGACACAGAAAACTTAACATTCTCTACCTGGTAACCTGCCTTCTCCATATAATACATTGGTCCCCACAGGAAATTGTTGCCGCTGGCAAACCTCGAACCACTACCAATAAATGGTTTTTCGTTGTTGAAGTCGTACCTGCCTTTTGAGAAGATGCGGTTATCAACATAGAACGAATAGCTTGCTTTGTTATCACCCATGTAGTCATCTGTAAAAGATGGTATTAACTCATAATCTACATCGTAGCGACCTGTGCCTGATGGGTTAAGGTTGTAACCACCATCTGTAAATGGAGTAAATATAGAATCAGAAGGCGCAAAACTACCAGATATGATAGCTGAGTCAACTCTTACTACACTTTTACTACCCCCTGTTGGTGTCCAGCTTAGTGTTGCTTTGATTTTTGTATTGTTAGATGTTCCGGAACCGAAGTTAGCCACTACAGCACCTGTAATACCGTTGTACTGCAGAGAACTTGTTCCGCCACTAACCTGCGAAAAAGGAACAGAATATGCATGCCACAAAGAAAGGCCCCTGTCTACAAAACCAAGGTCATTTGCATAACCATTGCTCCATGTAGCCATAGACATGGTAACACCACCGCTACCCAGTGCTGTCTCAATCTTAGCTCCATCTACATCAGAAACCATAATTACAGGAATAGTAACATTGACACCCTGAGAACCTGCACCCATACCTACGGGTGGACCAGGAAATTGGTTGACAATGATTACAGCCACTGCACCTGCTTGCTGAGCCTGGTAGGCTTTCTGGCCAAATTCACAATTACCCCTTTTTATTAATGCAATATTACCGCTAATAGCGCCTGCGTTGTTCAAAGTACCGCAAGCTTCATATGGATCGGCTTTAATAATATTTACATTCAAAATAGGGCTTCCGAGTCCCTGGATAGAACCGCCCCACTCGCCTGTTCCGCCATTACCATCGTTAGAGATAGTATGAATTAACGGGCCGGCTATTGATGAAGGCGTAGCTATCGATACCCTACCATCTACATAGTCAATATAATAGTTGTTCCTGGGAACATCAGCTGAGTCGCCCCATGCTCCCATTCTTGGTTGTGCTGCTGCTGCTATAGGTAGGGCCATAGCTACAGGCAGTACAAAAGATAAAAAGTTGAATTTTGTCATAGTATTCCCTTTTTCTGTTATACAAATATATTAGTGTACCAAAATACACAATATTTGACTTGTAAACAAAAAGACGAATGTAATTTTGACAGCCTCTTTTTAAATATGACAATACTGCTGTTATAAACCCAATTCNNCCGCAAGACGCAACTCCTCATCCATCGTAATTTCAGGCAGCTCATACTTCATACATAGATATAGCTTTTCCAAAGTATTAAGCTTCATGTGAGGACAATCGTTACATGCACATGAATTATCAGGAGGAGCAGGAATAAAAGTCTTACCGGGTGATGCCTGCTGCATCTGGTGCAATATCCCTGTCTCCGTAGCTACTATAAAAGTATTGGCCTTACTCTTCTTGGTGAAATTAAGCATTTGCGTAGTAGACCCTATGAAATCCGCAATCCTTAATACAGCCTCTTCGCACTCAGGATGTGCAATAAATAAAACGTCGTCTCCCTTATGACGCTCTTTCAAACGGGTAATTTTTTCAATTGAAAATAATTCATGTACCATACATGCACCGTTCCACAACAGCATATCCCGTCCGCTTACCTTGTTAATATATGCACCCAGGTTTTTATCAGGTGCAAATATTATTTTTTGATCTTGAGGCAGGCTCTCTACAATAGCTCTGGCATTGGACGAGGTGCATATTATATCACTCAAAGCTTTAATACCGGCAGAACAGTTGATATAAGAGATAACTAAATGATCAGGGTGTTTATCCTTAAAGGCTTTGAATAAAAATGGCGGGCAACTGTCGCTTAAAGAGCATCCTGCTTTCAAATCGGGCAATAGTACCTTTTTATCTGGGTTCAGGATTTTTGCTGTTTCAGCCATAAAATGTACACCTGCAAAAACAATCATAGAAGCATCTGTAGCTTCTGCTTGTTGAGCAAGCCCAAGGCTGTCACCTATATAATCCGCAATATCCTGTATATCCGGCTCCTGGTAGTAATGTGCAAGTAATATTGCGTTCTTTTCTTTTTTTAGCTTCTCTATTTCTTCAAACAGATCTAAGCTGGGATCTATATCGATATCAAGGTATCCTTTTTTTTCAACTGCCGCAACTGCAGATTCGATGTTATCAACCATTTTAATAAATAATAAAATAAGCTTTTAAAAAAAGAACTATTATTAATTAGGGCTGTGGATATGGGGGTATTAATTTGTAGCCACTATTGCAAAGTTAACTAATAGAACTCGTACCTGAGTAATTCAATGATTATNNAACCCAGGTTGTTAAAAAAAGGGCTATTGTGAATTTGAAAGATAGCTGTGGAAAAACCAGGTTATTAACATAACAAAATAGTAACCTTGTATTAATAATTTATAAATATTGGATAACTTATGAGGTTACTGGTCCATTATTAACCTGTTTTCACACAAACGACTGAATAACTATTTGACAGTTATATATTTTTCCAATAATAGGCTACTCACAACGCCTATTTGTATAAATAATACATTAAAAACCCCACTAGTAGGCAAAATCACATTTTTTCATATAAATTTGCCGTCCTTACAATAAAAAGTCAGAACCTATTATTATATGTCTGTAATACAGAAAATCAGGACGAAATACGCAAAACTCGCAGGTGGAGTTATTGCAGTGGCATTGGTAGCGTTTATATTAATGGATGCACTTAGCAGCAGAAGCGGTAGCTTATTTGGAGACGATACCAGTATAGCAAAAGTTAACGGTGAAAAAATAGATTATATAGCCTATAGCCAGCGTACAAAAGATTATGAGGTATTGTACGGTAGCTCGCAAACTATAGACGATAATTTCCGTGCCCAGCTGAATTCTATGGCACTGGAAGAGTTGATAAACNNGAAGCTGAAAAGAAAGACTTGATATATGGTAATGAGCCAGATGCAGGCGTAAGAAATTACCAGGCATTCCAAAACCCCGACACTAAAATGTTCGATCCACAGTATGTGAAATTGTTTGAACAACAGGTGGACCAACTTGACCCGACAGGTAAAGCACGCCAGCATTGGGAAACATATAAATCATATATACTCCGTAGTGCGTTAACTAAAAAATACAATACACTTTTTAACGCTGCAGTATACATGCCAAAATTCCTGGTTGAAGCCAGAGCAAAGCAGCAGGCATCAATGGCTAATATAGATTATGTAAGCCTGAACTATGAAATGGTGAGCGACGAAGAAGCAAAACTGACTGATGAAGATTTCAAAAAATATATTGAAAGCCATAAGTCGGAATATTACAATGAACAAGACACTCGCTCAATAGAATATGTTGCTTTCAATGTGCTGCCCGCTGCAGAAGATACAGCACGTGCATTGGGTGTACTGAATGAAATCAGGGAAGACTTTGTGAATGCATCTGATGTTGAAAGTTTTGTGAACAGGAATTCAGACGAGTCTTACAACGACGTATACAGTATGAAGTCAGATTACAAATCTATGTATGCTGACTCTGTATATAAGTCATCTGTAGGTACTGTGATAGGACCCGTGTACGAAGGCGAAGAATACAAACTCATAAAAGTATTGGATAGGAAAATGTACCCCGATTCAGTACAGTGCAGGCATATTCTGATTAAAACTGCTGACAGGGGCCAGGTGGTGCTCGCAGATAGTATTGCGAAAAATAAAATAGACAGCGTAGCTGCAGCAATAAAAGCCGGGGCTTCTTTTAATGAAATGGTTGTAAAATATTCAGACGATCAGGGCAGTAAGGAGACAGGTGGAGAATACACATTCCCATTCAGTCAAAAGTCCGGGTTGGTGAAGGAGTTCAGCGACTTTATTTTTGAAAACAAACCGGGACAGAGCACTATTGTAAAAGTTGAAAGCAATGGTTACTCAGGTTATCATTATATAGAAGTTTTGAACCATGGTGAATATAATGAAGCGCTGAAAATAGCTACTATCACCAAGCCGCTGTACGCCGGAGACGAGACAGAGAACGAAGTATATGCTAAAGCAACAGAATTTGCAGGTAACAGCACTTCTGCCAAAACATTCGAAGAGGAGATTAAAAAGAACAACCTGCAAAAATTGGTAGCTGATAATATAAGGGTATCTGACTTTACGGTTTATGGCTTAGGCCCATCCAGGGATATCATAAAATGGATGTACAATGCCAAGGTAGAGGAAGTATCCCCTGTTTTCCAGCTGAATGGGAAGTACGTAGTGGCAAAACTTACCGGTATTAAGAAAAAGGGTTCAATGCAGTTGGATTCAAATCTCCGTTCTAATATCCAGCCTATGGTTGTAAACCAGAAGAAAGCAGATATATTGGCGAAGAAATACGAGTCTAAGAAATCACTCTCTGAAATTGCTTCTGCGGCCTCTACGCAGGTTGTAGCAATGGATTCATTCAGGGGCAACAACTCTTTCACTGCGTCTATAGGTTATGCGCCCAAAGTAGTGGGTTATAGCTTTTACGAAGGATTGAAGCTGAATACCCTGTCTGAACCAATAAAAGGACAGTCAGGAGTGTATTTTATTTCTGTAAAAGCACGTTACGGTACAAGCGAGCAGGATTCAACATTCATTACCCGCGAACGTCAAATGATGCAGATGGAAGCTAAAAATGCCATTTCATCACAAATAACCGAGCTGTTGAAGGCCAAAGCGAATATCAAATACAACGTTAACAACTTCTAATATAAGCACGACTTAAGTGCATATCATTAAAAACAGTCGTACCACCGGTACGACTGTTTTCTTTTTAGCTCACAGGTATCGTAACTTTGCTATATGGACACGATAGTGAACAAAGTGGCGGAAAGCGGTATTGTTACCATTGACCTGGCAAACTTTTTGCCGGAAAAGGATACAATTATCGCATTTGATATTAAACCGTTTCTGTTCAGGGAAATGATATTGAAGGAGAAAGATTTTCGTGAAGCCATGAAGACGCACGATTGGGAGCAGTACAACGATAAGAGTGTAGCCATATACTGTTCGGCAGACGCCATCGTACCGGTATGGGCATATATGCTTATAGCTGCATACCTGCAGCCATTTGCTGTTACAACATACTTCGGTACAAAAAATGAACTGTATAATAAGTTGATATCAGAAAAGATTTCGTCGCTCAATAGCGATGAATACGTAGACAAACGCGTAGTGCTCAAAGGATGCGGCGATAAAGAAGTGCCTGCATCTGCTTACGTATCGGCTACTGAAAAATTGAGGCCTGTCGTAAAATCACTGATGTACGGAGAACCATGCTCAACGGTTCCTATATATAAGCAAGCATTGAAGAAATAATCAAACTACGTAAATATTACCGGCTATCTTTTCAGACAACTGCAGGCTATCCCCTTTTTTATTGGTCACCCATACACTTCTGTCATAGGGCATACGCTCTGTAATTGTCAACTCAGCACCAATTTCCAGATTGAAGCGTTTGAGTTGTTGAAGAAAAGCAGTAGAAGTGTCATTCACCGCTACAAATATGCAGGGAACATTTTCCGGCATTTCACTCAGCGGAATTGATTTGCTGGCGGGCATAGCGCCATCATGTTTTGGTATCGGGTCTCCATGTGGGTCATATTCCGGAAAACCCAGGAACTCATCCATCTTGTCTATTAGCTTTTGTGAGCGGATATGCTCCAATTGTTCTGCTACCTCATGCACTTCATCCCACGAAAAATTGAGCTTGTCGCAAAGAAAGGTTTCCCACAGCCTGTGTTTGCGCAGGATATTCAATGCAATTTTCGTTCCGGCCTCTGTCAGCCGTACCTTTTTGTACTTCTCATAGTGTATCAGACTTTTTTCAGAGAGCTTTTTAAACATATCTGTCACCGTTGCAGGTCGGGTTTGCATACGTTCTGCTATCTCGTTTACTGAGGCCTCTCCGGTACCACTCCTGTCCTGGATGGTATAAATGGATTTAATATAATTCTCCTCTGTATAGGTTAATTCCTGCATAAGCCTAAATTAATAAACTATAATGATATGGTTGGACAAATTAAGCCCATGTGTTATTCACCGCAAATTTTCTTCCATGCTGCCATGCCTCCTTGCAGGTTCAGAAGCATGTTATAGCCAAGCGCCTCCAGCCTTTGTATTGCAATAGTACTTCGTATTCCTTTCTCGCAATAGATTATGTATTCCGAATCTTTATCCAGCTCTTCCCTTCTGGATAATAATTCTCCTAACGGAATATTTATGCCGCCGATATTATAACCGGCATGCTCCCACTTTTCACGCACATCCAGCAATAACATAGTTTTAGCGTTTTCTTTCAAACTCTTCAATTCTGCAACTGTTATACTTTTCATTATAGCCCTATAAATAATCCTTAGTACAAAGTAACACTATACAGTACCAATTTTCATAGTTTTGCGTCTAAACAATTAATGTATGTACAAGAAAGAGTTTTTATTGACGGTTTTTGCAGGCAGTATGATGTTTGTATCATGCAAAGAGGCGCCTGAGGCAGACAATGCGATGACAACAGATGCGCAAAATGTAGAACAAGTGTCTGGCGCTACATATGAAGCTAATTTGTCTGAAAGTAAAGTAGAGTGGATAGGCACTAAGCCGATAGGCAGGCACCATGGTACTTTTGTTCTTAAAGATGGTAATCTGGTAGTATCAGGAGATGACCTGAAAGGCGGCAGCTTTGTAATAGACATAGCCAGTGTGACCCCTGACGACCAGGATGCTGAAGGGAATGCAAAATTACAAGGGCATTTAAAGAGCGAAGATTTTTTTCATGTTGAAAAATACCCCGAGGGAACTTTTGAAATAACAAATGTAACAGAAGGTGTTGCAGACAAAGATAACCTGGTGATGAAAGACGCTACTCATACCATTACAGGTAACCTTACATTGAAAGGCGTTACCAAGAGTATAACATTCCCGGCCAAAGTGAATATGGAAGGAGATAAAGTAACAGCTGACGCTAATTTTAACATAGACCGTACGCAGTGGAACATTGTATATGGTAATGATGAGAGCCTGGGAGATAAATTCATCCGCCCCGAAGTGAATTTGCAGGTACACCTCGTGACAGGACAGAATATGTAATACTATTCGTTTTTATATCAGGCCCGCTGTGAACAACAGTGGGCTTTTTATTAAAAAAATAGAAGCCCTGAAAAGGGCCTCTGTATATAAGGGATAAGAGAGAGACTCTTACGTATGCATATCAGCATTTATACTGCCAAAGCACCAATATTTTAGTTACTAATCCCCTTATAGCGCAGCGAAAAATCTTTCCTATATATGCTGCAAATGATATTAACGGTAGTGTATGCAAATATGTGTTTGTTATCAGGAGAGTTAAAAAAACAGGACATTCGTTAACTATCGGTTTGCAAGCCGTTAACCAACCGTTAACAAAAAAGAGTTGCCCTCGCATAGCAAAAACAGCAGATAAGTGTTGGAAAAAGAAGCACTTAAACAAAAGCCCAATGCCCTTTTAATTATCTTTGCGCTGAAACCAAACCAAATGCTTCAGATACAACAATTCAGGCTAAACAAGGATGCAATCATTGCGGGGCTGGAAAAGAGGAATTTTAAGGAGACAGACCTGGTAACACGGGTGGCAGAGCTGGATGAGCAACGACGTGCCATCCAGGCAGAAAATGATGGGTTGCTTGCAGAAACCAACGCCGCCTCAAAGGAGATAGGCAAAATGATGGCATCGGGAAATAAAGAAGAGGCAGAAAGAATAAAGGCCACCGTAGCGCAAAACAAAGAAAAGACGAAAACGCTGGGAGAGCAGTTGGCTGTGATTGAAAAAGAATTGCATGCAGCGCTTATAAAACTTCCAAACCTGCCACATAGCAGTGTGCCTGCCGGCAAGTCGGCAGAAGATAACGAAGTAGTGCGCACTGTTGGTAATACACCTGACCTAAGTGCACAAAAGTTGCCGCACTGGGAGCTGACTGAGAAATATAACCTGATTGATTTTGAATTGGGCACGAAAATAACCGGTAGCGGCTTTCCGGTATATATCAACAAGGGCGCCCGTCTTCAGCGAGCCCTCATCAGTTTGTTCCTCAATCATAATATAAATGCGGGATATATAGAATATTACCCCCCCTATCTTGTCAACGAGGAAAGTGCATTCGGCACCGGCCAGTTGCCGGATAAAGAAGGACAGATGTACCTGACACAGGACAATTATTATATGATTCCAACGGCTGAGGTACCTGTTACAAATATTTACAGGGATACTATTATCAATGAGCTTCCTGTGAAGATGACAGCCTATACGCCATGTTTCAGGCGCGAAGCAGGATCTTATGGTAAAGACGTGCGCGGGCTGAACAGGGTACACCAGTTTGACAAAGTAGAAATAGTACAGATAGTACAGCCGGAAAAAAGCTACGAGACATTGGAAGAGATGGTAAAGCATGTAGAGAGCCTGCTGCAAGCCCTTAACCTACAATACCGTATTCTACGCCTTTGTGGTGGCGATATGGGCTTTACCTCTGCGCTTACATACGACTTTGAAGTGTATAGTGCAGCGCAGGAGCGTTGGCTGGAAGTAAGTTCTGTTTCCAACTTTGAAACTTTTCAGAGCAACAGGATGAAAATAAGGTATAGGGATGAGCAAGGCAAAGCGCAGTTGGCGCATACGCTCAATGGTAGTTCACTGGCACTGCCACGCATCATGGCTTTTTTTCTGGAAAACAACCAAAAACCTGATGGTATAAAACTGCCTGAAATAATCCATAGTTATTTTGGTAGTGCTTATATCAACTAGTTAATTTTTGATTTTTTACTTTTGATATATCATGATACAACGAATACAATCTATTTGGCTTTTGGTAGCAGCATTGTTAGGCGCTTGCCTTTTTCTGTTGAATATGTTTAGCTATAGTTATATAGACCCTATTACAAACAGCGAAGTGACAAAAGGAGTGAAGCTGTTAGAGTACAGCTACATGCTGGCATTATTAGCAATAGTATTGATAGCGCTGCCTCTGCTGGCCATCTTCATGTTCAAAAACCGCAAACGCCAGGTAAATATGGCGTTGCTGGCTATAGTGCTCAACATTGGCTTTATAGCATTCCATATTACATTTATTAAAGACAACTACCTGGGTACACTAAAGATACCCGCGCAAAGTACTTCATATGGCATTGCCTCATTCATACCGGTTGCAGTCATAGTATTTTTGGCCATGGCCATCAGCAATATCCGCAAAGATGAAAAACTGGTGCGCTCTGCCGACAGGCTCAGGTAGCCTAATTGAGGTCAACCTTCACACCTGCGTGCAGGCCCAGGTTACTGAACGGCGCCTGGAAAGTCGGGACTATATTCGTATTTCCGTTGTTTGATTTGAATTCATATTGCGTTTCTCTTTCTGTTTGGGATAGTTGGTTAAGTAAGCTCTGTCCGTCTACATCGAAAGAGGGGATCGTCGACTTTTTGTAAAACAGGTTCATGGATAGCAGGTTGAGCTCTGCCCAGAATGTTACCTGTTTAGCTGATTTTAGCTGTAACCCGACAGCACCAATTACCCCCGGATTGAAACGCATCCTGAATTCTTCAGTAAGACTCACCCTGGTTGTTATATAAGTATTGTTGTCAGGAATGTACCGTTCGCTTACATAAGCTAATTCTTGGAGTATAGCCGCTTTTACAGGTAGGGCAATCCCCCCCCGGGCATAAGCGTTTATTTTATCGCCTCCTGATTGTATCACCACTGTTGGAGAGATCGTCACCGGTAAATTGGACTGTTGTGCTACATCCATGCGAACCTTTAAATCAGGCTGTTCTACAAAAAGAGTTGAATTCATCTGTTGGGTAGCCAACCCCAACCCTACTGCAACATCAACACCTATATGCTTACTGAACATAGCGCCCATAGCCAGTATGCCCTGCAGGCCGGTGCTGTAGGACACCCTTCTTAAATCGAAAGAATTGGACTCATTGCCCGGCAGAGTGGAGGTATTATAGTAGCCATTGATAGGCAACGCGGATACTGAACTATAACTATACACCGGCGCCTGCACTTCGCCCCCATGTGCTATACCATATCCTAATCCGCCACGGAAGTACACTTGCTGTGCATTTGCAGCATGCAGCAGGAATATGGATAGTATGGGAAGAAGTAGTTTTTTCATCATCAGCAGTTTATCATTCAAATATAAACTTAAAAGCCTGTCGAATGTTCAACAGGCTTTTAAAGTTATCAGCTACTTTTTTTGCTTTTTCATTACCGCTTCTATTTCTTCTACCGTTATCGGTATTCCTTTGAAGAGGTCTATATGCCCTGCTTTTGTCAGCCATATATCATTTTCAATACGTATGCCCATCTGTTCTTCTTCTATATACAGGCCGGGCTCTACAGTGAATAACATGCCGGCTTGTACAGGCTCGGTGCGAGTACCCAGGTCGTGCACATCTATACCCATGTGGTGAGAAATACCATGATATAAATATTTACGGTATGCGGGGTTTGCAGGGTCTTGGTTTTTTACATCAGTTTTACTGATGAGGCCCAGTTTTAAGCATTGCTTTTCCGTTTCTGCACCTACCTTGTTGGTATAGTCAACAACAGATATGCCGGGTTTCAAAATACCCTTGGCGTAGTTATGCAGGTGTAGTACAGCGTTGTATACTTCCTTCTGGCGTTTGCTGAATTTTCCGCTCACGGGTATAGTACGTGTCAGGTCCGATGCGTAATTACCATATTGAGCGCCAAAGTCCATCAATAATAATTCACCTTCTTTACATTCCTGGTTGTTCTCTACATAGTGCAGCACACGTGCGCGGTCGCCCGATGCAATGATACAATCGTATGCGTGTTTTGTAGCACGGTTGCGCAGGAACTCATGTGTAATTTCTGCCTCTATTTCATATTCCATCACACCGGGACGAACAAAACCCAATACGCGCAAAAAGGCTTTGTGCGTGATGTCAACGGCTTTTTTTACCACGTCTATTTCCTCCGCGGTTTTAATTCCACGCAGCTCTTTCATTATACGTGCGGCACGTTCGTACCTGTGCAGCGGGTAGCGCTGCATGAAGCTATGTACAAAGTTCAGGTCTGTACGCAGCAATGAAGTATCCAGCCTGTCGTTTTCGTTGCTGTTCAAGTATACATTATCTGCATGATGCATCATTACCTGTAGCACCGTGTCTATGCTATCCAGCCACTGAATATTTTCAATGCCCGAAATGGCGGTGGCTTCTTCTTTGCGCAGCTTATGGCCTTCCCACTTTTCCAGGTGCTCGTTGGGGCGCAGCAGCACCAATACTTCACGTGCAGATTTATCTGGGTTGTCAGGATAAAGAATAACCATAGATTTTTCCTGTACTATGCCCGACAGCCACAACACGTCAGAGTTAGGCTGGTACGTATATATAGCATCTCCGTTGGTAGACAATATGGGGTTGCCCGCAAATATGGCAACGGAATTTGGTTTCATTTTTTTGATAAACCGCTTCCTGTTTTGCTCATACAACTTTGATGGTATTGGTAAGTATTTCATATAAATAATGTTGTTTTATTAAGGTGTGTGAAGTTAGGAATAAATCAATAGAATAGGCGATTACAGCGGCTATCAAAATAGTTAAAAAGAAAAGCCCCTTGCATTTTTGCAAGGGGCTTTTCTTTGCTGTAATTAACTGGTTATTATTTCAGCTTCAGGTCCATCACCACACGGCGGTTTTTAGCACGCCCTGCAGCAGTTTTGTTGCTGGCAACAGGGTTAGCTTCTCCGTAACCGTTTGATGTAAGCCTGTTGGCATCTACACCCTTGCTTATGAAGTATTCTTTTACTGCATTAGCGCGTTGTTTAGACAGTTCCAGGTTCCTGGCATCGTCACCTGTATTGTCGGTGTAGCCGTCTATGGTCATGTTGTAGTCTTTATACTCATTCAGTATTGTTACTACTTCATCCAGCAGTTTGTAAGAAGTTTTCTTGATAGTAGCCTTGCCCAGGTCAAACTGGATAGCTGTTGCTGCAAAAGCGAGACGCTTCTTCACTTCTACACTTACCTCGGGGCAACCGTAGTTGTTAGCAGTACCAGGTACAGTAGGACATTTATCCAGGTTGTCGGCTATACCATCGTTATCTGTGTCAGGACAACCCTGGTTAGCTATCGGGCCGGCAGCGTTAGGGCACTTATCTTCATTATCAGAGATACCATCGTTATCGCTGTCAGGGCAGCCTTTGTACTGAGCCAGGCCCGGTACATCAGGGCAAGCGTCATCCAGGTCAGCTACACCGTCACTATCACGGTCAGGGCAGCCTTGCAAACCGGGAGCACCTGCTTCCGTAGGACAACGGTCTTCAGCATCAGCTACGCCATCCAGGTCAGTATCAGGGCAGCCTTCAGCAGTTTTTGAACCTGCAACATCAGGGCACTTATCATCTTTATCCAGTACACCGTCACCATCTTTATCAGGGTTAGGGCATCCACGTTCTTCCCATACGCCTTTCTCGTTACGGCACTTATCTTTCTTGTTAGATACACCATCGCCATCGCTATCTTTTGGTTTCTTGTTATTGATAGGAATAGAAGCACCCAGGTAGAAGTTAGCACCATATCCGTTGCCCAATATACCTGTCAGGTCGTCGCTACCCAGGAAGAAGCCTCCCACGCGCAGGCCCAGGCCATATTTCAGGCTCTTGGTCAGGAAGTCATAAGTCAAAGGTATACCTGCGCTGAATACGCGTGTATCCCAACGAGGGGTAACTGTCAGCTGGTTGTAGAAAGAAGTACCGAAGTTCTCGCGGTTAACCATATTCATCATGAACATAGCATTCACATAAAGGCCTTTTACTGCGTGATAATCTACGCCCAGTATCATAGTTGTAGGCAGGTACACTTTTGATACAGAATTACCTGTTCCTGAGTCAACAGCCAGGTTGTGATTTGAAGTATAACGAACCAGTTTATCGTAGCTGGTAAAGCTATCAGCCAGGTCAGTACCTTTCATAGTTGCTGCCTGTCCCGTTTTGTTTCTTATGTTGGCCGTAAAGTTGTTGTTTTTGTATTTGATAGAACCGAAGTCAACAACAGATGCGGAAACACGCAGCTTGTATTTGTTTTTGCTGCGGTCAGATATGCCTGTTTTGCCATCCATATCATATTTATACTTTTCGTTGTCGGGCCTCCACTCGTACACAAAACCCAGGTCGACACCGAATCCGTTGCCGCTGCCGCCCATGAAGTCGCTTGGGCTGCTGCCAAAACCATCATTGCCGGCTATGTTGCTACCAAAACTCATGTTGGTATTTGTAATAATCAGCGAGTCTCTCAAGGGGTAAGCGGTTGCATTAATGCCCGTAGCCACTGTGCTGATATATGCAGCGCCCATAAGGTAGCGAACGGTCAAACCACCTTTTACAAAGTGTTTGCCACCATCATATATTACACCTCCATAGCTCAGCCCTATTTCGCTCCAGCCATGTGTGGTATAGTTAAACTCATCTGTGTTGATGCTTACAGGGGCATTGCTGGTAAAGTCAACCTTGTAAGTGGAGTCTGTAACAAAACGGTACAGGTCCTGGTTGAAGTTGTGGAACTGGTTCATAGCACGTACGCGTGTAGTTATCGCGAAGCTGTGCTTAGAATTGATGCTGACCATTACGCCGGGGCCACGCAGCTCGAAATAAGGTGCCAACAGGCTGAACTCACTTTGGTTCTGAAACGTAAGAGCAGAGTTCACACCATCGTCACCGATGTTTGTCAATCCGCTTACACCACCGTTTATCTGTGCCAGGTTGTTATTAACACNNATTGTGAACTTGTGACGGCTGTCTGCAATATTGGCCGGGTTCAGGTACATGCCGTTAGTACCGCTCCAGTTGCTGGTGGCAATGCCGATATAACGTTGCGCTTGCGCAAGCACAGGCAACATCATCGCCAGCAGAGTAATTAGTCTAATTTTTCTCATATGGGTTGATTTTCTGTTTTAGAAGATTTTAAGAGGGGGAGTTAATTAAGTAGGATTTTTGAGCTTCCGTAATTTTTCGCAAAGAAATAAAATATTTTCTATTAAAGAAAGAAGGTAATATGTTTTGTTATGATTAACTCTTAATAATGTAGCGTTGTAAAAAAAAATTGCGATGATGCCTACAGTCAGCAATACTGGTGCCAAATAATGAAAAAAGGTGTAGAATTAATTCTACACCTTTCGCAACTTATTTATTATCAGTCAATTATCCTACAGCTACGCGTTTGAATGCAGTAACAGTCAGACCACCTTCTACAGTGTCCAGGTATTTACCAACTGTCAGGCCTGCGTCTTTAACGAAAGGCTGGTCCAGCAGGGTATTTTCTTTGAAGAACTTGTTCAGCTTACCCACGGCTATTTTCTCTGCCATATCAGCGGGTTTGCCTTCAGCTTTTATTTGCTCAACAGCTATTTCCTTCTCACGGTCAATAGTCTCCTGTGAAATACCGTCAGCGTTTACCGCCAGCGGGTTCATAGCTGCTATTTGCATGGCTGCATCGCGGCCTGCGTCTATTATAGCCTGGTTAGCAGGCTTGTTCATGCTTACCAATACGCCTATACGGTAGCCTGAGTGGATGTAAGGCACAACTGTTTCAGCAGTCACCAGCTCGTATTTTATGATGTCTATCTTCTCGCCAATTTTAGCTACTACTTCCAGCAGTTTGTCGCCTATTGTAGCACCTTCCATAGCTGCAGCCTTCAGCTCATCTATAGTAGCGGGCTTCTGCTCCAGAGCTATATCAGCTATCTTTTGTGAAAAGTCAATGAAATCCTGGTTTTTAGCCACGAAGTCAGTTTCCGAGCTCAGGTTAACAATAACACCTGTTTTGTTGTCAGCAGTTGTTTTTGCTATTACCACACCTTCTTTAGCTTCCCTGTCCTCACGTTTAGCAGCTACCTTCTGGCCTTGCTTGCGCAGCCAGTCAATCGCTTTTTCAAAATCGCCATCGCTTTCAGCTAGTGCCTTGCGACAGTCCATCATACCGGCGCCTGTTTGCTGGCGCAGTTTGTTTACATCCGAAGCAGATATTGTAACACTCATTTTATTATATCCTTTTTAAAATAAAAATTATTAAAAATCGAAATTCTGAAACCATGTTTAAAGCCCCAAACCTGGGGCTTTAAAACTATATTATCATTAACAGGGGCGAAAATTAACCGCGTTTAGCCGGTCCGCTACCTGTTGTTTTACGTGTGCCCCTTGCACCGCTGCCCTGGCGGCCACGGCCACCACCTGCTGCGCCACCACCACCGGTGTTGCCGCCTTTCTTACCACGTCCGCCACGAGCGCCGCCTTCTTCTTCTTCACTCATTTC
Organism: Bacteroidetes bacterium UBA5543; assembly: GCA_002423665.1. Classification (GTDB taxonomy): domain Bacteria; phylum Bacteroidota; class Bacteroidia; order Chitinophagales; family Chitinophagaceae; genus UBA5543. The sequence continues at coordinate 8,253 of DINJ01000098.1, read as the reverse complement.
CACACCACGCTCTTTAGTTGACTCTTCTTCTTCATCGTGCTGGTCATCTTCGTCTTTAGATGTAGCGCGCTCTTCCAGGCCTTCCATTATAGCTGCAGTCAGGTACTGCGTTACTATTGCTATCGATTTGGTAGCATCATCGTTGGCAGGTATAGCGAAGTCTACTTTAGTAGGGTCGCTGTTAGTATCCACCATAGCGAAGGTAGTTACACCCAGGCGCTTGGCTTCTGCCAGAGCTATGTGCTCGTGAGAGATATCAACGATGAACAATGCAGCAGGTACACGGCCCATCTGTGCGATACCACCCAGTACTTTTTCCATTTTGTCTTTGCTGCGGGTCAATGTCAGGCGCTCCTTTTTAGTTACGCTGTCCATAGTACCATCTTCCAGCATTTTCTCAATGCTCTGCATTTTCTTTACGCTCTTGCGTATAGTGGTGAAGTTGGTCAGCATACCACCCAGCCAACGTTCTGTAACGTATGGCATGTTGGCTTTTGCAGCAGCTTCAGCTACTATTTCTTTTGCTTGTTTCTTAGTAGCAACAAACATGATTTTCTTACCGCTCTTTGCGATAGATTTCAATGCTGCGGCAGCTTCATCCAGGCCTTCTACTGTTTTGTTCAGGTCTATGATGTGTATGCCGTTCTTCTCTGCGAAGATGTAAGGCAACATCTTAGGATTCCACTTTTTCTTCAGGTGGCCGAAGTGCACGCCGGCTTCGAGGAGCGACTGCTGCAGGCTTTTATTATCTTCCATTTTAATTTTTTCTTGACGGTTAATAAAATTGTTACAATCGCACGATTAACGTTTAGAGAACTGGAAGCTACGGCGAGCTTTGCGTTTACCAAACTTCTTACGCTCTACAGAACGCGGGTCGCGCGTCAGCAGGCTTTCTTTCTTCAGTGCGTCGTGATATTGCTCGGCGTTTTCCTGCATCAAAGCACGGGCGATACCCAGCTTTATTGCCTCTGCCTGGCCTTTAGGACCACCGCCTGCTACTGTAACAGCCACGTCATAGCTTTCCTGAGTGCCTGTTACCAGCAGAGAACGCTCTACCTGGTTTTGCAGGTACATCAAAGGGAAGTATGCTTTATAATCTTTGCCATTTACCGTGATGTTGCCGGTACCTTTACCCAGGTAAACCCTTGCAACAGCTTCTTTACGACGGCCAATGGTATTTTTACGCTTCTCCATTATATATCGGATAAAATTTTAAACTTATTTATTTTCGAATTTCAATTCTTTAGGCTGCTGCGCTTTGTGCGGATGCTCTGCTCCTTCGTACACAAACAGTTTTTTGTACATAGCACGGCCCAGGCGGTTTTTAGGCAGCATACCTTTTACCGCGCGCTCTACTGCTACGTTGGGGCGACGAACCAGCAATGATTTTGCTGTTTCTATCTTTTGTCCGCCGGGGTAACCTGAAAACGTCTGGTATTCCTTAGTTTCCATTTTAGTACCGGTCATTTGTACTGTCGCGCTGTTCACTATTATTACATAATCGCCACAATCGAAGTGTGGAGTGTAATATGCTTTGTTTTTGCCACGCAGGATAGAAGCTACCCTCGACGCCATACGGCCCATTGTCTGGTTTGTAGCATCTACTATATACCAGTCGCGTTTTACGATCTTCTCGTTAGCCGATTGTGTTTTAAAACTCAGATGTCTCATTATTTCTGTTAATTTGCTCTAAATTGCCTGTCTGCATTGCCTTTCAGCGCTTGAGGCACCCACAATTGTTTTTTGGGGACTGCAAAGGTAAATCTACCCCCCGATTGCACCAAAAAAATCATTAAGAATTTTTGACCCTTGTTTGTAATTAATTGATAATCAATCCCATTTTCGCAAAAAAATAATTCACATTCTTGCCGGAAGGTGTTAATTTCTTAGCTAAAGTTGCATATAAATATTTTCGGTATTATTTTTCCGTTAAATATATATGAACAAGAAACTAAAGCGTATGAACAAAGTATTATTAGCTATAGGGTTGTTAGCACTTACATTCACAGCCTGCGAAAAGAAAAAATCGTCTATACTGCCACCCCCTGAGGTAGATACGGTATATATAGATACCAACAAGCCGGTAGATACCAGCCTGACCATCGCGGGCATAAGCGATGTGCGTACTACACCATGGAGTGAAGTGGTAATGCCGATAACTGTAATGCGCAACGTTGGCCTGGAACAAAAAGTAACTATGGCCATCAGAGGCGTGCCTGCAGGCGTTAAAGCCGAATTCAGTTCAGTGTCAGGGTACACTACATTCAGCACCAACCTGATGCTGGATGTACGATTTGCAACACCGGGTACCTACGAGCTGAAAATAATGAGCGTAAGTGAAACAGGCAGAACAAAAGATTATATCGTTCAACTGGTTATTGATACCATGACAACACGTGAAGTCAATACAATGTTCTGGAACAAGCTGCAGACTACACAAGTACAAACTACTGATACGGCTGACAGTGTAATATATGCCCAAACATATATTACTAACAATACAATAGAAAACCAGCTGTACCTTAGAAATATGGTTCTGAGTTATAACACAAACCTTACTGAATATTTCTTCAGTTACAATGCTGCCAATTCAAACTATCATGTTAAGGTGTTGGTAGATATGGCAAACGGGAAACTAATTATACCAGATCAAATATTGCAAGGACGCAGCTGGCAGGGTGGAAACTACAAAGATTTCACTATCTCAGGCTCCGGAATGATTGACATTGAGAATGGACGTTATACTATTACATACGAAACTATATACGATGACAACGGAAGTTTTGTGATGGGTGAATATACCGTTACAGGTTCGTTGCGAGATTAAACGATAATTTATTATCCTGATAAAAAAGTGCCGCTCAACGAGCGGCACTTTTTTTGTATTAATAGCAACTCTCTTATCCGCTTATTTTAGCCAGCTTCAGTATCTGTCCGTCAGATTTCAGCTCGTACAGCAGCATACCTCCCTTCACCATGCATATCAGCAAGTCGTTATACGGTATTACATCATAGTAAGTGTCATCGTAAAAACGTTGCCTGAGAGACGGATAATAACGATTACTGATATCATATACTGCCAGGCCGTTGCTGCCCTGGCATACAAACAACCTGTTGCCGGCCATGCCAAGCCCCCATGGAGTTTCCAAATTAATAACGTTACGTTCCTTAGGGTTAAGTACGCTGGTAACATCATACACAAACATGGCGTTGAGCGTACCACCACAACTGTTGCCGCTGCGCACGGTAACATATGCTACACTGTCGTTGGCTACTACGGGGTCGCAGGCGCGCACGTGGCTGGCGGTACCCAGCTTGTCGGGGTGGCCCGCATCAGATATAGAATACACGTACATCGCGTTTTGAGATCCGATAAACAACTTATCCTTATAGCTGTAAATGGTTTCAATATCCTCTCCTATCAGTTGTGTGCTTGTCAGCCTGGGTGTAGAGGGATTGTCTAATGAATAAGCGTGCAGCTTCATATCGTCTACAACATAAAGATGTTTTTGTGCTATGGTAAAACGTGCCAGCGAACCGCCTTGTCCCGTACCTGGGTTGTTGTCAAAGCCGCCGGATGAATTAGGGGTCGTAGACTGATTCGCTTTGTCGCATGATGCAGCTAATGCTGTCAATATTATAAAGGCTATATATTTTAAAGACTTCATGATTTGTAATTTTTTAAGGGTTAATTTTTCCTGCATACAGGCTTATACAATGTTTTCAATTCCCAGCCTACCACTACGCCTTTCGATTCATCTATACACTCGAACCAACCGGCGGCAGGCGGCAGGTTAGGGTCTACCAGGTGAAACATACCCGATACCCTGTCTACCAGTTGAATGTTATTGACGTCAGCAATGTTCAGCACCACCAGGTCATTCATATGGTTGGTGTACAGGTAGTTGTCCATGATAGACATTTCCTGCGCACCTGTAACATGTATAAAACTCAGCTTCTGCGGATTAGCTCCGTCGTTGATGTTGATAACGTGTATGCCTTTGCCCACTTCTACCTGGTACAGCATATTTCCTTTTACATAAATCTTTCCGCCTTTTTCTATTGGCCTTACATCAGTCGATGTGATTTTCGCCGCGTCTTCGGCAGACGAATAAACCGGAGCGTATCCCTCCACTTCATCTGGCGAGGGTTCGGGCTCCGGACGAGGATTGTTTCTAAACGGGTCGCAGGCGGTGAGCAACAACAGCAATGGCAGCACCGCCCATCTTACAGATAGTATTCTTTTCTTCATAAAAAGGGTTTTAAAAAACAAACTGATTTTTGTCTTAAACTACCTCTATGCAAATAGTGTGCTAAATTTTTCAACTTTAGCTGAGAATTAATATTTAGGTAATCTCACCCCTCCCTCACATAGTTATTTACTTTATTTAATTTTGGTAGTCAAAAGTCCTATTTTTGCTACCAATGGTGGATTTTTGCGGGTTTTTCAGCTAAAAAGCGTAGTTTTTCACTGTCATAATCAACTAATAATTTAATTTTTTATATATACCCGATATGGGCTTGTTCAACTTTCTCACCCAGGAGATAGCGATAGATCTGGGCACGGCCAACACATTGATTATCCACAACGAGCAGGTGGTGGTAGACGAGCCATCTATTGTGGCTATCGACCGCACATCCAACAAGATAGTGGCGGTGGGTAAGAAGGCCATGATGATGCACGAAAAAACGCATGAAAACCTGAAGACCATACGCCCGCTGAAAGATGGTGTGATAGCCGACTTTAATGCGGCAGAAGGTATGCTGCGCGAAATGATAAAACTCGTACAGCATAAAAAGAAACCATGGTTCCCCCCCAGCTGGAAGATGGTGATATGCATCCCCTCCAGCATTACCGAAGTAGAGAAACGTGCCGTGCGCGACTCGGCCGAGCAAGCCGGCGCCAAAGAAGTGTATATGATACACGAACCTATGGCCGCCGCACTGGGTATTGGTATAGATGTGGAAGAACCAACGGGTAACATGATTATTGACATAGGCGGTGGTACTACCGGTATATCCGTTATTGCATTGGCGGGTATCGTATGCGACCAGTCTATACGTATAGCGGGCGATGAGTTTACCGCAGATATAATGGAAGCTATGCGCCGCTACCACAGCCTGATGATAGGCGAGCGTACTGCGGAGCAGATAAAAATACACGTGGGCTCCGCGCTTAAGGAGCTGGACAACCCGCCCGATGATATAGCCGTAAACGGACGCGACCTGGTAACAGGNNAAATAGAAGAAGCGATACTGAAAGCACTGGAAAGCACACCGCCCGAGCTGGCCGCCGATATATACCGCAGGGGCTTGTACCTGACAGGTGGTGGCGCCTTGCTGCGCGGGCTCGACAAGCGCATATCGCAAAAGATAAAACTGCCCGTACATGTAGCCGACGATCCGCTGCGTGCCGTGGTGCGTGGTACAGGCATGGCGCTCAAGAATATTTCGCGTATGCCTTTCCTCATGAAATAAGAACGGTAATGAGTAACTTGGTACGCAATGCGGTGTACCGGTAATGACACACACTAAAGAGCAGTAAAGGGCGTGCGCAATTTCATCCTGTTCATACGAAGGTTTTTTAATCTTATTCTCTTCCTCCTGTTGGAAGTGATATGCATCGTGCTGATAGCACGCACGCAAACCGTACAGGGCGATGACATCATGAGCTCCGCCAACCTGCTGATAGGCAATATGTACAAGCAGCGCAACGATGTAGCCTACTACTTCGCTCTGCGCCGCATGAACGATAGCCTGCTGCGCGAAAACATAGAGCTGCGCAAACGCCTCACCGCACAGGCCGAAACAGATGTGATATACGACTCCGCCGCTACAGTGCCCGTCAGCTACACCGATAGTGGCAAGGTGGTGAAGTATGCTGATTATACATACCGCACCGCGCGTGTTATCAACAACTCTGTGGGCAACGTCAACAACTATATTACACTGAATCGTGGTGAAAAAGACGGCGTTAAAAAAGACATGGCCGTTATATCCGCCAACGGCGCTATCGGCCGTGTAGTTAATACATCTGCACACTTTGCTACAGCTATATCCGTACTCAGCAAAAAACAACAGGTAAGCGCCAAGCTGAAGGATGGTACAGTGGGTTATGTATCCTGGGATGGTAAAGACCCATCGCAACTGATGATGCGCGACGTGCCTACGCAGATAAAAGTGCGCAAAGGCGATACCGTTTTCACTACAGAATATTCATTCTTCCCCGCCAATATACGCATAGGCACGGTGTACAAAACCACGCTGATAAAAAGTAAAAACCTGCAGGTGCTGTACCTGCGTCCAACGGCCAACTTCCGCAACCTGCAATACGTGTACATAGTGGAAAACAAGATGTCGGCCGAAAGGCGCAGGCTGGAAGAAGCTGCTAAGAAAGACGATGATAAATGACGACGCTGATTAAAAATATCATCCGCTTTTGTGTCATCCTGCTGGTGCAGGTGCTCATACTCAACAAGGTAACCCTGCAGTGGTGGGCGCAGCCGGGCGGCTTCCCTATATTCATACCCTATCTCTACCCGCTGTTTATACTATTGCTGCCTTTCGAAACGCCCGTGGCATTATTACTCTTCGCCGGTTTTCTCTGCGGCCTCAGTGTCGACTCGTTTATGAACACCGCCGGTATGCACGCATTTGCTACCGTGCTCATAGCCTACTTCCGCATCAACGTGCTCAATGCGCTGCTGCCCAAAAACCTCTCTGAATATTCGGGCCAGACACCATCGGTTAAAAACATGGGCTGGCTGCCCTTTATTGTATACGTATCATTTCTGGTAGTGCTGCACCATGCCGCCTTCTTTACTGTTGAGCTGTGGAGCATATCCAACATCGGCTACCTGCTGCTGAAGATATTCGCCTCATCGGCCACATCCGTACTGCTCATCATCGCCTACGTGCTGCTCTTCACCCGCCAGTCCGGCGGCAAGTCGCAAAGGATAATGTAGTTTATAAAACTCCGGCGCGAGTTAACCTCCCCGGTTTTAATCCCGCTAAAAGCGGGACAAAAACACGCCCCTCCTAAAAACAGGAGGGGAGCCACTTAATTTTATTTGTTACTACTAAAATTTATTTCATGATAACTCCCCTCCTGTTTTTAGGAGGGGAGAATGGCAATGTCTTTAGGGCATTGCCATTCGGGGGAGGTTGACTCGCGCCGGAAAAATAAACTCCCCTCCCGCCGTTGCGAGGTACGAAGCAATCAGGAGGGGACATTTGCATATACCTTTAGGGTATGTGCAAATCGGGTAGGTTGACTCGCGAGGGAAAAAAATCACTAAATTTATTACACAACACCACAGCATGAGAAGCGGACAAATAAAAAACCTCACCTACCTGAAAGATAACCGGCGTGACCTGCGCAAAACACTCACTCCCGCCGAAGCCGCGCTTTGGGAATTAGTGAAAAACAAAAAACTGGATGGCCGTAAATTCCGCAAGCAGGTAAGTATTGAAAACTACATTGTTGATTTTTACTGTGCTGAAGAACGTATAGTGATAGAGCTGGACGGCGAAGTACACAACCACCCGCAAGTAGCAGAAAACGATCTGCACCGCGATGCACGATTAACCGACCTAGGTTACACTGTTTTACGCTTCGAGAACAAAGATGTCTTTAACCTCACAGATTGGGTACTGGATGAAATACGCAGCAAATTCAAATAGTCCCGCGCGAGTCAACCTCCCCGGTTTTCATCCCGCTTTCAGCGGGAAAAAAACCTGCCCCTCCTAATAACAGGAGGGGAGTCTATTAGTACTTTTTGTTTCTATAAAATATCTTGAGTTAACTCCCCTCCTGTTTTTAGGAGGGGACATTGGCATATACCTTTAGGGTATGTGCCAATCGGGGAGGTTGACTCGCGCCGTACCCCCTCACCCACCCAACGACATCCTCATTCTGTAAGTAGGGTATTTTGTATCGGGTAATTCGGTAAAGCTGATTACCAACCAATCTAACAACTTCAACACCAGCCCACGATAATCATATACAGTGTAATACTCTAACTCTCCATTGTTTTTCACTACATAACACCTCTCTCTTTGCCATACACCACGCCATACCTCTCTTGAAAAATTAGAGCAAATAATAGCTTCCAAAAAATGAAACATTTTGTACTCTAAAAACGTTGGCATAAAATCGTTGGGGATATTTGGCAGACAAAATTTACATGATTGCTGAATAGCCGTTCTTACAGACACATTATTATCGCAATGTTGCATCATGAACAATAAGTA
>DINJ01000167.1:7067-7437 GCA_002423665.1 Bacteroidetes bacterium UBA5543 | reverse complement strand
TGAACCCTACAAACTGGTAGCCCTATGTGCCTGCGCAGGCAACGCCCGCAACTTTTGCGATCCCCGCGTGCCGGGTGCGCAGTGGAAGAACGGCGGCATGGGCAATGCCGAGTGGACGGGTGTGCGGCTGAAAGATATATTGCAGATGGCAGGTGCGCGTAGCAATACAAAATCCGTTGCCTTCAACGGGCTGGACCAGCCCGTGTTCCCCAATACGCCCGACTTTATCAAAACACTGGAGCTGGCACATGCTATGGATGGCGAAGTAATGGTGGCCTATGCTATGAACGGCGAGCCATTGCCCCACCTGAACGGCTACCCGCTGAAGCTGGTGGTGCCGGGTTGGTACGCTACCTATTGGGTGGGTATG
>DINJ01000167.1:341-7026 GCA_002423665.1 Bacteroidetes bacterium UBA5543 | reverse complement strand
GATGGACAAAGCCTACCGCATACCTGCCGATGCGGTAGATGCCAACGAAGAACCTGCCAACCTCAGCCGCAACATGGTGCCCATCAGCAGGATGGATGTACGCTCGCTGTTTGTGCACCCCGAGCCCGGCACTGTGATAGAAAAAGGCAAGGCCTGCGAGGTGCAGGGGCTGGCGATGGACGATGGCACGGGCATAATAAAGGTAGAACTGAGCAGCGACGGCGGCGCTACATGGCAGCCCNNAGCTGGCATTATACTTATACCCCGGCACAGGGTGGCGAAGTGCAACTGCTGGTAAAAGCCACCAATGCAGCCGGCAAAACACAGCCAACACGCCACTGGAACCGCAGCGGCTATATGCGCAACGAAATAGAATCTTTACCACTGGTAGTACGATGAAACAACTACTGAAATATAGCCTGCCCGTAATGCTGCTGCTGCTGTGCAACTGCAACAGCGGCACGCAGGATGATGCCACTACAACCAAAGCCGGCAGCGCCACCATTACCGATATAAGCGATGTGCAGACGGTGCTGCCGCAGGCCGGCCATGTAGCACTGGTAGAGGGCTACTGCACACCCTGCCACTCGCTGCGCTATATAGAGATGCAGCCCGCCATGAGCTACGCCGCCTGGGAAGAGCTGGTGGACAAGATGATAAACACCTACCATGCACCCATAAGGGATACCCTAAAACGCAGGCAGATAATAGACTACCTGCATGCTATAAAGGGGGTGTAGTAGCCAGCTGTCGTGAGGCTATAAATCATCATCAATTGAAAAAGTAATGTTTAAGCGGTTGACATTATGTTCTCCATAGTCAACCAATGCTAAACTAATTCTGAAGCGATAAGGCTCGTGATACACTTTTGCAGCAGTGAGTTCAATTTTGCTGTGTTTTGTTTTTGCGATGTGTTCAAATACAACATTTTCTTCACCAAAAACCCTTTTAAGTTTATTCACCCAGTCGGCATATTTTTCCTTTACAACATCAATATTTGAATTGTATTCTGAAGCAAGTGTATAAGTGAGGCTAATAACAGTATCATTTCTGACAACTATATTATCTATTTTTTCCGTTGCCTTATACTTATAGAAGTCATTGCTTTTGGCATACAAATGCCCACCCCGGAAGCCATATAGTTTAACAAAAGTTGCTGTTTCCGGATAATATTTCTTCACCTCATCATAAGTCATCCCTGGTAAAAACTTATGATCTCTGAACATAGATATCATGGAATCTCTCATTGGGCCTTTTTCTGCAAAATATTCAGGTGATGAGTAGTACAACCTCGCACCAACAGCAGCTTCCAGGTTTTGAGATATGTTATATACGTTTCTGAATTTATCCATATCCATTTCGTTGCCCATTTTTTCAGCATACTTCATATAGGCCCGCACTTCCTGCTCCAGCTTTACATAGTTGGCATTTGAGTCCATATAGTCAACTATATTACTCAGCGTCATTATTTTCAGGTAAGATACTTTGCAACTCCAGGTCTTCAGTTTTTTCTCCACCTTGTCAATGTGGGTTATGGCCACGTCATACTGTTCAGCATTATAAGCCTGTTCAGCGTTTTCGTATTCTATGCGGGCTATCATATCGTCTTGCGCATAGGTGCTGATGGAAAAACATGTAACCATCAGAATAAATAGTAGTTTCTTCATTTTTTTATTTGTCTTAGTTTATTTTTTTGCTTTTTCTCGCCATTCAGCGGCTAGTTTTTTATCCCGTTTTACACCCAGGCCGTTTTCGTAGAAATATGCCAGGCGTTCGTAAGCGTCTTTGTGACCTTTTTCAGCGGCTTTGGCGTACATCTCAAATGCCACACTATAGTCTTTTGGTGCGCCAAATCCATTTTCGTACATGTACCCTATACTGTGCAGTGCATTTCCTACGCTCTCAGTATTTTCCATTATTAGCTCTTTATATATTTTTGCAGCCTTTGCATAATCCTGTACAGTTGCATCTCCGTAGAGGTATAGTGATGCTATAAGGTATCGTAGATCATAGGCTGTATCTTTTTCAGCTTCCTGGTAGCATCTTAGTCCTTCTTTACTATTTTTCTCAACACCTTTACCATTTAAATACATATTAGCCAGTGTTAGCCATCCCTGCGTGACATTTTGTGAAGTAGCTTCCATTGCCATATCCAGTGCTTTTTTATACTGTAATGTGGTTGTTGCCTGATAATAGTATAAAGCAGCCAGTGCACCAATTGATTTGGGCTCACCCAGGTACCTTGCACGTAACAGTAGCTTTTCTCCAAGTTCCTTGTTTTGCTTTGCGCCACCAATTCCATAACAATGATAAAGGCCAACAGCATATATACCGGCCGGATTACCATTATCAGCTTCACGGCTATATAGTTCAAATGCCCGTGCTTTTTCATTGTTCCTGTCAGCATCCTTAGCGGCTTTCCAACCCGGAGTGTTATAATGTATATCGGGGTCAAAGGCATTGGCCAAACGTTCTTCTACGGCATACATCTCTTTAAACTTATCCATGTCTATGTCGTTTTTATTAGCCTTGGCATAGTCCATGTATAGCTTCACTTCTTTGCGTAGCTCTTGTGTATATGGGTCATCTTTTTTGCCAACGGGTACAAATTGGTTTAGAGACAATATTTTCATATAGCTGATACGCGCACTCCATTTGCCCAGCAATTTTTCGGCTTTATCCAGCTTTTCATACGCTTGTTTAAAGTTGCTGTCAGTAAAAGCTGTTTCAGCAGCTTCAAACTCTATGCGTGCCTTCAGTTCGTTCTGCGCATAGGCATAGCCTATGTTGAGTGTTATCAGTAATATTATTAGTAGTGTCCTCATATTATTTGTGTCTATTTATCCCAGAAGTCGTCTTTTTTCTGGGGCTGTTTTTTTGTGTCCGTTTTTGGTGTGCTTTTACCGGTTTCCCAGAAGTCATCTTTCTTTGCCGGGGTTTTATCGGCAGGTGTATTGCTGTTAGTTTTATTGCCCCAAAAATCCTGGCTGCCGCCCTGGTCTGTTTTTTTGCCTGCGTATTTTATATCACTCACCACAAAACCCAGTTTGCCGGCATTGGCCAGAAATTCACTGCGTTTTTCTGCCAGCTCTTCTTTCGATGTGAAATAGCCTATTAACGTTATCTTCTGTTGCTGTGTTTTTTGCCTGATGTCACCCGCCAGCGTGTTTTTAAATATCCAGGTGCCGTCTTTGTACCTGCCTACAGGAAACATATCCGTCACATGCACCCGGCATTTTTCAGCTGATAAATTGCCTTCGTCTGCCGAGTAGGCGAAGAAGTACACTTCATTTGCCTGTATGTTTTGCGATGACAGCGGGGTACCACCATCAGGATATGCTTCCAGGAATTTTTTGCGTATGTCGGTGCGTGCCTTTTTCTTCTGGAGTTCCAGTGCCGCTTCCCGTGCTTTCATATCGGCGATGGCCTGTTCGCGTTGCCGTCTCAGGTTTTCCTGTGCCTCTTTTTTTCTTTGCTCGTTAGCTATGCTGTTTATGATTTGCCCGGCAGCCAGCACTGTTTGGCCTATTGCCTGGTCTCTCTGGCTGGCTCCGTCATACGAATTGGCGTATAGAGAGCGCAGGTATTCATCATTGGTTGTTTTCAGGTTGTTGGCCTCATAGTTGAGCGAAGACATTTTTGACCGGTATTCTCTTTCTATATCCTCTATACTGCTGAAGTCTCCGCTGAGGGTTGCCGTTTCGTTAAAACGGCTGAGCGCATTTGTTGACTGTGCAGACATGTAATAGGTATGGTTTTGCAAGCCCTGCTTGCGCTCACGTTCCAGCCTTTGCAGCTCTTCCCAACTTACGGTTGGGGTGCTGCTGTCCGACGATTTTTCAGAAGAAGACTTCGAACCCGAACCACCGCTGCTTTTCTTCGCAGGGTCGGTACTTTCTTTTTTCTCTGCTGTTTTGTTATCGTCCTTGTCTGTGTCATTTTCAGCCTTTTTAGCATCCTCTTCTTTCTTTTTGCCCAAAGCTGCATCTATTTTCGCTAATTGGTTTTTAGGGTATTGCTCCCTGTAAAGTAGTTTTGAGGCTTTCAGATATAGTTCCCTTGCTTCTTCCAGTTTGTTTTGCCCGTACAGCCTGTCTGCTTCAGCAATTACTTTTTTATACTCCTCTCTATCCTTGCCCAGCTTATTGCAATTCTCTATCCTTGCTATCAGCTTCGAAGAGTTTTCGTAGTGAATAGCCTTGGTTTGTGCCAATACCCAGCCAAAGCCAAAGTGATTCATGTCATCATCTTCTTTTATTTCGCGTAGGTGATGGTAGTTTTCAAAATTATTATTCCAGGCAATTCGTTTTATTGTCAATGCATTACCGTAGATATCAACTTCAAATTCAACATTGGTTATTCTCACGTCCTCAAATCCCTCATAGGCATTAGTAGCGCCATCGCATGCAGAAAGAGCGGTTGCCATATAAGTTTGCCCTTTGTACTTAAATATATCGGTGCCACGCTCGTTGGTAAACTCCATTCTTTTGGCTTTTATCCAAAGTGAGGCGTATGGCTTGCCGCCCAGGTACTCTTTATAGAAATAATATTCAAAGTCGATTGTTACACTATTGGGCCCTGATTCCTGGTAAGCTGGTATTGGAAAATTCCAAACGGCTGTTTTTGTCATTGATCGTTTTTTTGCATCAGTCTGTGCGCAGATGTTTTGAGTGCAGAAAACAAGTATTGCGATAGCCGCAAAATGAAATAAGTATCTCATGTATTAATGAAAGTGTGTTGTATGTAGATGGATTGTTGATAAAGGCCCGGCTGTCAAAACCCGGTAGTGTACAATGGGGGCTAGTGTTAACTAATGAGAAATTGCAGTGCTTTTAATGTTGTTAAGACAATGCAAGATACATTGAGAATCATTTCCATCAAATATGGCTCTCATATAATGTTACTAAATGAGTGTAAATCTATCGGAGTCAATAATTAACGTTTTCCCCCATCTGGCCCCATCTGGCGCAAGTCTTCTCGACTTGTGCCAAGCCAGGCGGCAAGTTACATATGTATGAATTATCTTTAGGTGGATGAAGTATACCATACTGGTTGTCGTTATACTGTTGCTCTTATCGGGTAATGCCTATTCACAGGAAAACCCCGGACGGGCACGGACTGAACGCCACCGCTTTTACTTCAATTCTACTTTGAAATTTTATCTCGTAAATGAGAAGGATGTGGTGGTATATGAGGGGAATCGAAGAATGACGCTCCATAATACTACCGGGTATGAATTAGGCATTAACTATGAATACGAAAATAAAAGACATTTTACTTTCAATACTTTCCTGGACTATGGTACCCAAAGCCATAGAGTAGGCTGGGATTTTGACCTGACTGATTTTGTGCCGGGGATTACTTTTTCCAATCCTTACCAGTCATATACCGAACAATGGAAAACCAGTTACCTGCATACATCTTTTATGTTGGGGTACAACTATGCGATACCAAAGCAGAAAAGAATCATCTTACAGGGTATGGTAGGTTTAGGAGCTGTGTCATTTTTTAATAGTATTCGTGAAACGGGCTACTATATATGGGCGTACCAGGATGATACCAACCCTAATACCACTATTGCTAAGCCTGTTATGAGTTATGAAACAGAAATAGGCTCTGATTCATACAATGGGAAGTTTATGTCTCCCAAGGATTTCTCTGATGTGAATATTAACCCGGTGTACCATATCGGGCTAGGTGCCGTGTATAACACAAAGAATAAGTATATCAATGCCGTTCGTGTCGGAGTCAGGTACACACACATTGCTGAATTCAAAAATGGTTCAGGTATAGACCAGGTAAGGGTTCGTTATTTTGATGGCGACTTCAACAAAACAGGCTCAGAAATTTTGAACAACAAGTTCAGGTCAGTTAGCGCCAGCATCGGACTTCAATTTTAGCGCCCCANNTCTTCTCGACTTGTGCCAAGCCACGCGGCAAGTCTTTTTGACTTGCTATAAAAAACTACAAAACCACAACCGGTATCAATCCTGTTTTACCCTCGTAATCAGCAGCGCTGCTCCAGGGGTATTGTTCAGGTACTGCTGCCCAGCCTGCTACTACCGGGTTGTTATGTATATAATCCAGCGTATTGTTATAATGCGCTGCATCCGTTATCTCTATAGGGTGGTTGTCCTGCTGCCAAAACTGGTACATCGTGTTGTTGGGGTTGCTCCGCCCCCTGCGCAGGAACATTGCCAGCATCCATTCCTTCCGGCTTTCCTGTGGATGCTCTTTAATGGTCTTTACCAGGTGCATAGCGGTGTACTTTTTCATATCGCGAATAATATCCGCGAACGTATTGAGGTTGTTATCCTCCAGCGATATCAGTAGATGCACATGGTTGCTCATAATCACCCAAGCGTGTACCCTCAGCCCTTTATTAGCTATACAGTATCGGATGCTGTCCACCACTATCTCCCGGTATTCGTTTCTTGTGAACACATCTATCCATTCTACCACGGCGAAACTGACGAAGTACACGGCAGCGCTATCCCAAAATTTGTATTTGGTACTCATGGTATTAAAGATATAGTTTTTGCAAGTCGAAAAGACTTGCCTGCCCCCTGTCACAAGTCAAAAAGACTTGCGCCAGTAATGTTGATATTTTTTGATATTATCGTATAAATAACGTATATTTGTTGTAGTAGTCCCGCCGTTTGTCCCGTCCCGATAGCTATCGGGA
>DINJ01000167.1:0-165 GCA_002423665.1 Bacteroidetes bacterium UBA5543 | reverse complement strand
AGCAAAAGAAATGAAGGGCAGCTTAGTAGCGACCTAAAGCTAAAAGTTTGTATGCCGAAGACTGATAGCCCTGCCGCTGAATTCAGTATGCATATATGGCAACCCTCTGGCAACTCTGCTTTGGACGAAAAACACGAAATCCGGCAACCCTTTGGCAACAAAACG
>DINJ01000179.1:6717-6924 GCA_002423665.1 Bacteroidetes bacterium UBA5543 | reverse complement strand
AAACCGCTTTAACAATAGCCCTATGTAATATTTATTACAGAAGACCCCTGCTGAATGATGTACCTTTGCAAAAAATAAATATATGGCTACAGTACAATTAACCACGGAAGACTTTAAGAAGAAGGTTTTCGACTATGAGAATAATAAAGAATGGAAATTTGCCGGTGAACTGCCTGCTATCATAGATTTTTATGCTGACTGGTGCGG
>DINJ01000179.1:0-6576 GCA_002423665.1 Bacteroidetes bacterium UBA5543 | reverse complement strand
CCCGATAGCTATCGGGACGAACCACGGACTAACGGTACTTGATTTTTAGTTTTTCAATAATTTCAGGATACTCCTTCAAATTTTCAATGTACTTACGGCTTTTCATCCGCTTAATATGTTGTTCAATGCTTCTGGCTTGTTCATATGCCAGGTTGTCAATCTGAAAAAATAGTTCCCAGTCATCTGCCAGAGTAGCTGTATAACTATCCGAATATTCTTTCGTACTATGCTTCGTTAGTCTTTCGTTCAGGTCCTTGCAACTGCCAACATAGTACTTGTCACTCTTTGGAGAATATAGAATATAGACATTTGCCATATAGTAATATTACTTCNNGACCCTCTGCTTGTAAGGCAGATTGAATACACCTTTAACTATTTTTATATCAATGATTTACAAAATTAAGAACGAATATTTTCAAGCAACTTTCAAGCAACCTCACTGGTTAACTAAAAAATAATGATACAAAGTTAGTCAAGAAACACATTCAATATCTTACGAATAATGCACTCTCGACTAACTATGTTTTTACTTTTCAGGGGACTTTTATAATTATAGAGAGGTAGTCCGTCTCAAAGAAACACATCTACTTGTATACAGTATATTGACGCAAAAGAAAATACAACATAACTCTCTATCCTTTCGCTCCCGACAAATTCACCAACACTCTGTTACTCTGTACTCGGATATACCGCAACTACAGCAGGTGTTACTTTCTTTCTACGATTCGGAAGTAGGAATGCCTTACAGGCTTTTGAAAAATAAAGAAGACTAAACAACCCCTTTCTGAGCCTAATATAGCTTCGACAAAGTAGGTGATGCCTGAATGAAAGTCTTTTACTGATACTATACAGATCACACGTATTGGCACTCTCAAGTAAAGCATTGCACCGTCTTTGTTAACTAACCATAGCCCATCAATATCATCTCCTGGAACATTATAATCTGTAATATTCATAGGCGCTTAGTTTAAGAACCAACAAGAGGATTTGTTCTGAATGCTTTCTTCCAGTGTATCTACTAACTCAAAAGCATTAACATTTCTGTCCAGAAAGTAGTCTACGTATGAGCTTTTGTTTGCATTAGTAAACAGGTTGTACAGTTTCCAGAGATTGATGCTACCATCTGGTTCACTACAAAAGCTATTGTCTGAATAATAGTCTTTACATACATGATTGATCTGACTGTCTCCAAACATTAAGTCTTGTAGCTGCTTCTTTTGATGGTCAGGCATGTGTCGATACATTCTGCACCTACCAATAAGGTTCGCAAATTGCTTTTCAGTAATACTTGTCCTACTGAACACTTCAAACCTTTTAGATAACTCTACTGCATTGTAGTCTTTCAATAGTAGGTAAATAGCATTATATAACTGCTGAACATTCTTCACCTTTAGGTTGCTCAAATAGCCATCTGTGCTTACACATAGGTTGGTACAAACCATATTCTTAAAGCCTATGAATACTTTGAAATTTTGATCTGTACCTGAGCGAGCGTAAAGATTGTCTAGGCTATATGCCTTGACTCCACCTACCGTTAGATTAAGCCTATTGCCGTCTATTATTGTATGTATCGTTGGCACTTCAATAGTAAATGCCATACGCTCATAATAAATGGTTTTTTCGTGCTCTAAGAGCTCTTTTGCTGGCTTATTCCTAGCCTCTGGCACTCTGCCCTTGACAGGGTGAGAGATACGTACCACAGGGCTTAAAACTGTTTCATCTTTAAATACAGCTTGTGTAGCTTTTATA
The DNA here is from genome assembly GCA_002423665.1 of Bacteroidetes bacterium UBA5543. Lineage (GTDB taxonomy): Bacteria > Bacteroidota > Bacteroidia > Chitinophagales > Chitinophagaceae > UBA5543. Next base: position 4,827 of record DINJ01000179.1, on the reverse strand, counting down.
GCTGTCTGAATGAACTCTGTATGACTTATTACTGGTTCATTGTCTTTGATGAAAACAGGTATAATGTGATCCAATGATAACTCTCTAAGAGTACTCTCTACAGTATTAGCTTCTATAAAAGGACTATTACTTTTAACTACCTCTATTTCGTTCACCACTTCATTGATAACACTAGTCAACTGCTTATTCCCAGGGGTAGTTGTTGAATTTTTAACGTCTGTAAGTTCCATTCTGATGTGCATTTTTGTGGTTAGTAATTGGTTGCTCTAATAGTATTTGCTGCTTACGTTGTGTGAACTCATTTTGCAAGGCTTGTTGTATTCCCGGGTAAGAATTGTATAGCTGATTAAGCTGCTCAAGAGTTGTGCAACTGTTAATTCGATGCATGATAGACTTGATCAAATCAGTTTGAGATACTTCTTTGCCCTCGTTACACCATTCCAGTATCTTCTTACCTGTTTCTACAGTAGGTATAAAGTCAGGCTTGCCATAAAAGAGCTGTGTTCTATCTTTAGATACCCTAGCCTGTAAGTTTGTATCCAAGTCAAACACGATAGTAAACTCATAATCCATGCCGTCACGCTGTACTCCCTTTAATCCTACCTTTTCTGGCACCATTTTACCGTTCTTGTCAGATAGTACGTAGTCTTGTTTTGCTCTGATAGTACCGAGTATGTGTACATCTGCTTGTAGCATAGCATTGACAAAAGCGTTATGACGAGGCGTTACCTTGCTCCAGTTAGTAAAGGAGTTACCTGTCATCTTGCTGTGTATGTCCAGTATTGCTTCCCATTCATGTGTGAGGCTATCAATTATTACTACGTCCATACCTGCTTGAATACATACACCAATAGCTTGAGTATATCTTTCAGGCGTAAATGGAGGTTCAAGGTGTAACACTTTAAAATTTCCTACATCACTATATAGCTCTGAACTTCTGTTCTCTGTATCTATTACAGCTATCTTGTCCCATGCTCCACATAGTCCATAAGCTATATATAGAGCTGATTTGGTTTTACCTGAACCAGATGGTCCTTGTAAAGCACATTTTATCTTTACTTTCTTTCTTGATGCTGTCGTTAACTGCATATCTGTTGATTTAATGATGAAATAAAAAAGCAGAGACTTAATGCCTCTGCTTCAATTTGATAAATAACCCGTGGGGTAACTACGCTACTTCCGACTGCTTGACAGTTGTAGGTATCTCTGCTTTGCTTTCAGGCTCATAGCTCCATGAATGAGCAAGCATAATAACTTCACCTGTTTCAGGTACTGTGTACTCGTATGGATTGCATTGTATACGTACAATACGACCAGACATCTCTTTACCTACCATTCGCTGAGCAATTACCTCATTGAATGTAGATGATACAAAGCAACGTCTTGCAGTAGCATAGAAGCGTCCGGTATTACTACTCTGTACCATTTCAATATCTCCCATCAATTCAAGAGAGATGTACTTTCCTTGCTCGCCTTCACGAACATGATAATCCTTTACAATAATCATTTGACTTAAAGTTTAGATGTTTTAAAAATCGGTTAGACAACATGAGGGGTAACCCTAATGTCCGAAATTGAGGAGGGGTTTATATATTGGGGTGGGAGGTTTTCGTGTGTATGTAAAATTACTAAAGCGTATTATTTCTTATATTTGAGTAGATACACTTCTCATATTTGAAACAAGTATTTGTCATATTAATAGCGTTTTGTTATGCTTTCGGAAGTTCCGATATAAGCGTACATTTCCATTATTGTGGCAAGGTTTTTCAATATGTTTCATTATTTAACGATAAAGAGAAAGATTCTTGTTGTGGTGAGAGTGGAGACAAACATGACTGTTGCAGTAGCGATGTTGTAAAGGTTGATGTTGAGGACCACAAACAAGCTGTTAAACATTTCTATTTAGAAAAACCTGATGTTTCTGATGCTGTAAATTATGTTGCAGAAATATTTTTGCTGCACAGTGCTAAAGCAAGTACGCTCTATCAATACAGCAAGCTACATCCCCCGCCAATTCTCTCAACAAAGGTTTATCTGGACAACTGTGTTTTTTTAATTTGATACTGGTCATAGTTAGCTTTTTTAAAGCTATTCACAAGAGATTTATATACTGTAGAGGTTTATGCCTCACAATTTTCTATGACTAAATATATTCAATATGAAAAAAACTTTATTGATAATGCTATGCATATCTGGCATAGCTAATTATGCAAATGCACAAAATGCGATAGATAAATACCTGACAGGCTCAAATAACTTCAAAGTAATTGGAAGTGCATCAGACGGATTAATAAACCCGCAGGATTTAGATTTTGAACCTAGCACTAATACATGGTGGGTATTAAATTATGAGGGTAACACTGGTAGTGTTTCCATATTTTTCGATGCTAACAAACCAACGCAGACCTCAGAATTCAGAAGAGATTCTCATGCCGGTCATTTTATGATCAGAGCATCGGCTATAGCGATAGGTGACAATGGTAATTTTGCTACAGTTCATGAAGTACAAAATACCAATTCTCAGTCTCCAACATTTATGGGTCCTGCGTTGTGGTCAACAGATACTTCAATATTTGCTCGTTTGGAGCAAAGTAACTGGGATCCGTCTACATTGTTAGGTAGTCACTTAGATATGCTACACCAAAGCCCATTCGCAATGGGTATAGCTCATGATAATGCAAATGCTTATTGGGTATTTGATGGATACAGCGGTAATATTTGTAAGTATGATTTTAAAGCACCTCACATAGTAGGTGGTGATGACCATGCTGATGGTGAAATCTATAGGTATTCTGACGTGTCTGTAAAAAGGAAAGATGGAGTGCCGAGTCACATGGCTTTAGATAAGCAGAACAATTGGTTATATATTGTCGATGGAGGTAATAATAGAATAATCAGAATGAAAACAACTACAGGTAATGATGTAGGTGCATTATCTCCTGATCCAGGAGCAACTGAGCCACTTGCTAAATATCGTAACATGACAGGAGCTACAGTAGAAGAGTTGGTGACTAGTGGATTGACATCTCCATGTGGTATTGATTATAAGGACAACCGAATAGTTGTAACAGACAATGCTACAGGAGAGATAATCATATATGATGTGAGCAGTACGCCAGCAACAGAAGTAGGAAGAATACAGTCAGATGCAGGTATTATGGGGGTAAGAATAGATTGGGATAACGGTATATGGTTTGTGAACCGAAATAAAAGGCAGCTAGTTAAGATTGAGAACGCTAATGTACCAACAGGTGTAGCTAGTGTGGCATCAGAAACCAAACTACGTGTTTATCCTGTACCTTCTAAGAACGTGCTAAATGTTGAGTGGTCTGGCAATAGCGCAATCGTGAAATTAGTTGATGTAACTGGTAGAACGATGTATCAGAATGAAATGACAGGAAACAAGCTTGTTATAAATTCTTCTGTGTTGCCAACAGGGATATATTCTTTAATATTACAATCTGGAGAAAAGGTGATTGCTCGAAAAGTTATTATAGAATAAGATGAAGCTATATGTAAAAAATATGGTTTGTGACCGATGTAAGATGGTAGTAAAGGCTGAGCTTGAAAAGCTTGGCCTTTATCCTACATCAATACAGTTAGGTGAAGTGGAGCTTAATATGGATGACTTAGAAGCTAGTATAATAACTCAACTTGATGTAAACCTTAAAGGTTTAGGTTTTGAGTTAATAGACAACAGAAGAGCAAGAATGATCGAAAAGGTCAAAAATATTATCATAGACCTAGTGCATTCTGATAAAGAGTACCCTGCCTTGAAAATAAGTGAGTATATCACAGATAAGGTTCCTCAAGATTATAATTACCTAAGCAGACTTTTTTCAGAAACAGAAGGTATAACTATAGAGCAGTATTTAATACATCAAAAAATAGAGCGTGCAAAAGAGCTTATTGTATATGACGAGCTGTCATTAACTGAAATTGCGTATAAGTTAGGTTATAGTAGTCCTGCGCACTTATCATCACAATTCAAGAAAGTTACCGGTATGTCTCCTAAATCCTTTAGAGATTTGCAGTCTAAGCCGAGAAAAGAGCTGGATAAAGTGGGTGTAANNAAACAGAAGTAGGAATTATGTAAGTTAAAAACGTAATCGTGTAAAAGTTAGAGAATAGGTCTGCATAATTTTGTATTCAAATACAATGGTTATGTCAGATAGAACATTATTAAATAGTTCTGAGGTTGCAATAAAAGATAGTTTTCCTGTTTTGAAAATGACCTGTGCTGCTTGTGCATCTAGTGTAGAGTCTATGCTAAATGCTATTGATGGGGTTATTACTTCAAGCGTGAATTTTGCTAACAAAAGTGCTTCAGTAGAATATATCCCTTCACAAACGTCCCCTGCTGAATTTCAGGAAACAATACAGTCTATAGGGTATGAATTGATAATAGACAAAGAGAATGAAACAGAGCTGAAAGAAGCTGCAGAAGCTAGTTATTATAGTTTGTTAAAACGTAGAACAATAGGTGCAGTCACTTTTTCAGTACCTCTTGTTGCTATCGGTATGTTCTTTATGAATATGAAGCATGCGAACTGGATAATGCTGTTTCTGTCAATACCTGTAGTGTTTTTCTTTGGGCGTCACTTTTTTATCAATGCTTTTAAGCAAGCCAGTCATAGAAAGGCTAACATGGATACACTAGTTGCAGTAAGCACGGGTGTTGCATTCGTGTTTAGTCTTTTTAATACCCTTTTCCCTGAATACTGGTTGTCAAAAGGTTTACAACCTCATGTTTATTTTGAGGCATCGGCAGTTATTATAGCTTTTGTATTACTGGGCAAATTGATGGAAGAAAAAGCAAAATCAAAT
>DINJ01000051.1 GCA_002423665.1 Bacteroidetes bacterium UBA5543 | reverse complement strand
TACGACGACAACAGCAGTAAAAAGAGAAAGAAAAAGAAAGGACTAATAAAACGGTTCTTTACCAAATAAGAGAGAAAGCTTTTCCGGGAGGTTATTTGCATGTTAACAACAGGCTGATTTATAGCTGTTGTTTAACTATTGGAATATCATTGCAATGGAAAAAATAGTTACATATAGGCGATGAAACTGAAAAAAAGATATGCGCTCTCGTACGTAGCGAAGCTGTACAGTATATTTAACAACAAACAGAAGAAAACATTCAATTGGTTAGTCTTCTGGACCTTCATCAGTTCCATTACCGATCTGCTGGGCCTCTCACTCATCATACCTGTAGTTGGGCTCGTGATGTCTGAGACATTTTACACTACCGTTATCACCAACTATCCCGTATTGGCCAGCTTTACTAAAAACGAATNNCTTCCTGCTGATAGTGGCCAAAAATGCTTTCGGATTGCTCATCAACTGGCTGCAGGTAAGCTTTGTACGTAAGCTATATGTGAGTTCGTCCATGAACGTGCTGGACAAAGTATACAACCGATCGATGCTGGATATGCAGAAAGAAACATCGAACGAGCTGGTGAGTAAACTGACCTACTACCAGTCTGCACTTTGTAGCAGTGCGGCCATCTCCAGCCTTATACTGATCAACGAGGCTATTGTTTTCTTTCTTACCGGCCTGATTATTTGCCTGTACAACTGGCAATTATTCTTCCTGCTGATAGGTGTGCTGATACCAACCATGGGTGCATTCTACGCCAAGGTAAAAAACATGATACGTGTAGCCGGTGAAGAGAAAAGCAAGAATAGCATCAAACTATACGCCTATGCCCAGGAGATGATATTCGGATATACGGATATTAAGATAGCCGGTACAGAAGACAAGTTTAAAGACAGGTTTTACAACTTCGCCAAAAAATACAGCCACAACCAGGCGCAGATAGACTTTATGATGTTTATCCCTACCCGTATTATTGAGATAGCTATCTTCCTATGTATCATCCTGATACTTGTTTATGGCGTATTTGTACTGAAGGATACGGAGAAAATCATCACCACTGTCAGCCTGTTCTCTGTGGTAGCATACCGCAGCATACCGTCAATTAACCGTTTTGTCATATCTATNNGCAATCTGCAAATAAAACGCGGAGAGGCAATAGGTATAATCGGCAGGTCAGGCGCAGGCAAGTCTACGCTGGTAAACAATATATTAGGCTTCCTGTACCCGACCGATGGGAACATACACATAGACAATACTGAACTTACTAAAGACAATATCCATAAATGGTGGGGGATATTAGGTTATGTTCGGCAAGAGGTATTTATCATGAATACTACATTCATGGAGAATATAGCTATTGGTATTCCTAAAGAAGATATTGACATGGCACGTCTGCAGCGCGCGATAAAATTATCGAGTCTGAAAGAACTGGTGGACTCCTGGCCTGACAAGGCAAATACCATGCTGAACGAGAGGGGCAACAACCTATCGGGCGGGCAAAAGCAGAGGATAGCCATAGCACGTGCTATATATAAAGGTGCACAAGTGCTGATATTTGACGAAGCGACATCTGCACTCGACTCAAAAACTGAGGAAGAAATTACCAACTCTATACGCGCTTTGGGTGAAGAAGACCTGACAGTCATTATTATAGCCCACCGTTATACATCGTTGAAATATTGCGACCATATATACAGAATAGAAAAAGGGACGATAACAGAGAAACTAAGCTATAACCTGCTGATGCAAAAAGAGCAGATTGGCTAAGCCATACTAATATTATGAGCAAACTTGTAACAGTAGTAGTACCAAATTACAATTGCGCACCATACCTGGATAAATGCCTGGAGCACATAGTGAACCAGACATATGCCAACTTTGAGTGCATAGTATGTGATAATGCCTCTACAGACAATTCGCTGGAAATAATCAACCGATGGGCCGCTAAAGACAGCAGGATAAAAGTGCTGACTACGGAAGTAAACGTAGGTGGTATGCGCTGCTATAACCGGATGTTCTTCGAGGCAAAGGGTGACTATATCATGATACAGGATTCGGACGACTGGTGCGACCTGCAAAGGATAGAAAAACAAGCTGCCATACTGGACAACTATGATGTGGGTTGCTGTATGACTAATTCAGTGTTTTATTATGCACATTCTGAACCTGAATATCCCAAGCAACCCGGATCGGGAATAGTGGATATTGACCATGAGGATTGGGCGCCGGCCACCATTATGTTTAAACGGGAAATACTTAAAACTATACCCGGCTATCACTTGTATTGGGATAGGGTAACCAGTTATGATAATTATTTTATCATGAGCATCATAGGTGAATACGGTGGATATTACCTGGATGAATACCTGTACTTTGTATTGGCCCGGCCTGACTCTGACCACAGGAGCATTGACCTGAGCGACAAAGCCGGACTGAGGAAGTTGATTTCATTCGACATATACAAGTTTTTGAAGAAACAGCGTATAGATACAGGAACTGACTGGCTGAAAGAAGGGAATATTGATGCGCTAAAAAAACATGAGCAAAAGCTAATAAATAACAGAAACTACCTTGCTGATAAAGTGAGAATGTTTGCCTGTATACAAATTGACAATGGACGGTATAAGAACGGGTGGTCACTGTTGAAACAGGCCATCAGCATATCGCCTGTCCTTATTAAAAACTATCAATCACTACTCTACCTGATAAGGTCTAGAATAAAACCTGCGCATAGCAAATGAAGGTAAGTATCATAATGTGTTCGTATAATACAGCTCAATACATAGGCAAGGCTATTGAGTGTATACTGGCACAAACATATACTAACTGGGAATTGATAATCAGCGACGACAGATCGAAAGACAACTCTTTGGATGTAATCAGGCCCTACCTTACAGATACCCGCATACAACTGCATATACATGAACAAAACCAGGGCTATGTGAAAAATAAAAACTCGGCCATGCGCCGGGCAACTGGCGAACTGGTGACCCAACTGGACTCTGACGACCTGTGCCCGGCTGACAGTATTAGGAAACAGGTAGATGTTTTTATCCAAAATCCTGAAATCAAAATCTGTGGCAGTGATTTTAACGCTATAGGCGTAGATGATCAGCCACTGCATGGAGTTGAATACGGCGCGGGACATAAAAAAGATTTCCTGATAACGGAGCCTGCATTACAATATCCATTCTGGTTTCCGGGGCTGATGTGGCGCAGAGAGCTGTTTAAAGAGATAGGTTATTTCCCTGAATACTTCAGCGGTATATATGGTGATGACCACTACTGGACGTTTAAGGCGATACAGAGATACCCGATATACTTCCTGAAAGATTGCCTGTATTACTATCGTATTAACCCCGGCTCTATAACCAATGTATTGGATGACAGAAGAAAACTGATAGCGCAGGACATAATAGCTGAACTATACAGATTGGTGACAGAAACAGGCACAGACTGGCTGGAGCAGGGCAAGCCTGAGGATGGCTTTGCATTTGAAGAACAACTCTTTAATAATAAACCCCTGATGGCCAAACGATATGGCATGTGGGCAGCAAAAGCGGTAGATAAAAAGAACTGGGGACAGGCTAAAGACCTGTTGAAAAAACATTTCAGCCAAAGCAAAACTGACATAAGCGGTTACAGAACATTATTATATTATATACGCAGCAGGTACCTCAATAAGGGATGAAGATAATACTGGCATCGGAAGTAATACACCCGGGCGGAGCGGAAACTTTTATCCTCCGCCTGGCACAAGCTTTGAAGCGACAAGGCCTGGATGCCCGTGTATTTGTATTTTATAACAACCTGTTGAACAGGGAACTTTGTAAGATACTGGCGCCCGATGTAGAAATAGTTGCAGCCAATATACCGATGGCAGGGTTGTTGGGAAAAATTGATGGACTACTATTTCGCCTTGGTATTGATTATAGTACCAGGAATGTTTTTATTAGAAAATCGCTGAACAAACTGATACAGCAACAAAAGACTGAAATAATACACAGCCATCTACTGAAGGTGGACAAGCTATGCCTTGATGTTGCTGCTAACCAGCACATACCTGTCGTAGATACCATACACGGAGACTACCTCCAGTTTTTTGAGAAAACAAAAAAAGGCATTGCCATACCGCTACTCAATTACCTGTGTAAAGCCAAAAGCAATCTTGAGAAATTATCCGCAGTAACATGTATATCAGACAAGCAGATTGCCTTTTTTGAACAGGAATTCCCTAAAGAGACAAATAGCAAAACAACTAAGATATATAACGGATATGAAGGGAATATTACTGAAGAGAAGAGCGTATTAAAGAAACAACTCGGGATAGCAGAAGTTGATTTTGTTTTCGGCATGGTGTCGCGTGGCATTGCTGACAAGGGCTGGCAGGTAGCTATTGATGCATTCCTGCAACTGAACAATCCAAATACCCATCTTGTATTAACCGGTTCAGGAGATTATATTTCTTCGCTGAAAGAAAAATACCAATCAGAAAAACGCATACACTTTACCGGACACGCCGATAATCCTATCAATTGGATAAATATATTCGATGTAGGACTGCTGCCATCTACCTACCCCTCGGAAAGCCTTCCTACTGTAATAATTGAATACCTGTATTGCGGACTGCCCGTAATAGCCAGTGATGCAGGTGAAATAATAAATATGACCGGGCAGTCGAACAATCCCGCTGGCATTATTGTACCGATAAAAGACGGCAAAGTAGATGATACGTCAGTAAGTGAAGCTATGAACAAATACCTGGGGGACAAGGAACTCTACAACAGCCATAAAACCAATGCAGCTATATGCTACAGGATGTTTGATATGAATAAGTGTGTAGAGGCATATACAGCAGTTTATCAACAGGCAATAAATCAACACCATAAATAGGAGCGCTATGAGGTTTGCCATACGGGATGATGATACTAATTTTTACACGCAGCCGCATGAACTGGAAAGCTGTTACAGCCAGGTGTGGAATGATTTTCCGCCTACGCTCAGCCTGATATCGAAAGTAAAAGGCAATTGGCTGTACTGGGTACACCAGATATATAAAGACAAGCAAGATACTGATTGGGAAGCATGGAAGAATGATGATACAGAGCATCCCATAGAACAGAATGAGGCCTTAGTATCCTTTCTGAAAAACAAAATAGCTGAGGGCAAACTGGATATTTCCTTCCATGCTAAATATCACAGGAACGGAGACCCGGTTCCGCCAGAAGGACGCAGCAACAATTACGTATTGGGAGCAGAGTATTTTACTACACGATATCTTGCTGAGGACATCAAAGCAGAAGTGCAGCACCTGGACAAATTGCTGAATGCTAATATTACAGTGTTTACGCCACCACAAAACCTGCTGAGTAAAACAGGCTATAAATCGGTATTGGATGCAGGACTGAACCTATGTGGTGGCGGTATACCTTTCTATAAAAAAGAAAAGAACCTGAAAGGCTTGTATAATATCGGCAAGCAACTCACATTTAAACTACTGCACAGGGAGAGCGACTACCCCAAGGTACTGCGATACAGCAACCATAATGAAATAGCCTATCACTACCCCCTGCAGCCTACAACCAAACTGGAAGAGTTGAAATATGATTTTGACATGGTGCGGAAATACGACGGCGATTTTGTATTATCTACCCATTATGTGGAGTTTGACTATCCTATGGTATATGATGAAAAGCTGACCATGAAACAGGTGCTGATGGATTTCCTGGATTATGTATCTAAGTACAGGGTACAAAAAATGAGTTTATCACAAATGTTGCAATGAGCCGAACAGGAAAAATATTAGTTGTATCGTTCCAGTCGCTGACG
>DINJ01000216.1:14401-14791 GCA_002423665.1 Bacteroidetes bacterium UBA5543 | reverse complement strand
CGGGAAATAATGTATATAGTGATGCTAAATGGTCGGATCCGTTTACAAACGACAGTTTGACAATTATTCCCGAACCGAGTTATGTAAAGCAGGCTGTATTGGCTGCGGGTGTAAAGGTTTACCCAACTGTAACGACAGGTAAGGTTACTATAGATTATCCCGCTGCATTGTCGCACACACGCATGCAGGTAGCCGATATGAACGGAAAGGTAGTGGTAAACGGATATATCATCAACAGCATAGACTTGTCAGCACAGCCGGCAGGTATGTATTTTGTGAAGTTTGAAAACGGGCAGACGGTTAGGCTGATTAAGCAATAAAGCTTCATAAGTAGGGGTATATATTAAGCAGCCCTGCCATTATTGGCGGGGCTGTGTTTTTACTTTCATT
>DINJ01000216.1:13971-14276 GCA_002423665.1 Bacteroidetes bacterium UBA5543 | reverse complement strand
ATATATATCTGCAATCATTGAAGGTGTATTGGTGCCATCATACTTCCATAATTCTACACCGTTTGTGCCATCGTTAGCGCTGAAGAATAATTCATTTCCGTGGCGTGTTATATAATTGATATATGCCGATGTGGATGGGTTGATCTTATGTACAAGAGAGGCGCTGTTGGTTGCCGGGTCATACCTGAATAACTGGAACCCGTTGGAGGAACTGTCATAACCATTAAAATACAACATGCCGTTGAGGTCTTCCAAGGCTGCGGTCTGGTAAATACCCGGGTTTGATCCTGTGGCTAAATCAGTAA
>DINJ01000216.1:10170-13840 GCA_002423665.1 Bacteroidetes bacterium UBA5543 | reverse complement strand
TATCCCGTATGTCCTTTATCATGCCTGTTCCCCCACCGGGGTAGTAAAACCATAGTTCAGTTCCGTGTACCGAGTCGTTCGCTGCATAATAGACGATGTTATTTAGTACTGCAATAGTGTTAAATCCATAATACAGAGAATTTTTGGTGCCGGGCATTATATCTGTCAACCTGAATGGAGCGTTAGCATTGGCATACATTGCCCATAACTCAAGGCCGTGCGTACTGTCTGATGCGCAAAAATATAAAGTACTGCCATAACTAAACAAATTGCCGGGGCTGGAATTCTTAGTGACACTTGTGTTGATGTCAAATGAATCAATATGAGGTTGAGCGTTTACTGTCGCGTAAAGTATAGCGAAGTAAAGTGTAAACAGTGATTGTTTCATATAGCAGGAGTTTTTGTGATTTACGTATACTGATATAAAGGTATTTATTGTTAATGTCATTTTTGCTATATCGCCGTGTAAATATTATTGTATTAACTGTTGATTAATTCGCTTTACAATATGTATTTTATATTCAACAAAACATTTTTTAAAAATAATTTTGCTATTAAAATAATAGTTGTATATTTGCTATTGAAATGATTAACACACACCANNAACAAAAAAGAAAACAACCCTGTATAATCACCCTCGTCAAAACAGAGAAGCTACCTGAACGTACGGCATCAAAGAGTTTAGCACAATTGGCGAATATCAAAACAGGTAGATTGATCAATATGTCCGCTAAAGCCGCCACCCTGTTGTGCAACAAATATCCACGAGAATTTAAAATCCTGTAAATATGACAAAGTCAAAGAAAACACATGAAAACGAACCGCCTGAACTATTGGAACCTGTAAGCGTAGCGGAAACCGAATCTGACAAAGCTAAAGAGTTAACCATCGACGTGCCGCCCGGACATGTATATATAGTAGGGCTGAACGCCGACGGTACAGAAAAAGATGGGAGTGGTTTCTTCTACCCCGAAAGAAGCTACCAACGTATATACGGGGACAAAACAAAATATTCAGTCAAAAAAAAAGCACATTAACCATTTATAACAATCACCATTATGAAACTCTCTATAGATCAATCCAACAAATTACTTTCTCAGCTCACCGCAGGTGTAACAGTTGTGGCGGATAAGCAACAGGCTGACAAAAACGCCGACGTAGAAGCTGTATTTGATAACATCAGCCAGGTTGTGGGTAAGGCCATACGCCCTGCACTGGAAGAAGAACTGAAAGCGAGTTCTGACGCTGCCTTTACAGCACGTTACCTCGGTACCTTAAGAAGTGCTGCGCACAGGGTGTTTAATATACCACGACGTGAGTTGGAAGAACTGAGTGTAGAACAATTACTGGCTAAATGTAAAGGAGCATTGGAAAGCCGTTATACCCAAACTGATGCCGAGCGCCAAATCGGATTGGAAGCAACAGTGCAGGAGTACGAGCAACAACTGGAACAGTTAAAAGCACAACATGAAGAGGAACTCAAAGCGGAACAAGCGAAATATATGCAACGCGATATAACAGCACGTTGCCTGGGGATAGTAGAAAAGCTACCCCGCAAAGGAGGTGATTTGCAGGAACAGGCCGAAATGCTCAGCTATAAAATACAAAGGGCTTATGAGGTGCGCTACAATGAAAACACCCGCCGCCTGGAACTGTACAGGGATGCTAAACCCGCTATTAAAGAAGATAACCAACCCTTAACCGATGAAGACTTTGCCCGCGAATGGGCGGAGCGTGCCGGGATACTCGTGAAGGACAACAGGCATATATCTCCCGCTGATGTTCAGGCAGGACAGCAGAAAGGATATATGACCATGTTGACTGATGCAGATGAGCAAACTCCCGGCGCCATGAACGCCATAGAGGCATGGGCGGAGGGATAATACCCTCAATATATACCCGCAGCCGGACGCGGCGCTGATAATACGTTACAGGCTATTCTTAAAGTCCGCGCCTTGAGCGGAACACCGAAAACATTTTTTAACGCTATTAATAACCGAAAGCCATGAGCTTTAAGAATGCCATGCAGGCAACTCAGAAGAGCATACTGCAATATGCCAAACAAGGCCAGCCATACGAGGTATTGGCGGCGCTGTTGGCAGCAAGACAATTCAATACAACTATAACGGAAACAGACCTACAGGCTGAAGCTGGCAAGAAACGCCAGTTGAAAATCAACTATTACCCGCCTGTATGCAGCGATGCAGGTACCGGTACCGAAAGTATTTGTGACCCTGGTATTGTGGTAGAGCCCAAACAGGTATTTTTTGAAATATCCCGCACTACAGCATCTGCTGTGTACCAGCTCAACCGTGATGATATACGCTTTGTAGATGGTAACTACACTTTCAGCGACCACGCTAAAGCTGCAATCAATGCTGCACTACCTGCAGTACGCCGCAAACTGGCTACAGAAGCAGCTGCACTGATGGTAGCGGGTGTAGGCCTGCTGCCTGATGGTAATGAGAAACGTATGCTGCCCTTCCTGGATAAAACAAACGGCAATATCAACCCAATGGGCCTGTGGGAAGTGGAGCGTATTTACCGCGATGCGGGATTTGCAAATCCTTTTATCGTGGGTGGTACCGATGTATTCCACTGGCGCAAAGCAACGGAAGTGGGTGGCATCAACGAACAAGGGCAGAACATCAGCCGTATGGGACGTGCCAATGCCTATTACGACAACCTGGTGAACGATGCCTTTGGCGACGCCACTACAGAACATATACTCGCCTTCGACCCGCAGATGCTGAAATTCGTAAGCTTCAACCGCAACGCCGGCATATTCGCTACCGACCTGCAGAGTATAGATGCGATAGATGCTATCTATCAGCGTGGCGGCACCGATTACATACAGGGTGTAATGGCCGACCCGCTTACAGGCCTGCTCTGGGACCTGGATGTGAACTACGACAAGTGTAACTATCGCTGGACCTTCCAATGGAAACTGGAATGGGATATATTTTTCATGCCACCAATGGTTTGCAATATCCCGGGTGTCAATGGGTTGTTCCACTTCACTACCTGCGCTCCTGTACAGTTTGAATGTCCCGTAGGCGGCACGCCATTAACCGGTGGCGTCAGCGATACTTACGAATGGGATACAACAGGCGAAGTGACATTCCCGCTGTATGTCAGCAAACTGGTATTGGCAGGGCAGACTTCATTCCCTAATGAAACCGTCGCAGATGTAACAGAGTTGAAAGACTTGTTCAATGCGAATGTAACAGGATATGTATTTGGCGTGGATACGACGAAGATAACCTACACAGGTTATAGCGCTTTGTCCGGCCAGGTAAATGATGCTACTGATATTTCCTTCACAGCAGTCCCTTAATAGTCCTACCATGAAAGCACCCCCCCGTACAGTAGCGCGGGGGAGCTTTCTATCTCTTAAAACAGAAAAACAAAAACCATGAGCAAACTGAATAATATCATTTCTGTACGCGATGTATGCGCAGGCGAACAGCAGGAATCCTTAAGTGGCCTCGACCTGATGGACGCTCCTGAAATATCTGTGAAGAACCTCGCCAACATTGCCAATGAAGAATATACTACAGGCCTGAACCTGGCTAAAAAAAAAGTAGAACAGGCAATCATACTGGTACGCAACGATATGATGAGCGTGATGGCGGCTAACAAGGTCATCCCCAACCTCTCCACTAAGAAA
>DINJ01000216.1:0-10157 GCA_002423665.1 Bacteroidetes bacterium UBA5543 | reverse complement strand
AGTTTAAAACGACCATCAATTATCCCACCGAGCCCAAAGAACGCGGCCTGACGCTATACAAAAACAGGAAGATAAAAGGCAAGTTGCGCAAGCTTACTATCCACACTGTGCAGGTGTATGCATTGAATGACGTGCAGGGTGCTGTGCTGAAAATATATGATGATTACGCGGGAGGTATGGTCAGCACGTACAACGTAGACCTGGAAGCCAACACTATGAACAGCTTTCCGCTGCAGTATGAAGTGAAAGGAACCTTTGCACGTGTGCTGCTGGATGGTACCAATGTACAGGTAGCGGGCACCTATCTCACTTGTTTTACAGGTTGCAATGGCGCTATGCCCAACGACTGCGCCTATACCAAAGGCTGGTACGACGAGCGCGAGATAAGCAGCAAAGAGGGCTTCGGCATCAACCTTGAGTTCAGTTGCGTGTGCGACTATGAGCAANNGCTGAACAACTGGGTGGTATATGGCAGAGAGGAAGCCAAAGAATGGCTGACCGACCTGGAAAATCAATACCGCGAAAAATGGAAAACTTTCGCTAATGCTATGCCGGGCATATTAAAGCAATTCAATGATGATTGCCTGCAGTGTAATGGTGTACGATGGGTAACAAATCTCTAATTCAAAAGTAAAAAGTTAATCCCGATAGCTATCGGGACAAAAAGTATCTATCATGATAACATTCCTTTTATATACAATAATAGCTTGGTTGGTGAATGCCTGCCTGGCGAAGATGCTGTACATCAGCATACAACCCGGGCAATGGCTCGATAAATTGTTCAATTGGCAAAACAGGCTCTACAACTGGGACCTGGCAGGGCAGGAGTTCCTGGCTAAAGCCGGCGGGCTATGCGAATTATGCTTCAGCCATTTCATTACATTCCTTAGCTTCTGGCTCTACCTGTTCTTTATGCAGCATGTATTGGACTATTGGATTACCACGCCTGTTGAGAGCTTGCCTGCTGTGTGGCTTGTTAATGTTATCTGGTACTTAGTATACGTAGGTATCGGTACTAATCTCTCTTTGTATTTCATTCATAAACTCTTTCAGCAATGACGATGACACTGGCGGAATATGAGGCCTACNNCTGGCTGAACGGGTGGAAAACATCGAGCCACGGCAACAAAACGCCCGCCCGACCGGACCACCCGGGCGGGTAACAAAACCCGCTAAGAAAAAACGATTGATTAAAAAACAGTTTCACCATAAAAAACAACGATAATGCTGCAACAAGACTTTGAACAACTGAAGGATTTTATCCTGCTGCGTAATACCTATTTCAGCACAGGCTTTGCCAATGCATATAAAGATGACACCACACACGCCGTATGGGTGAGGCAGGGTGGTGATATGAAACGCCTGCTGCCCGCCGATACATTGGGCAACTACTTCTACCTGCGCAACGATGCATGGATGAAACACGAAGCTAAAGAGCCCGAACGCATGACGGACACGGGTACGCAACGCCTTACTTTCCTGGACACCATGAGCGTGCAACTGGTGGCAGTGGTAAATAATGCAGATGCCTACAAACTGATTGAAAANNTGGAAGATATAAATGCCACCCTGCAACGGCTGAAAGATGAAACCATCATCCGCCTTTCGCTCAGCGTGTCCAAAACTTTTATCCCTGTTAACTGTATTACCGAACCTTTTTAAAAACTATCATCATGAGATACACCAATGCCATACACCTGGGCGAAATCCCCGTATGCAGCGAAGCGGTAGCCCTGCCCATAGTGGCAACAGAAACCGGTACCTGGGCTTTTCTTAGTTCATTCAATAGCGCGTATCAATACATTCAATTCTCAGCCACCGCAGGGCAGCAGTTAGTAGTGCCTGCCCGGCTCAACGAAGATTATACCTACCACATCAGGCTATACACTCCCGGCAATACCTTGCTGCATGACGGCGGTTATGTGGCTAAAACAGTACCCATACTACCCGGTGCGGAATATGTATACCCCAATCCCGAAGCGGGTGCTGCCATCAGCACGGGCAAGATACAGTTCCTGGCTGCGGAGGGACAAACTGAAACGACACATACTGAACTGGTTAATGCTAAACAGGTAGCAGTATTCATAGAGGGAGCTATGCGCCACGAGGGCGCAGGCGAAGATGAATACCAGTTCAACAGTTTAACCGCCACCATTATTTTCAACACACCACTCACAGCACAACAAAAGTTAACAATTATCTATTTCAAATAACTGACCATGAAACGAGCATACAAAAGTTCAAAATTTGCACCCAAACTGATAAGAATTGTTCTGTTAAGCTGCTTCCCCAAGTTGCCGCGAGTTCCATCTGGCCATTTCAAAGACAATTATTTTCAGATGAAAAAACTATTGACCACCATTTTATTTTTTACATCGCTGATAGCCACCGCGCAAACCGGCCTGCTCATGCAGCGCTACTATATTTCGGGTTCGCTGTCTGTGGGGCAGAGCAGCAGAGCGTTCGCTGAAAGCTCTGCCTGGCTGCAACTGGGCAACGATACTACCAACCGCGGAATTATATTACCCAAAGTACTGTTGGACAGTATCAACACCACTGCCCGTGCGCTGTATGTTTACGACCTGCAGGATTCCGTACTCTATCATTTTGACGGTAACAAACGTATCCGCTACATGACCTACCGCGATACATCGCTGATAAAGCAAATAGTCCTGTCCAACGCGCCTGACTTATCACCCTATGCGCAGAAGCAGGACACCGCCCGCAATAAATTCCTGCCCACATACTATTATACTGATAGCCTTGCCAATAAAAAGGTGAAATACAGCGACTCAACAGGTTTTCTGCCTACTAAAAGCTTCCTGCTCACAAATTACTTCATCAAGGGAGGTAATTCTTTTGGTGCTGATGCTACAATTGGGCTAAAAGATTTATTCAATCTCGATATTCTCGCTGGCAACCAATCACGCATGCGTATATTTTCCGGGGGTAATATCAGCATCGCATCTACTGTCAACGATGGTTATCGCCTGAGCATTACTGGCACACTTCGTGTTACCGACCATACCTATATCGAAAAGAACCTCGTGTTTCAGAACAACACCCAGGGAATACAAATATTGGATGGTAACACTACGGGTGCATATACTTCTGTACTGATAGGCCGTAACAATGGCAGCACCGGTGGGCGGGGTATCAAAATAGGTAACAACAACAGCAGCAATGCTACCAAAATATGGCAGTACGCCATTGGCGAGGCTAACAACCTCTCAACTGCATCAAGCGATGTAATTGCTGTTGGCAGTTACAATAATATTTTGACTGAGGAGTCTGATCAATTTATTATTGGTTTTGGTAATACATTCAACTATACAGCAACAACTACCAGTAGAGGTCAGTTTATTTTTGGACTTAGTAACTCGGTGTTACATAAGTATAGCTCTGTGCTGGGCAATAACCAGCAAACTACGGGCGACAACCAATTGATTATTGCTGATGGCAATGAAAATACCACCAACGGAGGCTACCGGCAGGTGTTTTTCGGCTCCGGCCCCAAAAGCACCTTGAGTGGCGGCCTCGGCGCCCCTGTTACTATCAATGCATCCGGTGGGTATGGTACTGATAAAACAGGAGGTTACCTGAAACTGGCGGCCGGTAAAAGCACCGGTTCTGCTACTCCGCCCGATGTAATATTCGCTACAGGAACGGCGACTACATCGGGCACTGTATGGCAAGCGCTTAGTGACCGCTGGTATATTAAGGGCGGTAACGGCTACCTCTCTAATAATGCATCACCAACAGCCCTGCTCGATGTGGCGGGCGCAACAGGTTACAGCANNCTATACTCCTTCTTCCACTGCCGATGGCAATGGTAATACGGGTGACATAGCCTGGGATGCCAATTATCTCTACATCAAAACATCGGCCGGATGGCGGCGCACCGCCTTATCCGATTTTTAAAATCATTAAAAAAACTTGACCATGAAATCAAAACTCAGGTTCGGGCTCAGCCAGGTGAGCTCCTATGCACCCCGTTGGCTCATCAATGCTACTTCATTAGTGGCTATTGCTATAGCTGCCAAACATCATCTTATCAACGGCCTGCCTTTATTATCCGCTCCCGGCAAGCAACTGGCTATGCAATGGACGGATTATATACTGGACAGTATACAGGTGCTGCTGGCCATAGGGGTTATTTTTTTTGGTGAACATAAAAACGAAAATCATGACACAGCAGGAAATTAATATCATCGATAGCCAGTTGAAAGGCATTAACCTGCGTGCTATATGGGCGCTGGTAGTATGCACTGCCGTAAGCGTAGCCACAGTGCTCAGTGTGTACTACGGTTTTCGTACGGAATTGGCATTGCAGAAGCTGGAGATAAAACTGCTGCAGACAAGAATAGAAAGGTTAGAAATAATAGTTGAAAAATAAACAGGCCATGAGATACTATATATACATCATAACCGCGCTGCTGCTGGTGTCCTGCCAGGCAGAGCGTAAAGCGTTAAAGAAGATAATGAAACTGCATGCCGTGCATCCCGGCGCTACGGCTGAGGCTTGTGCCGGACTTTATCCGCCGCTTGAGTACACACGCGATAGTATAGTGTACAAACCGGGTACACCATCGGAGCTGGTATATGTATACGCCGACTGCGATACAGTGGCTGACAAACGGGAAGGGAAAATAAAAATACCTTGCCCGCCCTTGCGCATTACCGATACCATCCTACTCTATAAAGAAAAGCAGGTGGTCAACCGCGCTGAGTCAGAAAGGTTGAAAGATGAGTTGTTGTTATGCAATAAGGCCTATTCACGTGAGGCTGCTGAGCGCAGGATATTTGTGTGGTGCCTTGTTGCACTTTTAGTCTATACGCTACTAAGGTGGCTACTAAAGTTTTGGCAGATAAACCTCCCGTAGGAGATATGCTACAATGATCGGGCTTCTGAACTTATCATTATAGGAATGTCATTTTCAATTGGATAGTATATGCCATGTCCTTTAGATATTGCTTTTTTACCATCGCTGCTAAGCTCTATTTCACTGCCGTGAATGGGACAGCGTAACAAAGTGATTATATTTAAGTTGTCGCTGGGGTTTGTCTTATGAAGTTGAATAAATTTGGCAATCGCATTGTTAGTAGTAGCTTTCTTGTCTTTCTTTTTTGCGCTAATATATATGCTGTCAGAATATTCTTTTAAGCTAGGTATAATATTTGTTAACGCTGATCCAAATAATGATGCCGAACACAACAATTTGTTTTTGAATGAAACATATTTCAAGTCTTCCTTTAAGACTCCGATACCTAAAAAGCTATGGTTCGTGTATGAAAAGTTGTTGAGGTGTTTATTGAAAATATCTTTGTATTCTTCAGGAGTGTAGTATCTGACACACCAACTATTATAGTCATCTTTTCTTGATTCGCTAAACTTGACATTCGAGAGTCTATTGCGTATCCCATTTTTGTTTGGAAATTCAAGTTTAGTAGACCCTTCTGCAGTAAGAATTCTATTTATATTTTCCAAACAATTAGTCAATCTCTTGTAATGAGTATGTTGTATAACACTAAATGACCACACAAGCTGAAAAAGGTTATCTTGAAATGGAATGTTTTCCAAGTCAGCGACAACTGTATAGCCATTTCCCCCTAAGTCTGTTAATACTTTTCTCGCTGTTTGACAGAATTCTAAGCGAAGATCTATTCCGATTGGTATATAACCTTTGTTACTTCCAGCAACTAACCATCTCCCCCAACCGCAGCCAATGTCAAGAAATAGATTATCTCCGATTGTAGGAGGGACAGGTAATTCATATATAGGGTAGTTCTTTATTTTTCCTATACGGTCGATATAATGGATGCCGTTTGTTGCAGATATTTGTTGTTGTACCACCCATGGGATATTAGAGTTGTAGTTTTCAGGTTGAGGTTGGTAATTGAGCTTCTCGTATATCTTTTCTCTGTTCTTTGAGATTATATTATTGGCGTCCTGCATTTTGAATTCTTAGTGGTAACCATTGCTCATTTGAAGCAGGCTTTGATTACCTAATGATGATTAATGATATTTAAGTTGTTTACAAATGTACAATCTACGCAAAATTTATACTAATAATAGATGTGAATTTCCTATTACCTTCCCTCCGCTTCCCTGCTCCTTTTTTCCGCTTCGCTGACTATCATTTGTACAAACCTGGCATTTATGCTCTCTTTGTATAAAAAATAGCGCAATGCGGTTTTTATATGTATTGATATTATTGGTTTTCACTCAGGTGGCGCAGGCACAGCCCGCCATCAACAGCCTGGATGAGCTGCTGGACTATGCTGACAAGAACAGTCCCGCCGCCCGCCAGGCTTTGCTGCAACCCCAACTGGCCCGGCACGATAAGCAGACACAGGCATCGGTATTGTACCCCCGTGTCAGCGCATTTGCTACCGGCGACTATTACCCCATACTGGCTACGCAGCTCATTCCTGCCGAGGCATTGGGCGGCGCACCGGGCACTTACCTCAAGGCACAGTTTGGCCTGCCCTATGTATTTACTACCGGGGCAGAACTGACAGTACCGGTAGTAAACCTGGAGAATTGGGCGAAGCTCAGCAAAGCCCGTGCACAGTACAGGCAAAGCGAGTGGAGCAGCAAATCGGCACTCGAAAACCTGCACCTGCAATTAATACAGGCGTATTACCAGGCGCTGGTCACGGGCGAGGTGCTGAAGCTGAATGAAGAGAACGAATCTACGGCAGACGAAATGATGCGCATCATGGCGGCGCGCAACGATGAGGGGGTGGTAGAGCCCGCCGATTACAACCGCAGCAAAAACCTCTCGCTGGATGTAAAGACATCGCGCATTGGCTATACGCAGGCATTGGAAAAAAGTATCAACAACTTGGAGTCTTTGCTCGCGGTGGATAGCATTGCCCTTAAAGAACAACTGGACGATTTCAAATGGCCGGCACTGCATGAGGCTGCACCTGTCAGCAATCGCCCCGCATGGCAGGAGGCGGAATGGAAAGTGCGCACAGCAGAACTCTCGCTGAGGCAGGGACGTAGTGGAGGCTTNNCCAGCCGCTACACCTACAATATGCAAACCAACTTCGAGCCCGGCTTTAAGAATATAGATTTCAATATGGCCAATGTAGGGCTTAGGCTGAACGTGCCGCTCTTCCAGGGCAACTACTACCGTGCAGCTAAACAAAAGAGTAAGCTGTTGCTGGAGCAGGCAAGGCTGGAGCAGGAGCGTACAGTGGCCGCCCTCACCCAGCAGCAGCAGGACTGGCTGGCGCAATACCGTGCAGCCTTTAGCAAACATAGAGTATTGCAGGATAAACTGGCGACCGCTAAAGAGAACCTGCGCATCGCGCAGCTCAACACCAAAGAGGGTGTGATGGAGTTCGACCAGTTCAACAACATATTTATGGACTACAACCGCGCCCGTATGGAGTACATACAAAACCTGGCGGACGGTATATTATATCACCTGTTAAGCACACAAAATTTTTAACTCAGATGAACAAGAAAGTTATCATAATAGCTTCAGCCGTAGCAGTCACACTCATAATAGCAGGTATTGGCTGCGGCAGCAAAGAGAATACGGTGCAGCCACAATTCAAGCAACTGACGGCTGCGGTTTATGCATCGGGCACCTTACTGCCCGAGCAGGAATACAAAGTGGTACCTACTGTAGATGGTTACCTGCAGGAACTATATGTAAAAGAGGGTGATACAGTAAGCAAAGGCCAGTTGCTCTTCACTATCAGCAACGAGGTGCGCGAGGTGCAGGAGCAGGGCGCGGGCGCCGTGGTGCAATACACGCAGGCTTCGGTTACAGAGGGTGCACCGATGTTTAAAGAACTGGAAGCACGCATGGAAGTGGCACGCATCAAAAAAGAACAGGACGAGCTTCAATACAATCGTTATAAAAAGCTGTTGGAAGAAGACGCGGTATCTNNACGTACGAAAAATACTACCTGCAATACCAGGCATCGCTCAAAGATTACCAGAACCTGCAACGCCAGTATGAGCAGCAGAAGCTGAGCGGCAAACTGCAACTGCAGCAAGCGCAAAACCAGTTGCAACTGACACGCGCCCAGCAGAACGTTGGACGGATGAAAAGTTTCATAAACGGTATAGTATATGATATATACAAAGAACAGGGTGACCTGGTGAACCCCAATCAACCCTTGGCGCTTATAGGTGCCGGTGATATGATAGCCAAGTTGTCTGTGGACGAAGACGACCTGGACAAAGTGTACGAAGGGCAGCAGGTCCTCATCACTATGGATGCATACGAAGAAAAGGTGTTCAAAGCCCACATCAAAAAGGTGTACCCCGTGTTGAACAAGGTGGAACAATCCTTCAGGGTAGATGCTGTATTTGACGAAACCCTGCCTGTGGGTATATACGGCCTCAACCTGGAAGCCAACATCGTGATAGCTGAGAATAAAGAAGTAATGGTTATACCCCGCAGTGCATTGCTGAAAGGCGACAGCGTATGGGTAAAGAAAGACAAAGAAGAAGTGAAAGTACCCGTTAAAACCGGCATAGCTGACGACGAATGGGTGGAGATAAAAAGCGGTCTGGATAAATCATCAACAATAATCGTAAAGTAATGAACTGGAAACTGGCTTTTCAAATAGCGGTAACGCACCTGCTTACAAAAAAGAAGCAGAGTATCGTAGCCATGCTGGGGGTTACTTTCGGTATCTCCATGTTCATCATCATGATCAGTTTCATGACCGGGGTAAACCAGTTTACCGAAGACATGGCTATGGACAATACGCCCCATATACATATATATAAGCCGCTGGAAATTGAGGATAAAAAAATAGTGGCGCTGAACAGGGAACAAAAAGGAACAAATTGGTATGTAGTACAGCACCAGCGTCCTAAGAACGAACTGAGCAAGATAAAGAACGGCCTGGCGCTGATGGAAAGTATAGAGGGTATGCCGGGCGTTCGTGGTGTGGCTCCTCAATTGTCTACACAGGTATTTTACAACAATGGACCGGTAAAGATACCTGGCAATGTATATGGCATAGATGTAAAGCGCCAGAGTGAACTATTCGACCTGGACAAGAAGATGGATATGGGCAGCCTGGACGAACTGCTCAAGGCATCGGACGTGATAGTAATGGGCAAGGGCCTGGCACAGAAGATGAACGTAACGCTTGGCGACAGGGTAAGCGTGACCACGCCAGAGGGTGGCAACCTCAACCTGAAAGTAGTGGGTATATTCTCCTTTGGCATAGCCGCTATGGACCAGACACAGAGCTATGCCACACTGGCTACTGTGCAGAAGATATTGCAGAAAGACCCCTCTTACATCACCGATCTGAATGTGAAGATGCACGACGTAACAGAAGCCGCTGACCTGCGTGCCGATCTTGAGAATCGTCTCAGTGGTGTGAAGATTGAAGATTGGGAAGAAGCCAACCAATCGTTGCTGGCGGGCGAGCAGATACGGAACATTATGACCTTTGTGGTATGCCTCACACTGTTGGTGGTGGCAGGTTTCGGTATCTACAACATCATGAACATGAATATCATCAACAAGATGAAAGACATAGCCATACTGAAAGCTACTGGTTTCCAGGGTAGCGATGTTACGGGGATATTCATGTTGCAATCGGTCATGATTGGAATCGCAGGTGGGTTGCTTGGGTTGGGCATAGGTTTCTTCTTCAGTTACCTCTTGTCTATTACACCATTCCCCGCGGGTGAGTTCTTCAGGATAGATACTTTCCCTGTCAACTTCAATCCTGTCCATTATTTAATCGGCCTGTTCTTTGGATTCTTAACCACGCTGTTTGCAGGTTGGTTCCCATCGCGCAAGGCGGCAAAAATTGACCCTGTAGCCATCATCAGGGGATAAAACTGAATGTTATGAGTGTAGTATTGAAAGCTGAAAATATAAAGAAGAAGTTTTACCAGCCATCAGAGTTTGAAGTGCTGAAAGGCCTGAACTTTGAAGTGAACAAAGGGGAATTCTTCTCTATCGTGGGCAAGTCGGGCTGTGGCAAGAGTACCTTATTGTATGTGCTGTCAACAATGGATACCGACTACGAGGGGACACTTACTATTAAAGGTGAAAAGCTGACGGGACAAAAGCAGAACGCCCTTTCTGCCTTTCGTAACGAGCACCTGGGATTCGTGTTCCAGTTTCACTTTTTGCTGCCCGAATTTTCTGCCTTAAAGA
>DINJ01000175.1:6334-8244 GCA_002423665.1 Bacteroidetes bacterium UBA5543 | reverse complement strand
TTTTTCCGCGAAGCCTTCAGGCCCCGGTACGAGTGGCGCGAATTCATCAGGCAATGTTTTGTGATAGGGTATAAATCGCTGCCGCTGATAGGTATTACGGGTTTCATTATGGGATTGGTGCTCACTATGCAGCTGCGCCCCTCTATGGTGGATTACGGCGTGGAATCGCAACTGCCGGCTATGGTCAGCCTGGCCATCATACGCGAGATAGGACCTGTAATAACAGCGTTGATATTCGCAGGGAAGATAGGCTCCAGTATAGGTGCAGAGCTTGGTTCTATGAAAGTGACGGAACAAATAGACGCTATGGAAGTTTCCGGCACCAACCCTTATAAATACCTGGTGGTGACACGTGTGGCGGCAGCTACACTTATGTTGCCGGTACTGGTACTGCTCTCCGATGCCATATCTATATACGGTGCATACCTGGGGGTTAATATCAAAGCCAATACCAGTTGGAGCCTGTTCATCAAGCAGGTGTTCGACATACTGGACTTCAGCGATGTAATACCTGCTGTGGTCAAGACCTTCTTTTTTGGTTTTGCTGTTGGTATGATAGGTTGCTACAAAGGATATAACTCTAAAAAAGGAACGGAAGGTGTGGGTGCTTCGGCTAATACGGCCGTAGTGCTGGCATCGCTGGTAGTATTTATAATAGACCTGGTGGCAGTACAGGTAACCGACCTGCTGGGGCTTAATTAATAATGAAAGAACAGGAACAGGCATATCAAACGCAGGGACTGCAGCAAGATTTGGTGCTGGACATACGCGATTTGCACATAGCTTTTGGCAGCAATGTAGTGCTCAATGGTTTCGACCTGCAACTGCATAAGGGGGAGTGTAAGGTAGTGTTGGGCAGATCAGGGTCAGGTAAATCGGTGCTGATAAAATGCGTGATAGGACTACTGAAACCTGATTCGGGCAGCATCAATATGCTTGGGCATGATATACTGGCTATGGATAGCGACGATCTTGACAAGATGCGCGTACGAATAGGTTTCTTGTTCCAGGGCAACGCCTTGTATGACTCCATGACTGTGCGGGAGAATCTTGAATTCCCGATGCGCCGCCACCATATAGACCTTGCAGACCAGAGTGCAGATGAACGCGTGATGGAAGCACTGGAGAATGTAGGGCTGGAGCATACTGTAGATATGATGCCTGCAGAACTATCGGGCGGTATGAAGAAACGCATCGCATTGGCACGTACCCTGATATTGAAGCCGGACATCATATTGTATGATGAACCCACATCGGGGCTGGACCCGGTTACTTCACGCGAGATTGCTCATCTCATTACCGAGGTGCAGGAGAAGTATAAAACATCATCTATCGTCATTTCTCACGATATGGGGTGTGTGCAGACTGTTGCAGACCGTATAGCTGTGCTGCTGGATGGCAAGTGTTGTGCGGAAGGTACATATGATGAGCTGGCAAAAAGTGATATTAAAGAAGTAAGAGAATTTTTTGAATAAACTATTATGGCAAAGGATACAGGTAAAAATTTAAAGCTGGGTGTTTTCGTAATTGCAGGTTTGCTGTTGCTGGTAACCGGCCTGTACATCATAGGCAAAAACCACAGCCTCTTTGGCGCTAAGTTCGAGCTGAAGACCCGTTTCCGCGATGTGAGCGGCCTGGTGCCGGGCAACAATGTGCGCTTCTCAGGCATACAGGCGGGTACGGTCAAGAGCCTGGAAATTATTAATGACACTACAATAGAAGTAGTGCTGCTGATAGATAAAACGACAAGGGACTATATCCGCAAAAATGCTATCACATCCATTGGTACTGAGGGGTTGATGGGCAATAAGGTAGTAAACATCTACCCCGGCAGGGGCGATGCCCCATTGGCTGAAGAAGGTGATATGCTGCAGGCGCGCTCCGTATCAGGCATGGAGGATGCCATGGAG
>DINJ01000175.1:0-6313 GCA_002423665.1 Bacteroidetes bacterium UBA5543 | reverse complement strand
CCAACGATAATGTGCAGCGCATATCTGAGCACTTGCTGGTAACTATGGAGCGCATCAACAGTAGCCCCGCCTTGTGGGGCATACTGGAAGACAGTACATTGCCTGTGCACCTGCGTGTGTCGCTGGCTAATATCCGAAAGGCTTCAGATGATATTTCGTTCGCAGCCAACAGCCTGAATGATATAGTGCAGGGCATAAACGAAGGTGAGGGTGTTGCAGGCTTGCTGTTGAAAGATACCTCCGCCAAAAGAAGCCTGTCCGATGCGATATTCCATATACAAAGCGCATCGGCCGAGGCCGACCACCTGGTAGCTGGGCTCAACAAAATGGTTATGGATATTCAAGGCGGGCTGGACAGTAGTGCAGCCGGGCTGGTACTTTCTNNTTACCGATACCTCAGTCGCCGGCTCCATCAACAGGTCTTTGTCCAATATCGAAAAAGGTACAGAGTCCTTCAGCGAAAATATGGAAGCATTGAAACATAATTTCCTGTTCAGGGGCTACTTCAGAAAGAAGGAGAAAAACAAATAGTGCCTGCTAAAAAAGATACATATAAGGATAACAACAGGGTACGCCTGGTACAGGGCGGGCAGGAATACTTCGCCCTGCTGGAGCAACTGATAGACAATGCACAACATACGGTATATCTCCTTGTTTACATCTTCGACGATGACAATACCGGCACACAGATTGCGGATGCTATGAAGCGGGCGGCAAAAAGGGGGGTGAAGGTGTACCTGCTGGTAGATGGTTATGGGGCGAGAATCACAAAGCATTTTATACAAGAATTGAAGGCATCTGGTGTGAAATTCCGCAAGTTCAACCCTCTGTTCAGGAGTAAGCATTTTTATATCAGCCGCCGTATGCATGTGAAGTTGGTGGTAGTAGATGCTATTTACTCACTGGTGGGCGGCAGAAATATTGCTGATTATTACAACGACCTGCCAGGCAGGCCTGCCTGGCTCGACCTGGCTCTGTATATAGAAGGGGAAGTAGTGCCTGAACTGGAACGGGTGTGCATCCGCGGCTGGAATGGAATGCTGGAGCCAACAGTCAAGGCCAGNNGGGCCACACCATTGGTGGATGCGGGTAGCCGTATTGCAGCATTGAACATAAAAGAAAAATGTCGCGTACGTGTACGCCGCAACGACTGGGTGCGTACCCGAACGGAGATACTGTCCAGCTATTACCAACTGTTTCACACCGCTAAGGAGGAGATAGTGATATTAGGCAGCTATTTTCTACCGGGATATAAGATGCGGCGGTACATGGATAAGGCAGCGGATAGGGGAGTGCGTATCAAAGTAGTGGTAACAGGTGTGTCAGATATATTGATGGCAAAATACGCAGAGCGCTACCTGTACAAATGGATGTTGCGCAAAAACATAGAGGTGTATGAATACACCCGTAACGTGCTGCACGCCAAAGCTGCTGTGGCCGATAACAGGCTGATGACCATCGGCTCCTTCAATGTGAACAACCTGAGTGCACACGTAAGCATTGAGTTGAATGTAGACGTAGACAATGCTGCCTTTGTGGGTGACGTACAGCAGCAGTTCAACCACATCATAGCCCACGATTGTATGCAGATAACTGATGATTGGTATAGTAAATCGTCATTGTTGCGGAGGTTGATGGAGCGTATGGCCTATGAAGCCCTAAGGATATTGTTATACATTACTACCTTTTATTACAAGAGTGAAAAACCCCCGGCAGAATCGGCTGAGTATAACTATTAATAGCATAATGATTTGTGTGAGGTAGAAAAATAAATATTATTATTCTGTGTAATTTATGTGGCCATCTCTTTAATTTTAGGTTAAACCAAAACAGGTAGTTATGAACAAACAAATCAAACATACAACCAGGGCAGTTGTATTGCTGCCATTATGTGTGGCGATAGCGTTCACCGGTTGCCGTAAAGATGCCGCGGTTAATGGCTCAGACGGTCAGGGTGCAACCGAAAGAAGGCAGATAGAAGAGTCTGTGGTGTCATTTCCTGCACAGGCCAGGCCGGGCGAATTTGTTCCTAATGAATTGCTGGTACGTTTTAAAGGAGGTGTCAACGAGGGACGCAGGCAAAATGCATNNAGAGGTTATTGAACATATCCATACCGTAACTATGAGGCGGGCAGGTGATGATCAGGGCCTTTACCTGGTACATATTCCTGCTGATGTGCCGCAGGCAATGAACCGTTTTCGCAATATGGAAGATGTAGAATATGCTGAGCCTAACTACCTCTATTCTTATGGGGCTGTATCTAACGACCCTTATTATACAAGTGGCCAATTGTGGGGCATGTATGGTTCATCTACTTCGCCTGCCAACCAGTATGGCAGCGGTGCAGGTGCTGCATGGGCAAATAACCATACCGGCAATGCCAGCGTAATAGTGGGCATTATAGATGAGGGTGTAATGTACGACCACGAAGACCTTACAGCTAACTGTTGGGTAAACCCATATGAAACGGCTAATAACGGTATTGATGATGACGGCAACGGTTATGTAGATGACGTGTATGGATGGAACTTTGACAAGAACAGCAAAAACACTTTCGAATCATCAGACGACCACGGTACCCACGTTGCGGGTACAATCGGTGCTGTTGGTGGCAATGGTAAAGGTGTAGCAGGTGTATGTTGGAGTGTTAAGATGATATCTGCCAAATTCCTGGGTAAGCGTGGCGGTACTACTGCCAATGCCATTAAAGCAGTTGACTACATTACAGACCTTAAAACAAGGCATGGCCTCAATATTGTCGCAACTAACAACTCATGGGGTGGTGGTGGCTTCTCGCAAAGCTTGAAAAGTGCCATTGACAGGGCAGACAATGCCGACATCTTGTTTATTGCAGCCGCAGGTAATAACAGTTCAAACAACGATGCTACTGCTAATTACCCGTCGAATTATCAATGCGACAACCTGATAGCGGTAGCTTCTATTACATCAACTGGCGGGCTGAGCAGTTTCTCGAACTATGGTGCAACTACCGTGCATATAGGTGCGCCGGGGTCAGGTATCAATTCGTGCGTGCCTAAAAAGCAGGGCAAGAGCCTGGTGTCAGGTTATGCTTCTTACAACGGAACCAGTATGGCAACTCCGCATGTAACAGGTGCTGTTGCATTGTATGCTGCAGGTCACCCGGGCTCTTCGGCTGCTGCTATCAAAGCTGCAATATTGAACAGCGCAACAGCAACTACATCACTGTCCGGTAAATGTGTNNGGGTTCTAACAGAATAAAATATTACTGATTATAGAAACGGCTCCCCGGAGCCGTTTTTTTATTGCCTCTACTAGTTATTTGCAGTGTAGAATATTAGTAACTGTTAGTTTGATAGTGAAATATCATTAATATCAACGATGGCAGAGAAAATAGGGAGGACGTTTATTGCTTACCCGATATATGCCTTATGGTGTATACCTTTTTTGTGTTCAGCGGGTAGTTTGCGGTTTACCAGTGTCGCGCTACACTACACGCGACAATTTCACTCCAATAGCTTAAATTTGAACCTATGTCCAATAGCTCGATAACTAAGCAGACAATAAGACGGGTGCAACAGGGAAGGGTTGCTGAGGTAGAGGATGTACTGGCTACTGAAGAACCCCTGGAGATAAGAATAGTGTATGGACATACACGAACACAGAAGAACCTGGCAGTGACCATGCGTACCCCCGGCAATGATATAGAACTGGCTACGGGCTTTCTTTATACCGAAGGAATTATCTCGAAACAAGTTGACATAGTGTCGTGTAAGCAATTGAATGACAATGTAGTTCAGGTTGAATTGGATAAAGCCATTGCACTTGATTTGAAGAGCATTGACAGGAACTTCTACACTACCAGTAGCTGCGGGGTATGTGGCAAAGGCAGCATAGATGCTATAAAGACGGAATGCACCATATATGATAAAGTGAAGCCATTTACGGTAGCTGCTGACACTATTTATGAACTGCCTGAAAAGCTGCGTGGCCAGCAGTCAGCCTTCGAGGAAACCGGCGGTATTCATGCGGCTGCACTATTCGATCTGGAGGGTAATCTCGTCATGGTGCGGGAAGATGTGGGCAGGCATAACGCCCTGGACAAACTCATAGGTGCTGCCCTTAATGAGGGGATGATACCGCTACAGCAGCATATACTTTTACTGAGCGGTAGGGCCAGTTTCGAGCTGGTGCAAAAAGCCATTATGGCAGGATTTAAAGTAATAGTTTCGGTGGGTGCACCTAGTAGTTTGGCTGTGCAAACTGCTGATGAATTCGGTATCACACTCATAGGTTTTGCTAAGAAGGATAAGTTCAATATTTACTGCAATAGTAAAATTGTAACTGTCTGATTTTGATTTATTAATATTATTCTACTTGAATATTTAAAGTAAATAGAAAATGAAAATAAGGATACGCGGAAACAGTGTTAGGCTAAGGTTGAGCAAGACCGAGGTGGCTGATTTTGGGGAGCGTGGATACATCGAAGAAAAGACCAGTTTTGGTAATGCCGCTTTGACATACGCACTAAAAACTACCACCCATTGTGATATGACCGCCGACTTCAAAGATGGTAAAATAACCATATACCTGCCGGAGGAAAAAGCGAAGGAATGGGTGGTGAGCAACAAGGTGGGCTATGATGCAAACATGGATCTGGGCGATGGCAATGAATTATACCTATTGCTCGAAAAAGATTTTCAATGCCTGGACAATTCGATAGAAGACCAGAGTGATAATTATGAAAATCCGCTGGCTACACAATACAAGAAATAACTATCCGGCAGGCTCACGCATACACTCTTATTTACGGGATTATTAAGTAAATTTGAGAGCAACCATTTAATAAAAAATACTTAGTTTAAATGCTGAAATAACCGGCGTTTAAAAACGGATATAGACATGTCAAAAAATCTTGGTGAATTATCGGGGAGGAAGGGGCTGCAGGAAAACCTGTTTGAAGAGTTAGGTATTGCCGCCCGCGAGACGGGTACTGTTTCAAAAGAAAAGATAGACGAACTGGCGGAAAAATTCCTGATGGGCAAGGCCAATGTATACGGCACCGCCACTTTCTATGATTTCCTCCGCCCTGAAAACCAGGGTAAAAAGGTATATGTATGCAACGGCAGTTCCTGCATGACGGCGGGTACGCAAGGCGCTTTGAAAGATAAGCTTGCAAAACACTACGATGCAAGTGAGATAGGTGAGATGTGCTGCCTGGGCCGCTGCCACGAGAACAGTTCTTTCCATACCAACGGTAAAAACTATTCGGGCAATGCGATAGACAGTATCGAAGTCATTAAGAAAGATAAGCTGGTAGTGGAAGACAAATACCATGTAGCGCACTACGGCACCCCGGTGCTTACGGCTCCATTCCCCGGCATAGACGAATATTACAAGATATTACATACAGCACTGGACCATACCCCCAACGAACTGATAGCGGAACTGAAGACCTCAGGGCTGCGTGGCAGGGGTGGTGCTGGCTTTCCTATATCCTTCAAGCTGGAATCTTGCAAGAACACAGCGGGCGATATAAAGTTCATAGTATGTAATGCCGATGAGGGCGACCCCGGCGCTTACAGCGACAGATACCTTTTGGAGCATCAGCCACACAGTGTATTGCTGGGTATGATGATAGCAGGTTACATCACAGGGGCTAATACAGGCGTAGTGTATATACGTGCGGAATACCCCGAGGCAATAGAGATTACCCAAAAAGCCATAGACGACATCAGGGCAAAGAAACTGCTGGGTGAGGATATACTAGGTTCAGGGTTCAACTACGATTTCAAAGTGATATGCGCGCAGGGTGCATATATATGTGGTGAAGAAACAGCATTGATAGAAAGCCTAGAGGGCAAGCGCGGCAATCCGCGTATCAAGCCTCCTTTCCCGGCGGTGAAAGGTGTATGGGGCAGACCTACGGTGGTAAACAACGTGGAAACACTGGCGGCGGTGGTGCCCATCATTAATATGGGTGGTGAAGAATATGCCAAGATAGGTGTAGGCCGTTCAACAGGCACCAAGCTGTTATCTGTTTGCGGAAATGTAAATAGGCCGGGTATCTACGAGATAGACATGACACAGTCGGTGGAAGAATTTATCTTCTCTGACGAATACTGCGGTGGTATAGCCAAAGGCAAACGCCTGAAGGCATGTATCCCCGGTGGTTCATCAGTGCCTATCCTGCCTGCGAACTTATTATTGAAAACAGCCAAAGGCGAAACACGTTATATGAACTACGAAAGTTTGTCTGACGGTGGTTTCGCATCCGGTAGTATGATGGGCTCAGGTGGTTTTATAGTAATGGACGAAGATCAGTGTGTAGTG
>DINJ01000204.1 GCA_002423665.1 Bacteroidetes bacterium UBA5543 | reverse complement strand
CGTGACACCCCCGCCAGCGGGGGACAGCGATTTTTTGTCTTTTGTTTTTTGACCGTGTTGTGTGCTCCACCCCCGTCACTGCGTGACACCCCCGCCAGCGGGGGACAGTATAAAACTAATAAGTTTCAATCCGTTCTAACTTGCCGTCTTTTGAATAGTATTTCCAGGTGCCAGTTTTAGTTTTTGAATGTGATTTTTTATTGATAATAGTTTCTACCTGTCCAGTTTGAGGATTAACTACGTCAACTGTATCTAATGTAATGTTGGGTTTTAGATAATATTGTCCGGTTATTCTAGGTCGGTTGTTATCGTGGTATTCGGTAAACGTGATAATCCCTTTGTATAAATCATGTCTTTCTTTTTGAACTAGCAATCCATTTTGCCAATAGTGCCATGTCCCTTCTTGTTCTCCATGTTCATAATGTCCATGTGCGTGTCTGTATGAGTTTTCGCCGGTAGGACTATAAATTACCCAGGAACCGTGTTTTTTCCCAGCACTATCCAGTTGATTGTAAGTGCAATCATTTGTTTGACTAAAACCAATTTGCCAAGTAGAGATTAATATTATTACAAGTATTGTTCTCATGCTACAACTTTAAAGCATTACTCACCATCATCAAATCAGCCAATGCAATAGCGCACGCCGCCTCTACTACCACAGGCGCACGCAAAGCGATACACAAGTCGTGTCGGCCTTTTACAGTAAATGCCTCTACAGATTGTGATTGGGTGTTCCATGTTTGCTGCTGCTGCGGTGTGCTGCTGGTTGGCTTGATGGCTACGCGGAAAACTAACTCGTTGCCATTAGTAATACCACCGTTGATACCGCCTGCGTTATTGGTTTTTGTAGTGCCGTTTTCGTCCAATATGGCATCGTTGTTCTGACTGCCGGTTGATTTACTGCCTGCAAAACCACTGCCGAATTCTATGCCTTTTACAGCTGGTATAGAAAAAACAAGGTGACTGATAACCGATTCTACAGAATCAAAAAACGGTTCTCCCCAGCCGATAGGTAAACCTTGCGCAGTACATTCAATAATGCCGCCAATGCTATCCTGCATTTCTACAGCTTTGTCAATAGCCGCTTCTATATCGGTGTCACCTCCTGCTTCTATCAATCGCGCCGTTGGTTGTACGGGTGCAATGATTTTTTTAGCTATTACACCGGCAGTAACTAATGCCAGCGTGAGCCTGCCGGAAGAATGTCCCCCACCACGATAGTCGTTATAACCATTGTATTTTTTATCCAGCACAAAATCGGCATGGCCGGGACGGGGTGTGTTTCTTATCGCTTCGTAGTCTTTTGATTGCGTATTGTTGTTCCTGAAAAGGATAGTGATAGGAGCGCCTGTTGTATGGCCGTTAAACAGACCACTTATAATTTCAGGGATGTCGTCTTCTTTGCGCGGGGTAGTGCCTGCGGCACCTGCTTTCCGGCGTTTCAGGTCGGGCAAAAAATCTTCAACAGTTAATGGTATGCCTGCAGGGCAACCGTCAACTGTAACGCCTACCGCTACACCATGCGATTCGCCAAATATACTTAACCTGAAAATACGCCCGAAACTGTTCATGCTACTAATGTACGAATTGGCAATTAACACCTAAGGATAACAGGTCTTCAAAAAAAGCGGGATATGATTTACTAACTGCCTCAGCGCCATTGATAGTAACAGGCCCATCCGCCTTTTGCGCTGCGATTGTGGCCGCCATTACAATGCGGTGGTCGTTATGAGCATCTATTGTACAGCTTTTAAATGCATTACCTCCGTCAACCGTTAAGACATCATCTGCAATAGTGTAGTTAACACCAAAGTTGCCCAGCATCGCTTTAATACTTTCTACCCTGTTGCTTTCTTTATGCACCAGCCTGTGCAACCCTTTTATCTCGCTACGTCCATTGCAGTAGCCTGCGTATACTGAAAGTATCGGGAATAAATCAGGGCTATGGGTGGCATCGAAAGTGAAAGGTATATCTCCCCGAACAATTTTTGCGTTGGCTGCATCCGCCTGAACTGAATTTTCGTTCAGCCCTTTGATATACACATCACCACCCATTGCCTGTGCTACAATGAAATTCGCCCCTGCGCTCCAGTCGCCTTCAATACTAACCTCAACCCTGTCAACAGTTTGGCTTGACCGGGGTGTGATAGTAAACTCACTATAGTTATTATTCTTTACCTGTAAGCCGTATAGTTGCAACATCTGCAATGTCATATCTACATAAGGCCTGCTGTTCAGGTTAGTTACACTTATGGTGCAAGGTTTTTCTGCGGAAAACGCAAATGCGGTGAGTAGCCCGCTTAGAAATTGTGAACTTAAAGAACCATCTAACTTAATATCCGCTGCATGCAATGGACCTTGCACACTCAGCGGCAAGCAGTCATTGGTTGCAATAACAGATACGCCCAGTTGAGGTAAGAGGTTTACATATTCTTTCATCGGCCTGTGCAGCAGGCTGCCACTACCGCTTATTGTCATTTCAGATGAGGATAATGCTGCTATGGGTATAAACAACCGGGCTGATAAACCGCTTTCACCGCAATGGATAACATCTGTTTGCGGTGATACACCACGACTGATGATTTCAATAGTATTATCTACAGTTTCAAATACTTCAGCACCGAGTTGCTGAATGATACTTAATGCTGCCTTGTCATCATCCGATATACCCGGGTTGGTAATTATTGTAACGCCATGATGTAATATAGCCGCAGCACAGGCACGTTGCATCATGCTTTTGGATGGTGGCATAGTAACCACCCCGCTCATATGTGAGGGGCTAATGATTGCCTGCATATGTGAAATTTGCTATTGCCTGCCTGATATTGTCAAATAGAATGTTCTGTATTTCTGCTTTGCCAATTTCTTTCAGCAGTATAAATTCAATGCCATCCTTATCACGCTTCTTGTCCATAGTCAGTACATGCATTAACTCGTTAGTATCTGCTTGTATACTTGTAGGTAACCCGTATTGTTGCAATAATGTTTGTAGTTGTTGGTATACTGATTTGTCCAGCCCATATTGCTCAGATAAAATACAGGCAACCACCATGCCCAAAGCCACTGCATGTCCATGTGGTATTTTACAAACCGTCTCGAAAGCATGCCCCGCTGTATGGCCGAAGTTGAGCAGCTTGCGCATACCGCTTTCGCGTTCATCGGCTAATACTATTTTATTCTTCCAGTTTGCACAGCNNTTCAGTGAATAATTCTCTATCGAACAGGCAAGCGTATTTTATCACTTCGGCAAAACCGTTGCTCCATTCAGCTTCGGGCAGTGTATTTAAAAATGCCGTATCAAATAAAATAAAGCCGGGCTGAGTAATGGTGCCCAGCAGGTTTTTTTGCAAGCCTATATTGATGCCGTTTTTACCACCTATCGCCGCATCCACCATTCCCAGGACGGAGGTAGGTACATAACCGAATGGTACACCACGCATGTATACCGATGCAATAAATCCTGTGATGTCCGTTATCATACCGCCGCCGACACCCAGTAGGGTTGTTTTGCGGTGTGCCTCATGTGCCAGCAGTTGTTGTGTAACGGACAGGATACTGCTGAAATTCTTGTTGTCTTCGCCGGCAGGGATGGTAATTACAGCTTTAAAGTCCGCAAAATGATTGGCGTATAATGCTGAGATATTACTGTCTGTAATAATGATACAGTCCTGTGGATTGAGCCATTGGCTGATATGTTCAAAAGAACTATTGAACAGGTATTGGACCGTGCCGCCGGGAAATGT
>DINJ01000084.1:4058-4214 GCA_002423665.1 Bacteroidetes bacterium UBA5543 | reverse complement strand
GTTACTACAGCCGATGGTGTGTACTGTAGCAGGTAAGGCATGTCCTGCCCCAGGTTGGCTTTTTCTATGTCTTTTTTGTTCAGCTCTGTTTTAGCAAAGGGAGCGTCTGAGCCTGCACGCAGCGAGCGTATCTCTACGGGTTGCAAATACTGCGGT
>DINJ01000084.1:0-3987 GCA_002423665.1 Bacteroidetes bacterium UBA5543 | reverse complement strand
TCCCGATAGCTATCGGGATGAAGAGTAATTGTTTTTTCATTGCATGGCATTTATTCTGTTAACGAATGTGGGGCGCCATGCTTTTTTGTTCTGGCTTCTGTCAGCAAATCCCAATACCCATAAACGAAGGCCTTAACGTTTATTAAGCAGTTGGGGGATACGACAGAATACGCTGCTGAATTTTATATTTCCCTAACCGGCATTACCCGGTCCAGGTTCAGCGGGTATGATCTCAGCCTGTTTTATAAGGCACCCCGATAAATCTCAGCGCAAAGGTAGGTATTGGATGATGAAAAGCAAGAGTTACATCCCGAAATACTGAATCACGCATTTCTTCAGCAGCAGTTCCTGCAATAACATTCCCGCTTCAGGTGGTGCCTTTATTGCCTTGAAATGTGGCCAGCCATCACCATCGCGCCCGGTAAATTCGTAATAACCTTNNGGCCAGCAGGGTACATACAGCCACGTGCATCAGGTCCTGCTTCTGCTCTTTGGTAAATTTTCCGGCAGGATTTACCCCTACCTCATTAATTCCTATCAGGTACAATATTCCTTCCAGGTCGGGCAATTTGCCAAACCTTTCCAGCATCAGGGTTTCTACATTCCTCCAGCGTTCTACTATATTTTCCATAAATAAGGCTGCAAAGCTACCTGAAATTTGGTTTAACGCAGTTTTAACAGCGGGAAAATACATGCATTGATATTTTTGGAGGCTGAAACATTTTTTACATCTTACTGTTTCGTAAATTGTACCTGTTATGGAAATGCCATCTTCAACATCTGTAGATATTCGCGAACTGAACGAACGCATACACCAGGCCAGCGCCTTTATTGAGCTGCTGAACATGGAGCTGAACAAAACTGTAGTAGGCCAGAAACACATGGTTGAGCGCCTGATGATAGGCCTGCTGGCCAACGGCCACGTGCTGCTGGAAGGTGTGCCGGGCCTGGCGAAAACACTGGCTATTAAGTCACTTGCGTCGGCGATTCATGCAAAGTTCGCCCGTATCCAGTTTACGCCCGATTTGTTGCCCGCTGACGTGCTGGGTACTATGGTGTACAACCCGCAGGCGCACGAGTTTGCGGTGCGCAAGGGGCCCATCTTCGCCAACTTTATATTAGCGGATGAGATTAACCGTGCCCCCGCCAAGGTACAGAGCGCCCTGCTGGAAGCCATGCANNCGCGAGGTGTACATGGACGAGAAAATTGAACAATACATACTGGATATAGTATTCGCTACCCGCTTCCCCGATGAGTATAAGCTGAAGGGCCTGAAACCACTCATCAGCTACGGTGCTTCACCACGTGCCAGCATCAACCTGGCACTGGCTGCCAAAGCATACGCATTCATCAAGCGCCGTGGATATGTGATACCTGAAGACGTACGCGCAGTATGCCACGATGTAATGCGCCACCGTATAGGTGTTACCTACGAGGCGGAAGCTGAAAACGTAACCAGCGAACAAATACTGAACGAAATACTGAATGCTGTAGAAGNNATGTGTACTTGGCCCGGCATTATCAGCCCGGCGGCATAATTCCTCAAAAGGCACGCAGCACATTCACAATATCGCGGGTGCAGCATCAAAACACCAATCTTTCAAGGCCACAAACAATTCGACAATCGAGCAGGTGTTTGCACGGCGGCGCAAAGACAGTGGCTTCGATTCAAAGTTATTTGAGAAAAACACAATACCTGGCTTCGCAATCGCACACGACATTGTATTCTGTGCATTACCCGATTATATAATTTCTGCAACCCGCATTGTAAAGACTTATTCCCGCTTATTACTTCCGGGGTATTATACTTTCCTGTTCAGGTACACTCCTTTTTAGCGTTACCTGTTTTCCCTTTTTTCTTAAACCACCCTTTACAGAAAGATAATTTCAGCATTAAAAAATAATGCCTGTTCACGGTGTATGCTATAGGCACCTAACAGGCACACAATACCACTTATTATGATTGAATTTTTGCAAAACCTTACCAACCCCGACTGGATAATGGCAAACGGGGGATTGTATATAGTACTCTTCATCGTCTTTGCAGAAACAGGCCTTTTTGTCGGCTTTTTTCTGCCAGGCGATTCACTCCTGTTTATTACAGGCATCATCATTGCCAATACTGCGCTGCCGGGTGTTGGTTCAGCCATGAGCCTGGTTTACTGGCTATTGCTTATTTCCGCGGCAGGTGTTGCGGGCAACTTTGTCGGTTATTGGTTTGGCAAAACATCCGGCGATATGCTGATGAAAAGAAAAGACAGTTGGTTGTTTAAAAAGAAACACCTGCTGCAGGCAAAAGAGTTTTATATGAAAAGGGGCGGCACTGCAATAGTACTCGCGCGCTTCCTGCCTATTGTGCGCACATTCGCACCCATAGTGGCAGGCATGGTGCGTATGGACTTCCGCAAGTTTTCTCTGTATAATATTGTCGGATCTTTTGCATGGGTAGTGAGCCTGGTAACCGCCGGCTACCTGCTGGGCGAAAACCTGTGGGTGAAAAACAACCTTGAAAAGATTATATTGGCAATAATAATCATACCGCTGCTGCCAGTATTGATAAAACTGGTTTTTGGTAAGAAGCCGAACCTGCAACCACTGCCTGTTGTTGATGTAAAAAGTGAACAGGTAAAGAAGAGTGATGTTGAGATATAATTCAGTGTTCAAAATATAGAATTATGGAATTCCTGATGCCTGATTTTGCTGACCCTGCCGTGTGGATCAGTTTAGTTACCCTTTGTTTCCTGGAAATAATCCTGGGTATTGATAACATCATCTTTATATCCATAGTAGCTGGCAAATTGCCATTGGCACAGCAACGCAAGGTGCGCAACATGGGCTTGCTGCTGGCTATGATATTTCGTATCCTTCTATTACTGGGTATCAACTGGATTATCAGCCTGAAAGACCCTGTTGTAACACTCCCAGCAATGGGCGCACTGTCTGACAAAGCAATACCACTTAGCTACAAAGACATGATACTTATTGCCGGCGGACTTTTCCTGATTATCAAAAGCACGCTGGAGATACATCATAAACTGAACAAAGATGCTGCTCCTGAACAAAAACCGAAAACAGGCCATAAAGTAAATATCGGCCCCATACTCTTGCAGATAATATTGATAGACGCTGTATTCTCTTTCGACTCTATACTGACTGCTGTGGGCCTGGTAGAAAGTGTGATAATTATGATTATCGCTGTTATTGTTTCCATAGCCGTAATGATGTTGTTTGCAGGCCCGGTATCCCGGATAGTAAACAAACATCCTACATTACAAATGCTGGCACTTTCATTCCTGGTTGTAATAGGAGTTGTGTTGATAGCAGGGGGCTTCCATCAGGAAGTAAGCAAAGGCATTATCTACACCAGCCTGGCATTCTCATTAACGGTGGAGATGCTGAATATAAGACTGAGAAAGAAGGAAAAGAGTATTGAGCTGAATGATTCGGCACCGATAGATGATAAATGATAATTTAAAAAAAGATACCGGGTTTGTGCCCGGTATCTTTTTTAATCCCTGTTCACTACATCCAGTATCCTGAACCTCTTCCAGCCACCGGGCACTTTCCATTGCACTTCTTCCGCTTTCCTGAAACCGATAAGCGCGGCCGCCATCGGTGTAAGGATGGAAATCTTGTTCTGATGCATATCTGCATGTGCCGGCATCACAATCGTAAACTCGAGTACTTTGTTGGTGTTCAGTTCAAGGACAGTCACCTTCGAGTTAATACGTACCGTATGTCGTGGGAATGCGTCTTTTGCCACCACTATTGCCCTTTGCAGCTCCGACGAGAGTGACATCTCATTATGCGCAGGTATACTACTGATATAGGGTTTCAATAATTGATAATCTTCTTCGGTAATCACTACCGGTTTTTCTTCATGTGCATTCATAATCATTCATTTTTAGTTGAGAATGCCGGTATCAAAGTGGGTTTCTTTGTGCCTGCTCTCTTTGTTATTGAAATAAATTTCATCAAAACTCCTG
>DINJ01000059.1 GCA_002423665.1 Bacteroidetes bacterium UBA5543 | reverse complement strand
TTAAAAAGTAATTTTACCTTGGTCGAAGTCCTGGAGCCTCTATTTAATTAAATAAAAGTATTCTAAGTATAAAGTTCGATTACTGCCGCCGCATATTTTTAGCTACTACCCGATTTTTTATAGTTACAGAACTAAAAACCCCTTCCGAATTTCTCAGAAGGGGCTTTCAATTTTAATCTACACTCTGGAATCCTTAAAAAACTCTAGTTCCAACCGCCACCTAAGGATTTGTAGATATTCACCTTAGCATTCATTTGCATTTTTTTGGTTTCTATAAGCTCAAACCTTGCATCTAAAGCATCACGTTGTGTCAGTAAGACTTCCATATAGTCCGCCCTGGCCGAGGTGAAAAGATTATTGGAAATATCCACTGATTCTGATAAGGCTTCAACCTGCGCAGATTTCAACCTATAGCTGTTTTCGAGGTTATTAATATTAGCAAGCTGATTAGACACTTCAACATAGGCATTAATTACAGTACGTTCGTATTCATACAATGCCTGTGATTGTTTTGCATTTGCACTGTTGTAGGTGGCCTTTATGGCATTTCTATTGATGAGAGGCGCTGCTATATCACCTGCAAGTGAGTATAATAATGACTCCGGAGATTTTAGTAAATATGCAGGGTCAAAAGCCTTGTAGCCAATACCCGCACTAATACCAAACGAAGGGTAAAATGCTGCTCTGGCTACTTTTACATCCAGTTTGGTTGCAGCCAATTCTGCTTCTGCCTTTTGTATGTCGGGCCTGTTAGAAAGTAACTGCGATGGAGTGCCTGAACTAACTATCCCGGGTTTCATATTGCTGAAAGAATTACTACTACGTGAAATCGTTTGCGGGTATCTTCCCAGGAGGTAATTTATGCGGTTCTCAGTCTGCACTATTTCTTGCTGAATATTGTAT
Source organism: Bacteroidetes bacterium UBA5543 (assembly GCA_002423665.1). Lineage (GTDB taxonomy): Bacteria > Bacteroidota > Bacteroidia > Chitinophagales > Chitinophagaceae > UBA5543. The sequence continues at coordinate 11,578 of DINJ01000059.1, read as the reverse complement.
TGCAGGCTTTGTGTACTGAGTACCTGAGCCTCAAACCTTTTTACTGCAAGTTCTGTAACCCTGGTAGCCTCTTTTTGCATCTTTACAATCTCCAGGGCGTTTTTTTGTATTTCAATATTCTTTTTAATTATATCCAACTGGTTGTCCAGTGCGAGTAATTCGTAGTACGAATTTGCTATTTCAGCAACGAGGTTTGTGACGACAAAGTTTTTCCNNCACAAGTACCTGGATACAGCAGCTTTTTTGGCGTTGCGTAATTTTTTCCAAACATCTATTTCCCAACTGGCGAATAAGCCTACCGAGTAGTCCGGCACCGGTTCCGGCATTGGTTTGCCAGGCTCTATTTCAGTTGTTGCTTCCATAGCACCGATGTTGGTGTAACGTGCAGCTTTGTCAACCCCTGCACCTGCGCGGATACCTGCAAATGGTAAGTATTCACCTTTTCGTGCCCTTATTTCATTACGCGCTATTTCAATTTCCTGAAGGGCGATTTTTAACTCCTGGTTGTTGTTGAGTGCTGTATCTATAAGGGCAGCCAGGTTCTTGTCTTTAAAGTAATCCTTCCATTGCAGGCTTGCTGTATTGATTGTGTCCGTCTGATTACTTTGCCCATATTGCTCCGGTAGTTTCTGTTCAGTTTTATTATCAGCAAACTTCGGTATAGCACACCCGGTAGACAATACCAGGAGCGTGCTGATTGCAGAATAACGCTTTAAATATCGATTATACATTTTTACTTTATTTCGTCGTTAATAATCTTTTCATTCATATCAGCTTCTTCGCTCAATGGTTTTTCATGCTCGTCCCTTATCAGGTGCCGGCCATCTGCCAGTGTGCCGAATATGTAGTATAACCCCGGTACGATTATTACACCGAATACAGTACCAAGTAACATNNTATTGCTCCCGGGCCGGTTGCCACAACTAATGGTATTAAGCCAGCAATAAATGCAAATGAAGTCATCAGGATAGGCCTGAAACGGGTCTTGGCTCCTTCTATCGCGGCTTCCAGAACCGTTGCACCATGTCTGTGTTTTTGCACAGCAAATTCAACGATCAGTACGGCATTTTTACCGAGTAGACCAACCAGCATAATTAATCCAACCTGTGCATATATGTCATTAGCAAGGCCGGTTAGCTTAAGCAGAAGGAACGATCCAAAAACACCGGCTGGTAGTGATAATATTACGGGCAGTGGTAAGAGGAAACTCTCATATTGTGCAGCAAGTATCAGGTAAACGAAAGTCAATACTACGAGGAAGATATATAAAGCTTCATTACCGCGTCCCACTTCATCTTTGGATAATCCTAACCAGTCAATGTCATATCCCCTTGGCAATACTTGCTTCGCAACATCCTGTATAACTTTTATTGCTTCACCACTGCTATATCCCCTGGATGGAGCACCATTAATTGCAGAGGATGTGTACAGATTGTACCGGGTTATTTCATTTAATCCCTGTGTTTTCTTTATGCTCATAAATGCCGAGTAAGGAACCATGTCTCCATGGTCGTTTTTTACATACAGGTTAAGTATGTCGGTAGGTAGCCGCCTGTATTCAGGAGATGCTTGTACAAACACCTTATAAAAACTACCGAAACGAATAAAACCAAGCTCGTAAGTGCTGCCAATGAGAATAGACAGGTTATCCATGGCCTTACCTATGGATACTCCCTTTTGCATTGCCGCTTTATTATCAATTACTAATTCATATTGAGGATAGTTTGCTGCAAAGAATGTAAATAACCCGGTCAGTTCTTTTCTCTTTTTGAGTGCCGCCATAAAGTCGTCATTCACCTTTTCAAAAGCCTTATAGTCTCCACTATTTGTTTTATCCAGCAGGCGTAGCGAAAAGCCACCGGCAGCACCGTAACCCGGCACAGCCGGTGGTTGAAAAAATTCAATAGTAGCGCCGGGAATTTCTTTGGTTTTTTCCTCCAGGTCTTCAATTATTTCTTCAGCAGAGTGTTCCCGTTCTGACCAGTCTTTGAGGTTGATAAGACATGTCCCGGCGTTAGATCCCCTACCTTCAGTCAGAACCTCGTAACCTGCCAGAGCTGATACAGATTGTATTCCATCCACATGTTCTGCAATTTCCTGCAGCTTGCGTGAAATATCATTTGTCCTTTCTAAAGTTGAGCCCGGAGGTGTCTGGACAATTGCATATATCATTCCCTGGTCTTCAGCGGGTATAAAACCTGATGGGAGGGTATTGGATGTGAGCCATATGCCCGCGCAAAATGCTGCCAACATGCCAAATGTTACAACCCTCCTGTTGACAATAGTCTTGAGGAGATTTGTGTATCGGCCGGTTACTTTTTCAAACCAGTGATTAAACGCATCTATCAGGCGGTTAACCGGTGTTTTCTTTTTCGGCTTGCCATGTTTTTTTTTCAGTATCATAGCACATAGTACAGGCGTAAGCGTGAGCGCCACCACCCCGGATAGTACTATGGAAGTAGCCATTGTAATGGAGAATTGCCTGTAAAATATACCGACCGGGCCTGTCATGAATGCAACAGGAATAAATACTGCTGTCATAACGAGGGTGATGGCTATGATAGCCCCGCTTATCTCATGCAATACCTGTACCACGGCAGCATATGGCGATAGGTTCTCTTGTTCCATTTTTGCGTGTACAGCCTCCACCACTACTATTGCATTATCCACCACGATACCAATGGCCAGTACCAATGCAAATAATGTTATCAGGTTGATGGTTAACCCGAACATCTGCATGAATATAAAGGCACCAACCAATGAAACCGGTACAGCAAGGGTAGGGATGAGGGTAGATCGCCAGTCGCCAAGAAATAAGAATACAACTATTGCTACAAGGATAAACGCCTCAATCAGCGTATGAACGACTTTTTCAATCGAAGCATCAAGAAAGCGGGATACATCATAGCTAATTTCGTATTCCATACCGGGCGGGAATGAACTTTCCTTCATTTCCTCCAGCTTCTCTTTCAATTGCTTGATAACTTCACTGGCATTACTGCCGTAGTTTTGCTTGAGTACTATGGCTGCTGACGGATGATTGTTGAGGTTGGAGTATATATCGTAAAACTCGCTGCCCAATTCTACATTAGCAACGTCTTTAAGCTGCAGTACCTCGCCATCAGAATTCGCCCTGATAATTACGTTTTCGTATTGTTCCGGTTTGTTGAACCTGCCTTCGTAGGTAAGTACATATTCGAGGGACTGAGAGCGCTTACCGTCGCTGCGTCCTATCCTTCCTGGCGAACCGATGATACTTTGCTCATTCAATGCTTCCATTACTTCTTCGGTGGATACATTGTAAGCTCGCATCCTGTCAGGCTTCAGCCATACTCGCATAGCGAATTGACGGCTACCTAATATTTTTGCACTGGCTACTCCGTTTACCCTTTGCAGTTCAGGCAGCATGTTTACACTTGCATAGTTGTACAGGAACTTTTCATCTGCATGTTCGTCTTTACTAAACAGGTTTACATACATCAGCATGTTTGGCTGAATGTAGTTAACAACTATACCTTCACGCTGTACCAGTATGGGCAGCCTGTTTGTTACCTGCTCTATCCTGTTTTTTACGTTTANNCCTGAATAGTAGCCTCGCCTGCACTGGTTGCGTCCGATGTCATGTACCTCATGCCGGGCACACCGTTTATCGATTTTTCCAGTGGTACCAATACTGAGTTGACCAATACATCTGCACTTGCACCAGGGTAGTCCATCGTTACCAGTACAACTGGTGGAGCTACCGATGGGAACTGAGATTTTGGCAATGTATTAATTGCCAGTATGCCCATAAACATAATGATAACGGATATCACTATGGACAGCACCGGCCTGTGAATGAATTCTTTAAACATATTTTATGTGTATTTAGCTGATGCTATTCTGTAAATAATTTGAGATTATTGATTACCGCACGAGGTTCCTGGTATTCGTATTTTATCACGTCGTCGTTCTTCGCCTTACGTAAACCCTCCAATAAGAATTTTTCGCCTTCTTTTAAACCTTCGCTTACTATATACAGGTCAGGCATTTCTGCCACAACTGTTACGGCTCTTTGTTTTACACGATTTTCTTTGTCTACTACATATATGTACTTCTTGTCCAGTATTTCAAACGTAGCTTTCTGCGGAATTATCAATGCATTGTTGTATGCTACAGACATAAGTATATTGCCTGTTTCNNTTCCTGTTTCGTTGTTAAAGTCAGCTTCAATAGTTTCTACCATGCCAGGATAATTATACTGCCTGCCATTGGCCATCAAGAGGTTGACTTTCATCAAACTATCACTCTTTGCTTTTGACTTGTAATCGAGGTATTCTGATTCGGATACATTGAAGTAGACCCACATTTTACTGTTGTCTGAAAGAGTAGTTAACAGGTCACCCTCTTCCAGCAGGCTTCCGGGCCTTACATGAAAACGGTCTATATAGCCGTCAAATGGCGCCCTTATTTCAGTAAATTGAAGATGAACCTGCGCCAACGAAAGCTCTGCTTTTGCTTTGTCGTATTTAGCCTTCGCCATTGCCAGTTCATTTGGAGCAACGATGTTATTATCTGCTAATGACTTGGTGTTCTGGTATTCAATTTCAGCAACTTTAGCCTCTGCTTCAGCCTTCTGTTTTTCTGCCTCGTACAAGCGGGGCATTATTTTGAATAGTAATTGACCATTCTTTACAAACTTTCCTTCGTCTGCAAATACATCCTCAAGGTAGCCACGTTCCTGTGCCCTTAATTCGATATGCCTGATAGAATGCACCTGGCACACATATTCATTGATAATTGAAGTGTCGGTTTTCAGTGGGGTCGTTACAAGGAATTTTGTTTCCTGCTCTTTCTTTTCTTTATGGGATTTACAGCCGGTGCCTAACAATAATGTGCCCGATACTATGACCATGAGAAATTGCTTCATGTATGCCATGCTTTAGTTTTATTTCGACTTGTTAATGATTAATAATTCTACTTGAACGGTTCTAACGGAATATTAGAAACCATGCGGATGCACACCATAGATGATGTGAATAGTAAAAAGCCTGTTTTAACAGCAAACGATCATTGCAGTTAATTCAGGCCGTAAAATGTTTCAGATAAGGAATGAGCAGTACAAAATACTTCGACAGGGAAGTTTGTCTTTTATGGCACTGCCAAAATGTATGAGAAAATGCTTGCTACTACTGGAAAATACAGGCGTATAACTGTAGAGTGGTATAGGTTGGCTATACTGTAGTGATGCGCTTTTGGCAACGTCTTCTTCAGTATCCTCTACTTCCTGAAATTGTGAAAAGCTGAACCCCTTGCTGAGCTGTGTTTTGGCAAAATGCTCGCCATTGTTGTGTACGGGTACGTGCAAAAACCGACTTGTAGTGAATGCAGACGAAATATTCGCCCCTCCCGCCAGTTGCAGGAAAATAAGAAGTATGAGACCTAGTGCTGTCGTTTTTCTCAAAACAGAGGTATTGTAACCGGGTGTAAAATTAGACAAATATTATTCAAAGCCGATATGGTTGATAATTTTTGCAAAAATTTAGTATTTATCATTAATCGTTGCCCTGTTATGATTTTTTAGTCACTATTGCTATTTAATAGAGGTAAGCTGTAATTTTATACAACATAGACTAACGAGGAAATATATTGAGAAAGAATCATTTCTGTTTAATCATTGTTGCTTTTTTGACATGTTACAGTGTAGCTGCGCAGGATACAACCACTGCTGATGGTTTGTTTGCTGTTGCAAGAAAAGCCGCTTTTGACGAGAAGGACTATGACCGTGCCATACATTATGCCCGGAAGGCATTGGAGATAAATCCCAAATACGGGGATATAATAGTCTTTACAGGAAGGGTATATACCTGGAAGAAGTGGCCTGATAGCGCCCGTGCATATTTCGAGTCCGCATTAGACATTAATCCACCCTTAGTTGATGCCTACGCTGCCTATGCTGACATGGAGTACTGGAATGATAACCATGAAAAGGCGGTTAGGTTATTAGATAGGGGGCTGTCAGTATTCCCGGGAAGTGTAGCATTGTTAATAAGAAAAGCAAAGGTTTTGGCAGTTCAGCGGGAATACCAGCAAGCCATCATAGTTGCAGATTCCATTTTGTCGATTGACAGGAAGAATACGGAAGCCAGGGCATTGGCATCGCAAATCAGGGATAATATTTCTAAAAACAGGGTGGGGATTAAGTACGACTATATTCATTTTGACAAGCAGTTCCCTGACCCCTGGCAGTTGATCAGTATTGATTATACAAGGCAAACTAAGGCGGGGCCGTTTACGGCACGAATTAACTATGCAAACAGGTTTAAGACCGATGGTTTGCAGTATGAACTGGAGGCGTACCCACAGTTATCAAAAACATTTTATGGTTACCTGAACCTGGGCTATTCAGATGATGTTGGCGTGTTTCCGCGTTGGAGGGCAGGGGCTTCACTGTATGCTAACCTGCCTAAAGCATTTGAAACAGAGTTAGGTGTCCGATACTTGTATTTCAATTCAGATGCTTTTATCTACACTGCTTACCTGGGCAAATACTACAGCAGTTTCCTTTTTGGTGCAAGAGCGTATTTATCGCCTGTTGCCAATAACATGACGCAGTCTTATATGTTGTTGNNCGCCCGATGACAGGCGTATAAACGTACTGTTGAATAATAGCGCTAATCTTCGCTCCTATACCGGTGAGCTGACTGTAAGGCATGCAATAAGGCGGTTGAACATAATTACTTTAAATGCCTCATTGCTAAATACTGAGTATCTGTCAGGTGTTACGGGAAATCAGCTCCAGGTAGGTATTGGGTATATCAGGAGGTTCTGATTTACTTAGCTGTTGTTGGACCAAAACCCTGGCGTGTCATTTCTCCCCAGCTTTTCTTCTTTCTTATAATATCTATATACCCCCTGATAGCTGACCATACGACGAAGGGGTGAAAGAAGAATGGTTCGGTAAGGCCGGTAAGTAATAATTTGAACATGTCTGTACGACGACGGTACATATTGTAGGTGCTTACTTCCATATAAGCAGAAAAGGCAGAATACAAATACCCGAAACTGATGATAAAGAGCAGGAGCGCTAAAAACATATGCCAGTTTACAAGCCCTGTTACTGCAAGAATGATAAAAACTATCATTCCGAAGAATTCAATAAGCGGGGCTACCATTTCGAAAAAGAACCAATATGGATAACTTAGCAAACCTAAAAGATGGTACTTCGGGTTAAAGAACATTACCCTATGCATTTTCATGGTTTCAATAGTTCCCCTTGTCCAGCGGTTTCGTTGACGACCCAGTATTTTGCTGCTTGTTGGTGCCTCAGTCCAGCACAGCGGATCTGGNNAAGTAACTCTATAGGGAACTTTGGCCTCTTCCATATACCTGCGCATACGTACTACCAGTTCCATGTCTTCACCAACAGTATTATGGTCGTACCCGCCCGCTTTTATGGCTATATCCTTATCAAAAGCTCCGAAAGCCCCAGAAATAAGCAGCAGCCCGTTCAACCTCGCCCAAGCCATGCGCCCTAAGATAAATGCACGTATATATTCGAGTGATTGCATTCTTGCCCAGTAGTTGTTGGGTAAGCGGACTTTTACCAGCCTGCCGTTATTTATCTCACAGGAATTGGCAATGCGTACAACACCCCCTGAAGCAATTATTTTTTGGTCACTTTCTTCAAGAAAAGGCTTCATCATTTTCAAGACGGCATCCTGCTCCAGTATACAATCCACATCTATACAAACGATGTAGTCATTCTCGGCTATGTTTATTCCAACATTCAGTGCATCTGCTTTGCCGCCGTTTTCTTTATTAATTACTACCAGTTTCTTATATACAGGGTTCCTGCTCTTATATATACCCCTTACTTTTTTAGTCGAAATCTTATAGTCAACATAGAAATCAACTTTTTCAAGGTCGTAGGCCGCAATCAGTTTGTCCAGGCTGTCATCCTTGCTCCCGTCATTGATAATAAGTATTTCAATATTGCTGTAATACAGGGATAGCAGTGACCTTACATTTTCGATAATGGTAGCGCCTTCATTATACGCCGGCGCCAGTATGCTTACAGAGGGTGCATGGGGCGATGAAGCTAATATTCGGTAATCAGTAAACTGATTCTCATGCATATAGTCATTTGTCGCACCTATTGAAAAAATGCCAATGAAGATATAGGAAATGAGCAACACTACCGCATATGTAAATATGCCGTATAACAGTACGTCAGATATAATTGTGCCTATCTCCACAACAGTTCCTTTTTTACCTGCAAGCTCATGCTCATTAGCATGTCATTTTCACTTGATTCCTCGGTGGTTACTTCATAACTGCTGCCATTCAGTTTCATTAAAGTTCTGATGGCTTCAAGTTTTACAGTGTTGTTTTCGTTATGCAATAAACTCAATAAAAAACTATAGTCACCACTATTACCTGCTGAAGATAGCTGTCTTAATATTTCGACCTTGTTAGTCGTTGTTTCCTGGTTAAAATAACTAATGAGTATCGCAGCTGTATCGTTGCCGCTTATCGTTCCAAGTGCTTTTATTGCATGATATCTTATGCTTTCATCCTCCGCTGAAAGTTTTTGGATAACCACATCGTGCACTTCATATTGCATATAGATTTCAACGAGCTTAAGCGCAAACAGGACAACATAAGGGTTTTCTGATTGCAGCCACAATGATAGTTTGGGTAACGGGGACATGTCAAACCCCTGTAGTTGTGTTAATAATTTCAGGTGTTGCCATTCCAATNNAATCCGTAAAAACTAACCAGGGCGGATTGGGCTTCTCTGCGGACAAATTTATTCCTATGGTTTGTCAAACCGGCTATCTCATCGGATTTATCCTGCACGTTCATCATATACAGTTCGTATATACCCCTGGCTTTTATGTGCCATTTTATGCTACGCATTTTGGCAACAGAGTCATCCTGCAAGCCCAGTTTTGCATATATGGATTCAACGTCTGCAGCAGGTTGTCCGCTAATATTCTTTTTGATGGTTATCAGTTTATCGGTGATAAACTGCCTGAACTCCTTTTTGCTGAGATACCTGTTGAGGTTTTCGGGGATGTTTACAGCGCCGGTAATTCCTTCGTTAATTACATCGGTAATCCAATCATCTATAGTATCGTTAAGGAGTGCCCTGACTCTGAATCTCTTTTTCTTCAGGTACAGAAACAGGTATATTGTCGATACAACCAGGGCTGTAAGAACTGTAAACAAAAGAGCACCTGTATAGAGGTGTTCAGGTGAAATAATTCGGAAAAATGTATCTCTGCCCGTCACTTTTGATTGCTGGTAGCCAGTTGTTTTTTGATGCGGATTGATAATTCTGAAAGACTGAATGGTTTTGTGATATAGTCATCTGCACCCAGGTTAAAAGCTTCACTAACAGTCTGCTCCTGGCCGAGGGAGGAAAAAACTATTACTTTGATGGCTTTATCGGTAATAGACTTAACGGCAGTCACCACTTCCAGTCCGGAAGCGTAGGGCAACATAACGTCGGTCAGGACGATATCGGGTAATTCCGATTTGGCTTTTTCTATGCCTTCTCTGCCATCACTACAACTGGTAAGTTCAAAACCCTCCTTTCGTAATTTAGACTCAACAGTTTTTCTGATAAGGACGTCATCCTCAATTAATAATACCTTTTGCAAAATCCTCTATTTGTTTGATTTATTAAAAACAGCCGGTCTCCCTATTCCTGTTTTATATACGCAAAATTAAGCATGTTAATTCAATTATGTTCACTTACTAGTGAATGATAATTTGCATAATTTTATATCCTGATACATACATAACAGAGGATAGCATGAGCAAACAATCACTGAAAAAGAATAACGTGACCGTTATTGGCAATGGTGACGTGAAGGACACTATTATATTCGCACATGGGTTTGGTACAGACCAGAATGCCTGGAAGGACGTAGTGCCATCGTTCGAAAAACAATACCGGATAGTACTATATGACAATGCCGGAGCGGGAAATGCCGACCCAACCGCTTTCAGTGTAAATAAATATGATAGTTTGCATACATACGCTGATGACCTCCTGGATATCTGCCATAATTTAGACATTGATAATGCAATAATGGTAGGACACTCCGTAAGCGGTATGATCAGCCTTCTGGCCAATAATAAAGAGCCGGGTAGGTTCAGTAAAATGGTATTGGTAGGTGCGTCGCCAAGGTATCTGGATGATGGCGATTATAAGGGTGGCTTCACACAGGAGGCGTTGAATGGTGTGTACCTGGCGATGTCTAACAACTATTACGCCTGGGTAAGTGGTTTTGCTCCTGCTGCTATGGCTAACCCTGATAACCCTGAATTTACAGCAGGGTTTGAACAGACACTATCGGCAATCAGGCCGGATATAGCCCTGTCTGTAGCAAAAGTTATTTTTCAGTCTGACTACAGGCATGAATTGCCAAAGTGTAATACGGAAACCCTCTTGGTACAAACAAAGGAAGATATAGCTGTGCCGCTTGAAGTAGCGGAATATTTGCGTGATCATATTAAGAATAGTAAGCTCAGGGTTATTGAAGCAGAAGGACATTTTCCGCATATCAGTGCACCACTGGAGGTGATTACCTCAATAAAAGAATTCATCTAAATACAAATTCGACTTGGCAGATACCCCTAAAATCGATTGGCAAAGTGAAGCTTTAAACTTTCTTGTTGCACTGTCTCCTTTAAAGCGATATAGTGATACATTGGCAATAAGAAGGGACACCACTGAATTGCTATGTAAATATGCTCATGCTGAGTTCGCAATGATGGTTGTTGCAGAAGATGCAATTACCGCTAGGGTCTTGTACAGCACAAGCCCAAACACGAAGGGTTTTATTGATCCTGTAGTGATGTCATCAGCATTTACTAAAAACGAGCCGCAAACTACACAGGTTACTGCTGATTGGGCTGCAGAGTATAATCTATTGGTATTACCCGTGTCCGAACGCGAGTTTAAAGGTGCGTTTATTGTTGGGTATAATACTGAGTTTCAGTTCGGACCTGATCATGATGTATTTGTGAGTGCTGCATGGACCGGGTTGAAGGATATAAAGATGCTGGTGCAAGTGTACTTTGCATCCGAGGAACTAACAACTCGTTTCAATGCGATATTAGCTACTATACCTGAAGCTGTAGTATTTGTTGATGATACAGGTAAGGAGGGTTGGTTAAATACACCTGCGGCAGATTTGATGGGGCTTGAGAGTGGCAAAGTGTCTGCTGCTGAGCTCGCGATTGCCATGCGCGACCTTAGGGGAAGGGCAACCAATGCAGATGAAATCACTAAGGAAGCTGCAAATTTGTTTGCAGCTCCGGGTAAGGTGATTTCAAATTGGAAATGGATTTTTAATGAACCTGAGCTGCAAGTGCTCAGTGTGGCTTGTAAACCAGTGATGTCAACTAATATCAGGGGCAGGTTGTGGGTGTTTACAAACGTAACAATCGTACATATAGCTTCAGAGCATTTGAAGGGCTTAAATGTGGAGTTGGAGGACAAAAGGAAGGATGCTGATGATAAGAACCAGGCTAAATCCGATTTTTTGGCGAACATGAGCCATGAAATAAGAACACCGATGAA
>DINJ01000189.1:24094-24482 GCA_002423665.1 Bacteroidetes bacterium UBA5543 | reverse complement strand
GTTGTGAAAATCTTCGTATTTGGAACGGATATTATTCAGAATAGTGATGGTTTCCTCTACACTTGGCGGCTCTACCAGTACCTTCTGAAAGCGACGGTCTAACGCGCCATCTTTCTCTATGTACATACGGTACTCATCCAGCGTAGACGCGCCAATGCATTGCAGGTCGCCACGAGCCAGCGCCGGCTTAAAGATATTGGAAGCATCCAGCGAACCGGAAGCACCACCAGCGCCAACAATAGTATGTATCTCGTCTATGAAGAGAATCACATCACGGTTCTTCTCCAGCTCATTCATTATGGCCTTCATGCGCTCTTCGAACTGACCACGATATTTCGTTCCAGCTACCAGCGCTGCAAGGTCGAGGCTGATTACCCGCTTGTCGAAC
>DINJ01000189.1:1390-24042 GCA_002423665.1 Bacteroidetes bacterium UBA5543 | reverse complement strand
CCTCCCTGCAGTATACTCAACTCCCCTTTGAAGCGCTCATAATCTACATCATGATTGCTCAATAGCTGTGTTGCCACGTTCTCTTTGTTTTTCAGAATAGAAAGCATAAGATGCTCCGTTTCCACTGTTGCGCTCTTCTGCGCTTTGGCTTCCAGCACCGTAATACGTATCACTTTTTCTGCCTGCTTGGTAAGCGGCAGACTGTTGATATTGGCCAGTGGTTTATTGCTCTTATCTTTTATTGCACCTTCCAGTTCTTTACGAAGCTCGAAGAGGTCTACGTGCATGCTTTGCAGCACCTTTAAAGCCAGGCCATCTCCCTCGCGGATAAGACCAAGCAACAGGTGTTCGGTGCCTATGAAATCATTGCCTAACCTAAGCGCTTCCTCGCGGCTGTAGGAAATGATCTCCTTTACTTTCGGCGAAAAATTTTGATCCATTAATTAAGTCCTCGCTTTGTTTTTATAAAATTAACGAATAATGTCGTGTAGCCGGTATTAAGATTGGTTATATGTACATTACGCGATAACATGTTACTACAATGTAAAACAAATAATACTGTGAAAATGTTATTTTTAATTTAATGCTAAATTACACTCCTATTACTAAAACTACAGTTTATGGAGTTCAAATTTGATACCAAACCAACATATACGATAATTACACCATTGGCGGATGTAATAGACACTGCTGTGACTGGCAAGCTGGCAGAACTGGTGATGCAGGACTACGGTAATGACAGTAATAACTTCATTATTGACTTACAACACTGTGTATCAGCCGACAATACGTCATTAAGCGAAATATTGAAGGTGCATGACGCCTGTTATGAAGCGCAACAGTCTTTTGTACTGACAAGTCTGCAGCCCGCAGCATTACAAACTTTACAAGCAGGTGACGATGCCGACAGGTTGAACATAGCCCCTACTATGCAGGAGGCGGTAGATATCATCAGTATGGAAATACTGGAAAGGGATTTATTGAGCGAAGAATAACCCATTGTGTTTTTTAAGTAAAATCCCTTAACATTGTATATACAGGAAAAATACATTTTACTGTAGCCATTTCTTTTCTATAACTGTAACGCCTGTTTATCGCCGCTTGAATTATTTTAAGGCGTTTGTATGAAACGAGTTTACATGAGTTTGGAACCTGCACTCAGTCAGATGATGATTGGCCGGCCAGGGTATTTACAAGGCTCCGGCGAGTTCCAACGGGCCTTTGAAAAGAAAATTATTTTCAGATGAAAGTAACCATACTGGGAAATAATTCTGCATTGCCGGCATTCGGCCGCAACCCTACTGCACAGGTAGTATCTGTGTACGGAGAGCATTTGCTGATAGACTGCGGAGAAGGCACCCAGGTGCAGATGCAGAAGCATGGTGTAAAATGGAGTAAGCTCAACCATATTTTTATCAGCCACCTGCATGGAGACCATTATTTTGGTTTGCCCGGCCTCATCAACAGCATGAGTTTACTGGGCAGGCAGGCAGACCTGCACCTGTACGGCCCGGCGCCTATTATGCCCATGCTACAGGATATACTGGACTGGGCGGATACAGTACTCACCTACAAATTACATTTCCACCCATTGCCTGAAGGTGCTGGTCTGCTGGTAGATAATGAGGCTTTCAAAGTATCTTGTTTCCCGGTAGAGCATCGTATCAGCTGCCATGGCTTTTTGGTGGAAAGCAAAACCAAGGGGCGTAAATTATTGCCCGCACAATGCCGCGACTACGAGATACCCCGCTACTTTTACGACAGGCTGAAACAGGGAGAAGATTATACCCGAAAAGACGGGACGGTGATACCTAATGACGTACTGACCACTGACGGGCCTGAAGTGAAAAAATACGCCTTTTGTGCTGATACATTGTTTACCGATTCATTCATCCAATACATACAGGGGGCTGATACCATATACCACGAAGCCACCTACCTGCACGAGGATGCAGAAAAGGCTAAGGCACGTTACCNNCCACAGTACGCCAGTGCAGGCGGCAGAAGTAGCGAAAATGGCCGGGGTAAAACAACTGCTCATAGGCCACTTCTCATCCAAGTACCGCGAACTCGCTCCCTTCCGCGATGAGGCGATGACGGTATTCCCCAATACCTTGGTAGCCATAGAGGGGAATATCTATGATGTGTAGATAATCTGCTATTAAAAAAATTATACATTTACCTGCGTTATAAATGGATAATGAAGCAACTGCTCAAAAAGATAATCAAGACTATCCCCATTGACTTTACCAAAAACCAGAAATACGACAGCCAGACCAAAAAGGTAATAGCTGAGGTGTGCAGTAAAGACAGTTGCTGCATAGATATAGGCGCGCATAAGGGCGAAGTGCTGGATATCATGCTGAAATATGCGCCACAGGGAAAGCACCATGCTTTTGAGCCCATACCCGCTATGTATGAGGGACTGATCAGGAAATACGCCGCCAACAGAAATTGCCTGGCACACAGCTATGCGCTCAGCAANNCCAACGAAGAAGACACGACAATAGAAGTAGAAACAGAACTGCTGGACAATATATTGCCTGCTGACTATAAGCCAGACCTGATAAAAATTGACGTAGAAGGCGCGGAATTGCTGGTGCTGGAGGGTGCGATACAGACGCTGAAAAAACACAAGCCCGTCGTAATATTTGAACACGGCCTGGGTGCTGCAGATTTTTACGGGTCAACGCCTGAAAAAGTTTTTGAACTCTTTGCTTCCTGCACCATGCGTGTATCTACCATGCAGCGCTGGTTGAATAACCGCCCCTGTTTACGTAAAGAAGAATTTGCTGAACACTATTACCAAAAGAAGGATTACTATTTTATAGCTTATCCGTAGAAACAGATACCGTTATGATTTGTTTTCTTAACACATTGCAGTTCAATTCGTTATAATGCATTAAACATTCATTCATGAGTAGTAAAATTAACGAATTATCAAATCGCTGAATTACTATACCCGTCAATCATCCATTCCCTAATTAAATACTATTTTTACCCCTCTATATCGAAGCAATGAACGAAAATAACAACTATGTAGCCATTATGGCGGGGGGGGTCGGCAGCAGGTTTTGGCCGGTAAGCCGTACCAGTTACCCTAAACAGTTTATTGACCTGCTGGGCACAGGCAAGTCGCTGATACAATGGACCTACCAGCGTTTTACCCATATCGTGCCTAAGGAAAATATATACTTCATTACCAACGAAGCATATATAGAAACGCTGAAGCAGCAGATACCGGAGGTAAATGATGAAAATATTATCAGCGAACCTTCACGTAAGAATACCAGTCCCTGTGCTGCATACTTTGCGCACAAGATGATGGCTAAAAACCCGGATGCTAATATCATCATGTCTCCCGCCGACCACCTGATAATGGACGAGAAGGCCTTTGAAAAGACGGCAAAAGACGCGCTGGCATTTGTATCTAACCATAACGCCCTGTTGACTATGGGCATCAAGCCTACACGGCCCGATACAGGCTATGGCTATATCCAGTACGATGTAGAAGAAGAGCTGAACAAGGTGTACAAGGTGAAAACCTTTACGGAGAAGCCCTCGCTTGAATTAGCAAAGACTTTCCTGAAAAGTGGCGACTTCCTGTGGAACTCCGGCATATTTGTATGGAATGTAAAAACCATCATGGAGGCATTGGAAAAACACCAGCCCGAGCTGAATGAAGTATTCACTCAGGCGGACGGTGTGTACAATACACCGAGCGAACATGATGTTATCAGCAGGCTGTATGCACAGTGTACCAATATTTCCATAGACTACGGTATTATGGAAAAGGCCAAGAACGTGTATGTAATACCATCATACTTTGGCTGGAGCGACCTGGGCACGTGGGAGTCTGCATATGACAACTCAGAAAAAGATTACCTGGGCAATGCCGTATATGGCAAAAACGTAATGGTGATTGACGCTACTGAGTGCATGATAAAGGCTGATGATAATAAACTGGTAGTGCTGCAGGGCCTGGAAGAATTTGTAGTGGTAGATACCAAAGACGTACTGCTGATATGCGAGCGTAGCCGCGAGCAGCAGATAAAAGAATACGTAGCCGAGGTAAAACGAAATAAAGGAGATAAATACCTGTAATGAACTTACCGCAAAAACATTCAGCTAAAGGAACGACCATCTTCACGGTAATGAGCGCATTAGCTACCGAACATAATGCCATCAACCTGTCGCAAGGTTTTCCTGATTTTCCGGTAGATGAAAAGCTGGGTGTGTTGCTTGCGGAAGCTGTACAGAACGGGTACAATCAATATTCGCCCATGCCGGGGCTGCCGATACTGCGCGATGCGATAGCGAATGATTTTAAACGACGTTATAATGCAGACATTGACGGCGCGAATGAAATTACGGTTACGCCTGGCGCTACCTATGGTATATACACAGCATTCACATCCATATTGCAGAAAGGAGATGAGGTAATAGTGCTGGAGCCTGCTTATGATAGTTACATACCCAATATAGAAATCAACGGAGCAATAGTAGTGCCTGTGCCACTTACCGCACCTGCATTCACCGTTGACTGGAACAGGGTGAAGGACGCGATAACTGCAAAGACAAAAGCCATCATCATCAATACCCCGCACAACCCCACCGGTACCATGTGGACGCGCGAAGACTGGGACAAGTTGGCTGAAATACTGCGTGGTACGGAAATTATTCTGTTGTCTGACGAAGTGTATGAACAACTGGTATTTGACGGCAAAGAACATTACACCGTTTTGCAGCATGAAGAACTGAGGCAAAGAAGTTTTGCCATATTTTCTTTCGGAAAAGTGTATCACAATACAGGCTGGAAGATGGGTTATGTCATCGCCCCGCCTGAGTTGACAAAAGCCTTCCGCAGCATACACCAGTTTTTGTGTTTCTCAGTAAATACACCGGCACAATACGCACTGGCGCAATACTTATCGCAACCCACATTGCCCGATGTAAAAAACATGATGCAGCAGAAAAGGGATTACTTCCTGGAGCTGTTGAAAGAAACACCATTTACTATACACCAACCTGCTGCTGGTAGTTATTTCCAGACCGCCCAATATGCCAACATCAGCGACATGCCCGATACAGAGTTTGCTATATGGCTGACGAAAGAGTATGGCGTAGCTACTATACCTGTAAGTGTATTCTACAGCAACAAACAGGATGATAAAATCATCCGCTTCTGCTTCGCCAAAAAAGAAGAAACTATTAAGGCTGCTATTGAAAAGCTATCAGGACTAAAGGCACCGGTCTTATAGATAGTCGTACCCCAGCTTAATAATCAAAGCAACTGAAACGAGGATAAAAAACAGCCGGATAAAACCACTGCCTTTTTTAATGGCCACGTGCGCACCTGCATAGTTACCCGCCATATTGCACAAGGCAACAGGAATAGCAATACTCCATACAACAAAGCCCTTGGCAATAAAAAATAAGAGCGCACCGATATTCGCAGCCACATTGATGATTTTAGCATTAGCCGATGCGTGCAGAAAATCGTAACCGAATAAGGTGATAAACGCAAACAACAGGAAGCTGCCAGTACCAGGTCCTATCAACCCTTCGTACAAACCCAGTATACCACCTGTTGCTATTGCTGATACCAGGTACTTCGTTTGCGACATTGGTTTTACATTATGGTGCATACCCAGTTCGCGCTTGAATATTGTATAAGCAAGTACCAACACCAATGCACTAATAATAAAGGGCATGAACTGTTCCTTGTGAATAAAGCTCACCAGCAATGCGCCCGCAAATGATGCTACCAGTGCGGATAGGATAATGGGTGAAAGGTGTTTCCAGTCAATGTCCACCCGCCTGATATAACGTATAGCGGCAACAGATGTACCAGAGAAAGATGCTGTTTTGTTAGTGGCCAATGTTTGCACCAGCGATAGCTGCGGCTGGAGTATGAACATAGCGGGCAGTTGTATCAGTCCGCCGCCGCCCGCTACGGCGTCAACAAAGCCGGCAGTAAAAGCGAATATGCAAAGCAGGATGAGTGACAACATAAAAAAGCCGTCCGGTATATGCGGACGGCTAAATGTATAAATTCTGTTCTGTATTTAATAAGTAATCACCTGCTCCTCTATGGTTTCCGGTATCTCCCTGAACTCATACTGTTGGTTGCGGAGTTGCGGTTCGAAGCCTGCCTGGCGTATGGCGTCCTGTATGCCCTTGTAGGTAAACCTGTGTGGCGCACCCGCTGCGCTTACTACGTTCTCTTCTATCATAATAGAACCAAAATCGTTGGCACCCGCATGCAAACAAAGTTGAGCCACTTCTTTACCCACCGTCAGCCACGATGCCTGTATGTTCTTCACATTGGGCAGCATGATGCGGCTCATGGCTATCATACGTATATACTCTTCGGCAGTCGTCAGGTTTTTAGTACCACGTATGCGCCTCAGCAGCGTATCCACATCCTGGAATGTCCAGGGGATGAAAGCGATAAAGCCCTTGGCATCTTCCGGTTTCTTAGCCTGCACTTCGCGAATCTTCACCAGGTGCTCAAAACGCTCTTCTATCGTTTCTACATGGCCGAACATCATAGTGGCGGGTGTAGTCAATCCTACCTTATGCGCTTCATGCATGATATCCAGCCATTCCTGCGCGCCGCATTTACCCTTCGATATCAGCCGGCGTACACGGTCGTTCAATATCTCGGCGCCGGGGCCGGGCATACTGTCCATACCTGCTTCTTTAAGTGCTGTCAATGCTTCGCTATGACTAACACCTGATACCTTGCAGATATGCGCTACCTCGGGCGGGCCTAAGGCGTGCAGCTTCAGGTCGGGATAAAGTTCTTTCAGTTGCTTGAAGAGGGTGGTATAATAATCCAGTCCCAGCTCAGGATGGTGGCCACCCTGCAACAGCAGTTGCTCACCACCATAGCGGAAGGTTTCTTCAATCTTCTCTTTATAGGTTTCTATATCTGTGATGTACGATTCAGGGTGTCCGGGTATGCGGTAAAAGTTGCAGAACTTACAGTTGGCGATACAAACATTGGTGGTGTTCATATTGCGGTCAATGATCCAGGTAACCTTACCATGCGGCACTTGTTTCTTACGTAGCTCGTTGGCAACGAACATCAATTCCGCAAGCGGGGCGTTATGAAACAGGTACACCCCCTCTTCCATGCTGAGAGAATCAAATTGCAAAGCCCGGCTGTATAATTCTGCTAACTTCATCACCCTGCAAAATTAACCTAAAAAGCCTTGCCTTATATACCTATATCCGATTGCTGCATATACAGCCATTATAGATTTTTAAACATCATGGATTATGATTAGGTTAATTTTGTTACTTTGTAATTGATGGGTACGCATATACTGACATTGTTTGGAGAAGAGATAGTGCCGGAGCAGCTTAACGCTGTGGGCAGGAAGAAATCTGCACCCAAGGCTAAGAAGGAAAAACCGGAGAAAAAAGAGGCGGAGGAAGCAGTGGCAGAGGTTGTTGAAGAAGTAATTGCCGCGCCCCCACCTGTCGCTAAGAAAGCAGAGAAAATTGAAAAAAAGGAAGAAGTTGTAGAAGCTCCCATTGATGATAAGTTCACCGATTGGGAGGGAGACAAGAAATACTATTCCATAGGCGAAGTCGCCAAAATATTCAATGTCAGAACTTCCAACATACGTTACTGGACCAATGAATTTGCGCTGAAAGTACGCACCACCCGCAAGGGGGACAGGTTGTACACTCCCGAGCAGATAAAGGAAATACGTACCATTTACCACCTGACGAAAGAAAGAGGTTTTACCATTGCAGGCGCTAAAGGCAAGCTGAAAGAAAGCAAAAAAGTGTCCGTACAATCGGTGGACCTGAAAGACTCGCTGCTGCAACTGCGCAATAAGCTGGTACAACTCAAAAACAGCATTAAGTAATCC
This sequence comes from Bacteroidetes bacterium UBA5543, assembly GCA_002423665.1. Classification (GTDB taxonomy): domain Bacteria; phylum Bacteroidota; class Bacteroidia; order Chitinophagales; family Chitinophagaceae; genus UBA5543. Next base: position 16,153 of record DINJ01000189.1, on the reverse strand, counting down.
ACCATGCGTATCTTATTTCTGGCACTGGCAATATTTACAGTCATGCATACACAGGCACAAGGAACATTTGACAAGGCTATCAACGGCAGGAACGAACTGGTGTTCACAGGACAGTTTGCATTTACAGACCTGCAAGCAGAGGAATCTTTCAAATGGATGCCGGACGGTATTGAAACATACCAACCCAATGCAGAAGATATCAGTTACCTGAAAGCTGAGCTGAATAAATATCAGTTGGTGGTATTCATGGGTACCTGGTGCGAGGATTCTCATAACCTTATTCCTAAACTGTATAAAGTATTGGATGCCACAGGATACCCTATACAAACCTTTACACTATACGGGCTGGACAGGGAGAAGAAAGGCAAGGGTACTGCACACGAAGAATACAAAGTACCATATGTGCCTACCATCATCGTCCTTTCAGGTGGTAAAGAGGTGGGGCGCATCACAGAAACTGTAAGAAAGAGCGTTGAGGCAGACCTTTCGGCTATCATTAAGGATTTTGCAGCCGAATAAGTAATTTGCAGGCTCAAAATCTGCACATGGAGTTACCTCATCATATATCTATTGAGTACCTGCAATCGCTGGGTGCGAAACCTATTAACCTTTCAGGCGCTGCCATTGGCCGCATATTAGACAACCGCAATTATCTGGAGAAGAAACTGCAAAAGGGCGAAACTCATTATGGTATTAATACCGGGTTTGGTTCTTTGTGCGATGTGCGCATCAGCGACGACCAGCTTTCCCAGCTTCAGGAAAACCTGGTTTGCTCGCATGCCTGCGGTATGGGCGATGAGGTACCAGAAGATGTAGTGAAACTGATGTTGTTGCTCAAAGCACATGGCCTCAGCCAGGGTTATAGCGGTGTACGTACCGAAGTGGTGCAACGCTTGGTTGACTTTTACAATATGGGTATCTATCCTGTAGTGTATCAGTTAGGTTCATTAGGCGCTTCAGGCGACCTGGCACCACTGGCACACCTCAGCCTGCCGATATTTGGCATGGGCAAGGTACGCTACAATGGTAAAGTGCGCGAAAGTGCTGATGTGCTGAAAGAACTGGAAATGGAACCAATTCCATTGGCTGCAAAAGAAGGATTGGCGCTACTGAACGGTACCCAGTTTATGAGCAGCTACGGCACATGGTCGTTGATGGCTGCAGAAAGGTTATACCGCTGGGCGAATGTTATCGGCGCAATTTCAACAGATGCTTATCATTCCAAAAGCGACCCGTTCAAACACCCCATACACAGGGTACGCCCGCACAAAGGACAGATAACTACGGCACAACAACTAATGGAACTGCTGAACGGCAGCGATATACAGGCTGTACCCAAAAAACAGGTACAGGACCCTTATTCATTCCGCTGTATGCCGCAGGTGCATGGCGCTACGCGCGATGTAATTGATACCGTTACCAATGTGATAGAAACCGAAATCAATTCTGTAACGGATAACCCCATCGTCTTCCACGATGAGGATGAAATCATCAGCGGTGGCAACTTCCACGGGCAGCCACTGGCGCTTCATTTAGACTTCCTGGCAATAGCTATGTCCGAGTTGGCAAATATATCTGAACGCCGCACCTACCTGCTGGTAAGCGGGCAAAGAGGCTTGCCGCCATTCCTGGCACCTGATGCGGGATTGAACAGCGGATTCATGATTGCGCAATACACAGCTGCGGCAATTGTTAGTCAAAACAAACAATTNNGAAGACCATGTGAGTATGGGTGCTAATGCCGCTACCAAGCTGCACAGGCTTATGAAGAATGTGCAGCGTGTACTGGCAATTGAACTACTGACAGCTGTACAGGCTATGGAATTCCGCAGGCCGGGAACAAGCTCTCCTGCACTGGAAAAGATATGTACAGCATTAAGGGCACAGATACCTTTTATGGATAGCGACAGGCTCCTGCACGACGACCTCGTTAAAACAGAACAATTCCTGGAGCAGAACGCGGATGCGCTGATGAAATAATAGNNTACCTGCTGAGCTATATATGGCTACACTATCCGTTCTTGCAGATATCATCGTGCTCGACTTCAATGTGGACATGAAAGAAAGCTCCTTCATGAGTATTGTTGCTAATACAATGGGTATCACCGATATAGCTGTAAAAACACTGCTACTGACTTCCCTTTCCAAAAGGCTGATGATGAGTGCAGGTAAAGAATAAATAAACCCTATTGATGTATAAACATTAGCCTGTGCTTTCGTTTAATATAATGCCGTAATTTTAGGGTATGATGTCCAGGAAGAAATTCATTAAAGGTTCGGCTATTATCGGCGCTTCGCTTGCAGTGCCCAATTTCCTGTTTGGCCAGTCGGGTATGTACTCCGGCAAAGGGCATAGGAAGATACATCGCATACTCAATTCAGACAGGGTGAATGTAGGCACCCTGCCGGTAGTGCGCGCCTTTGCGGGCAACCATCTTGATTATGTGTCGCCCTTTGTGATGTTTGACGAGTTTGGCCCTGTGGACGTAAACCNNCGAACCCCTTACGTGTTGATGCTCACCCTCATGCCGGCGTAATACCTACTACTTATTTCCTTTCCGGCAGCGGGCACCACAAGGATAGTTTGAATTATGATTTTCAGATAGAGCAGGGCGAGTTCATGATGTTCAGCTCGGGCAAGGGGGCTATACATATGGAGGAGTCGGGACAGCGGCTGAAGAAAGAGGGCGGTAGCCTGCATGGCTTCCAGATATGGCTGAATATGCCTGCCCAAAATAAATACGATGACCCCACTACCATAGTACACCGTGGCAAACAGATGCCTACAATTGTGAAGAAGAATTTTACAGGCAGGGTAGTACTGGGCGAGCTGATGGGTTATAAATCAGACATCAAAACTTTCACGCCTACATTCTACTATTATATCAAACTGAATAAGCAATCGCGCCTGGATATTCCCGTTGACCCTACACACAATGCATTTGCTTATTGTGTAAGTGGCAAAGTAGAAATAGAAGACCAGCACGAATTAAAACCCAATCAACTGGTGCTGTACAAAAGAGATGGAGATGTCATCAACCTGTACAGCGAAGAAGGAGCGGAAGTATTTGTACTCGGTGGCCAACCACTCAACGAGCCTGTATATTCTTACGGGCCATTCGTAATGAACAGCGAGGAGCAGATTATGCGCTGCTATGCCGACTACCAGTCCGGTAAAATGGGCGATCCACGTCAGGTGAATTAGAAATACTACTTGCATACAACATTATTTAAATGAAGTATATTTAATACTTCAACAATGCTGCTATGCAAAGAATATGGCTGATGCTCACAGGACTGATATTACCCGTATTTTGTTCTGCTCAATACACGCAAACCATCAAGGGCAACATTACTGATAAGGAGTCGAAAATACCTCTTACAGGTGTTACGATTGCAGTCACAACTGTTGACCCCCCGATAGGCACGGCAACCGATGACAACGGCAATTTCATTATCAAAAATATCCCTGTTGGCAAGCATACCATACAAGTATCATACATCGGCTACAACAGTATAAACATACCGGGCGTATTAGTCACATCTGCCAAAGAAGTATTGCTGGACCTGTCTTTGGAAGAATCTGCCACTAAGCTGGATGAGGTGGAAATAACTGACCGTCGCGACCATATCAATGAAATGGCATTGGTAAGCGCCAAAACATTTGACGTCCAGGAAACTGAACGCTACGCGGGCAGTCGTGCTGACCCTGCACGTATGGCGTCCAACTTTGCAGGTGTGCTCGGTGCAGACGATTCGCGCAATGATATTATAGTAAGAGGCAACTCCCCTCAGGGTATTCTCTGGAGGTTAGAAGATATTGATATTCCAAACCCTAACCACTTTGCAGTATCTGGTACATCAGGTGGGCCGGTAACTATCCTCAACAATAAGACGCTCGCCAACAGCGATTTTTTTATGGGGGCTTTTCCGTCTGAATATGGCAACTCTACAGCCGGCGTATTCGATTTGAAAATGCGTAATGGTAATGCAGATAGATATGAATTTACAGGGCAATTAGGTTTCCTCGGCACTGAGCTCGCTGCGGAAGGGCCTATCTCCCGCAAACACAAATCATCTTTCTTAGTTACTTATCGGTACTCGACGCTCAAGTTGTTCGAAGGCTTAAATATCAAGATTGGTACTAACTCAGTGCCCAACTACCAGGATGCTGCGGTGAAACTAAACTTCCCGATGGGAAAAAAGGCTAACCTCTCTTTCTTTGGCATAGGCGGCCTCAGCAAGATAGACCTGATTGTAAGCAATATCAATGAGCAGCCTGAAGAACTGTACGGGGAGTCTGACCGTGACCAATACTTCGGTAGTAATATGGGTGTGCTGGGCACATCGTTCAGTTATATCATCAACCCCAGTACTTATACAAGAGTTACAGTAGCGCAGGCAACTACTGATATACATGCACGGCACGATAAGGTATTTCGTGATGCAAACTACCATGTAGATTCATTGAAGTATATACTGGGTTACAAGTTTGTTACGAACTCAACCGTAGCACACTGGTATATCAACAAGAAATTTTCGGGCCGGCATACCGTTAAAGCGGGCATCATCAATAATTATTATCACCTGAACCTGATAGATAGTAGCAGGCAATATCCGCCTACATTGCAAACATGGCAACACAGGCTGGATTTCCAAGGGGGTACCAACCTGTTGCAAGCGTACCTGCAATATAAATACAGACCAAGTGACGCCCTTACTTTTACTGCAGGGCTGCATGGCCAATACCTGACACATAACCAATCGAAAGCATTGGAACCTAGAGTAGCCATGAAATATACTTTCGCGAGCAATGTATTTACATTGGGTTATGGATTGCACAGCCAGTTGCAGCCACTATACCAATACTTTGCTGTGCTACCTACCAACCCTACAACAGCCATGCACAACTACAATATAGACTTTACACGTAGCCATCATACAGTTGCGGGTTACGAGCATATCTTCTCCAGGGCATTACGTCTGCGCAGCGAAGTGTATTATCAATACCTGTACAATGTTCCTATAGAACAAAGAGCAGGTTCATCTTTCTCAGGGCTGAACCAGGGTTCTAACTTCAGCAGGTTGTTCCCGGACACTTTGGTAAACGGCGGCACAGGATATAATTATGGTTTTGAACTGACCTTTGAAAAAAGCTTTTCTAAGAACTATTATATATTGTTCTCAGCAGCAGTGTTCGATTCAAAAGCAAAAGGTAACGACGGAATATATCGCAACACCGACTACAATGGCCGCTACGCTACCAACCTGCTGACCGGGTATGAATACAAGCTGGGTAAAAACAGCACACTATTGACGGGGTTGAAAATCACCTATGCAGGTGGCAGGCTGTATTCTCCGCCTGATGTAGCAGCATCCAATGTTATCGGAGATATGATAGTAATTGATTCGCTGCGTAATACACTCCACTTCAAAGACTATTTCAGAACGGATATAAAACTGGGTGTGCGTATCAACGCAAAAAGGCTGACACATGAAATCGCCATAGACCTGGTAAATATCCTGAACACGAAAAACGTGTTGTCACAATCATATAACTACGACCTGGCAGCTCAAGGCTCTTATCCTTTTATTACACAATACCAACTCGGGTTTCTACCACTGTTTTATTACAGGGTTGACTTCGGCGTAAAATAAAAGCTAATGACTATAAAAGAGTTCTACGAATGTATAATATTAGAAGTAGGAAACTCGCTGGATCATCTCAGCTATGATGCTTTTTTATTGTCATTGCATAATGCTATTATTACTAATCAGCATTTATCTCCGACCTTTGATAACTTCTTATTTCTAATCAAATCTACTGCAACGACTGAGCCATCATTATTTGATACAAAATGGAATGAAATAATTGATCCAAAATTTAATATTAATTCCGATAATGTTTATTCGGATGATAATAGAGAATCTCATGACTTAGATTCCGTATTGAACATCATCCGTATTAACATTGCTGAATATTACCCAATAAAGGAACAAACAACAGACAGTCTTTTCAGAATCAATGGAGTTGTTACACTACGAGGTAATACGTTATATAACCTCGATCCCTATTCGGTTCTTGAATGTGGTACATCCTGCCTTATTGCCCACATACGAGACATTGACAAATTTGTTGGTACCACTTGGGCAACTTTAGCATATATATTGGATACCGGTCAGTTCTATGAGTAAAGCTATACTATCTCTTTTACCTCCTCCAGTTTTCTGGGCTTTAATTCTTTCACAGCTTTCGCAATCTCACGTATATGGTCGGGAGTAGTGCCGCAGCAGCCTCCTACTATATTCACCCACCCCTGCTCTGCAAAACTTTTTACAATATCAGCAGTCATTTTTGGCTCTTCATCGTACTCGCCCATTGCATTAGGCAGCCCTGCATTGGGGTAGCAGCTGATGTAGCAGGAAGCCAGCTCAGACAACTCTTCTACATAAGGACGCATTTCATTTCCACCCAGCGAACAGTTCAAACCAATGCTCAACGGCTCGGCGTGCATCACGGAGATATAGAACGCCTCCAGCGTCTGTCCGCTAAGCGTGCGGCCCGATGCATCGGTAATCGTACCTGATATCATCAATGGCAGGCGCTCTTTGTCTGTTTGCTGAAAATATGTATTAATGGCATAAATAGCGGCTTTGGCATTCAGCGTATCGAAGATGGTTTCCATCAATAGTATATCCGCCCCCCCATCAACAAGTCCACTTATTTGTTCGGTATATGCATCTGCTATTTCATCGAAAGTAACAGCACGATAGCCCGGGTCATTCACATCCGGAGAGAGGGATAATGTTTTATTCATCGGACCTATCGCACTCGCTACAAATTTCTGTGTGCCCGGGTGTTCCTGCATATATTCATCCACAGCTTCGCGTGCCAGCTTCGCAGCAGCCACATTCATTTCATATGTCAGAGATTGCATATCATAATCCGCCAGCGATATAGCTTGTGCATTGAATGTATTTGTCTCCAGTATATCCGCACCAGCATCCAGGTATTCACGATGAATCTCCTTCACTATCTGGGGTTGTGTCAGCACCAGCAGGTCGTTGTTACCTTTCAGGTCGCTGGGATAGTCTTTAAACCTTTCACCACGATAGTCTGCCTCGGTAAGCTTATACCTCTGTATCATGGTACCCATAGCACCATCTATCACCAGTATACGTTGGTTGAGTATATCACGCAGCTTTTGTTCTTTATTCATACTGCAAAAATATGGTATTTAATAATGCTAATCTTTACGACGGTACAAATGAAACTCTAACTTGGAAACAACTGTATCTAATACAAAATGGGTGGGTATCTTATGTACTTCTTCTTTACGTATCAGGCAAAAATCATACTCATTCCACTCATAAGCCTTCTCATTATGGCCCTCAATATAACCAAAGGTTCCTTCAGGATACTCCCTGGGTATACGATACCTGAATGCCGGAGTGAAATACCCGTCCAGGTATATTTTTATTTCACCATCATCTTTTTTCAATGCAATCATCCTGTCCAGCAGCCATTTGTCATAGCTGTCAAACTCCCATGTTCTGGCAGACTTAAGGTTAATATTGCTTAAAAAGTTTACAGACAATACTATCAGCAATGCACTGATGAGAATTTTTCCTGTTTTACGAGCTTGAGCAATTGTGTGTGTAATGTATAATGCGAATAACGGATAAAAAAACAACGCGGTTCTTTCTATCAGATACTTGTTGCCGAATAGTATATGCTGTGTTAATGTACTAAGGGCCGGGATAACCAACAACAACCATAACAACACCCCTGTACTTGTCACATCCTTTTCTCTATATACTTTTGCTAACCAATATATGCCTGTGATTATTATCAGCAGCGTAATTACCCATCCTGAATAAATACCCAACTTACTTTCTTCCGGCAAATACAATGATTCTCCTATTAAAGTTTTAAGCGTGTCCTGCACAAAGCCTGTTTCGCCACCGAAATAAAATTGGCCTCGCTCTATAAGTATACGCACCGGTTCGTATATGGCAAGCAGTATCAATGCAGTAAGCACTATTGCAGCTATACCCCCGCGTAATGCCAACTTTTCTTTATACTGCGCAAGTCCGTAAACAGATATGACTGCTGTAAACGCCAATACAACATTCAACATAGACAGGCTGCTGAATACAGACAGGAATAACCAAACGTACATGAATATTAATGCACGCATTGTCTTTGTATGTTTATACTTCAGCAATTGTATAATTGCTGCCATCATACACGCTATAGATAATCCATACCCCCTGGAAAGACCGAAAAATTCGAACATAAACGGGTTTAGCTGTAACACCATGAAGCACGCCAATACCCACCAGGCATTGGTGTACAACCTCCGTGCTATAAGTATAGAAAAAAGCAAATACCCAATATGCGCCAACAGGCTTGGAAGTCGGAGAAAAAAAACATTATCAGTAAAGAGCTCAACAAAAAATTTGGCTAATACGCTATTAAGAAAATGATTGTTTGCTGTAGGCTGGTGGTTTGTAATAATGTCTGCATAGCTGTGTGTGACATACCACTGATAAGTTAGCGCCTCATCATGTGTAATGCTCACCTCGGCCACGCGTATAACATTTACAGAAATTAATACTGTTGCCAATGCGCCAAGTATAAGCCAGGGGAGATTCTTTTTCAGTGCAAATTCTTTCATTCTTTCAAAAATAAATACCAGGCATGAAAAACGCCCTCTAAAGAGGGCGTTTCATATCAACTTCGTTTTTTTACCTCACCAGCGTTACATCTCCGCGTTCTTCTACTACATTGTCAGCATTATCATCTTCGCAGCTATACCTGATGTAGTAGTAATACGTACCCATGCTCTGCAACGTACCATTATAGGTTCCATCCCATCGGTCGTTCTGATTGGTAGTGCTGAATACCTCCCTGCCGTATCTGTTCACCACCCTGAAATCGTAAATTTTATAACGTCCGTTGGAGATAATGCCAAACATATCATTCAAGCCATCTTTGTTAGGAGAGAATGCACTTGGCAATATGGCTTTACAGCAAAGTTTAATGTCAATGTACATGCTATCAGACCCTTTACATCCAAAGGCATCTTGTGCCGTAAGCCTGATGTAACCGGAACTGCTGATCCTCGCATTCACTTCCGCACCGTTGTTCGTCAGGAACTTTTCAGCAGGAGACCACTCAAATTTCGACACTCCCGTCAACTGTTCTGCTTTCAGTGTTATCGTGCTGTTGATGCAGATAGTATTGCTGCTTACGGGCATTATCTTAACTAATGGGTAATTCCTCACATTTACAGTATCATACCATTCGGGCGAGATACATCCATATTGCGAAACAGTATTTAACCTAAATATATGTGCGCCCGGTTCTTTCCACATAATTGTGAAGCCCATACCGCTCGTATCAAGATCTTTCATGCCTACGCGCGGGTCTAATACCCAGTTATAACCTACCGCGTATTGCAGCATTGTATCCAGTTTAAATATTGTCTCTGAACCAACACATGCTTCAGCAGGCAAGTTGAACCATGATTCCGGTTGAGGCAAAACTTCCAGTGTTATTGTATCATTAGCCTTACAACCGTTGTCGTCTGCATTCAATGTAATAATTTTAGTACCTGCGGTATCCCATTTTATGACATAGGGGCCCGAGCTATCTCCTGATAACACGGTACCGCCATTCCAGCCCCAGGTAAATATGCTCGTGTCAGGCAGCTGGCCTGTCTGTGTAACCGTTATCGTATCGTACACGCAAATCATGGAATCGCTCAAGCTGATCCTGGCCGTGATGGTGGTATCTACTATTACTAACAGTGTATCCCTGTCGCTTTCGCATCCGTCTATGGTTTGTGATACGTAATAATAGCTGGTGCCTATAAATGAAGTATTAGGCGTTGGCGCTACCTGGCTGCCCGTGCCGCCTGTCGGCACACTGTACCACAGCAGGTTCTGCCCTGTAGCAGTCAACGGCATAGCGTTCACGTTTAGGCACAACTCTGTAGTATCCGCTTGTGGCGGTGCGGGCTTTGTTACAATTTCAATTTCTAACGTATCTCTTTCGCTCTCACATCCGTTTATCTGCTGGCTTACATACCAGTAATAGGTGCCGGGTGTGATTGTAGATGGAGTAGGTGCCGTAAAGCTGCCAGCACCACCAACAGGGATAGAATACCAACGCAGATTAACCCCAGTTGCGGATATCGGACCGGTGACGCTGTACTGGCATATAGAGTCGTCGTTGCCGACAGGCNNTTGGGCTCTCACAACCGTTCACGGTCTGTGAAACATAATACTTAAATGTGCCTGCATTGGCGGTAGATGGCACAGGGGCTGTTGCTGTTCCGGTGCCGCCGGTCGCCGCGGTATACCATAGCAGATTTTGGCCAGCTGCCGTCAGAGCTACCGCTGTTGCGTATTGGCAGTACGACGTATCTGTTGTAACCGGTGCTGCCGGTATGGCATTAACTATTACTATCAGCATTGCTCTTTTGCTCTCGCAAGTGTTCAAAGTCTGGGTTACATAAAAAGTATCCGTCATAGCGGTAGATGTACTTATGGCTGGCGGAGTACTTCTGCCAGTACCGCCTGTGGAATCAGCATACCATAATATATTACTGCCAATAACCAATGTTGATAATGCTGGGGCTACAGGGCCGCCTACGCAATAGGATACGGGAGAGGCAGTAGCCGGAGCCTGCGGGGTAGCATATATCGTCACCGTTATCGGGGTGCGGTCGCTTTCACAACCTGTTGTTGTGCTTGTTTGTGATACATAGAAAGTTGTATTGCCCGGAGTGGCCGTGCTTGGTACCGGGGCCCCGCTTAGCGGTGTACCACCGAAAGGAGTTGTATACCACTTCAGGTTAGTACCCGTTGCGGTCAGCGCAGAGGCTGTTGCTCCCTGGCAGTATGCTATGTTTGAGGTGACGCCGGGGTTAGAAGGCTTAGGCGTAATTACCACTTTTACCGAATCCCTCGGCCCTTCGCAACCATTACCATCCGTTTGCGATACGTAGTAGGTAAACGTACCTGCGTTGGCGGTAGATGGAGTAAGCGTGCTGCTACCTGTACCGCCGGTAGCTACAGTATACCACTTCAGGTTTGTGCCTGTTGCAGTTAAAGCGCTCGCGGTGGCATTTTGACAATATGTAACAGTATCAACAGTGGCAACAGGTGCTGCCGGCAGCCCGTTTACTTTTATATTAACCGTATCTGAAAAAGTAACACAACCATCTTTAGTGGCATACACTATATAGTTGCCAGAATCAGCAAAACCCACATTATTTATTATCGGGTTCTGCTGGCTAGAAGTAAAACCGTTAGGTCCGCTCCAGTGATAAGTAACAGTTGTACCACTGATAGTGGTAGCGGTTAGTATCAGCTGGTTGCCTACGCACACCGGACTGTTGCTTGAGGCTATCGGTGCAGCCGGAGGTCCTACATATACCTGCATGATGTACGGTTGTGAGGTACAACCATTTCTTATCAGGTTATACGTATAAAAGCCTGAATTTACTGTTTGTGCATTAGGTATTACAGGCGATTGTAATGAAGAACTGAATCCGTTTGGCCCGGCCCACAAATAGGTGGCTCCTGCAGTTGTATTTCCAATCAATTTCAAAGTATCTCCAGGGCATACCGGAGAATTACTGGTAGCACTTGCAACAGGCAACTGCAAAACAGTTACAGTTACAGTATCGGTATTCTGATTACAAATTTGTGAACTATTGGAGTTTACAATATAGCTTGTAGTAACGCTTGGCGTTGCAATAGGCGATTTGCAAGAAGTACAGCTTAGCGAGGTTAAAGGAGACCCACCCGGAACAACAGACCATATATAGGCAGTACCGCCAACCCCTGTGATAGGTACACTTTGCCCGGCACAAATCGTAGTGTCTTTCAATGCCGCAGTTACCGCCCATACATATACTGGTACAGTAATAGCATAGTTAATGGGCACACCTCCAGACGCACAGCTGGAATCTTTAACCGTAACCACGAATACACGCGTACCTGTATCTGTGGCTGACGGCGTCCATGTTACGCAACCTCTTACTGAATCTGTTTGAAGGTTGGTATATGCAATGCTTGAGCCCGGTAAGGCAATGCCATGGTTGTCAGTTGCTACAAGCTTGGCAGCAGTATCTGTTGATTTAATATTGAAACAGAACGAAAACTGTTTAGTTGCGCAGCCTATTATTGTGCCACCTGAATATACCGCAGACCCGGTAACACTTATGGAATCGTTAGAAATAGTTGGTGTGACGCTGGATGTTGCACAGGGAATTACCTGTACCTGTATGTCCCTCATTATAGAGCCTATCAAAACATTATTGCGATACTCCCGCGCACGCACTGTAATTGTATGTGAGCCCTGTAACCCGGGTGTAAAATCTAACTCGCCTGTAAGTGGATTGATAGTAAATGTATTATTTGTCTGGAAGGGGTTGGTACTAATATTATATGACGGCGATGCGGTAGCAAACGTAGTGTTGAATGGAGATAAGGCACAGTTATTCGCATTGCCAATAGCAAGTGGCATCACCATGTCGAAAACAACAGAATCGTTGTTCGGGTCAACGCCACCATTATTATATTGATAATTTTGGCTAAGGCAGACATATGGTACCGGCTTTACTGAAAAGACCGGCGATGAGTTACCGGGAGCTACCACACTGTTAAAACGGGTCTCAACATAAAAAATCTGGCCGGCACTATTCTGCAGATTGTCAGAGCTGTTTCTGTTAGCTATGGCTGCTGAGAATACCCAGTCACTACAAGCACCGGGCAATGTAAATGTTACAGAATACCACCATTCTCTGTAACCCGGAATTGGCGATGCCAGGCTATCACATTTATTTTTCTGGTTAGCACATCCCGTAGACACCTGCGACCCGTTGCTGGCGCCGCCGGGCAATTGAGATAACTTGGCCATGATGCGCGAATAGTTTTGGTTACTGCAGGTGTTCTTAGCACAAAACACAACAGAGTTTGGCTCAGGCGCACCACCGCAATCCCTATAAAATTTGAAGATAAACCTGTATGTGGAATCACTTACCCATTCATACACCAGCTCGCCGCCTGCTGCGTGGGTGGCTTTTGCCTGGTTGCCCAGGAACAAGAATGTGGTAAATAATACAATGACAAAAAGTATCCCTTTTTTCAACACGACAAAATTTTAATATAAGTTTAAGATATCGGGAATATAAAAATAGTTAAATAGCTTTAATACTTGCATGATATTGACTCCCTTTTTAGACAATAAAATCTTCGACGATTAAAACAGCCTGATAGTTAGCAGGAACACAAAAAAGCCCGCAACAGATTTGTTGCAGGCTTTTTAATTATGAGTTAAAGATTATGCTTCTGCTTTCAGCATCTTCTCGTATTTCTTCCTGTCTTCCTCGTTCAGCTGTATCTTCCTCAACCTTATGCTTTTAGGCGTAACCTCTATACACTCGTCCTGCTGAATGTATTCCATACACTCTTCCAGGGTCATCAGCGTTTTAGGGGCAATGCGTGTTGCGTCATCGCTACCGCTGGCGCGCATGTTAGTCAGCTTCTTAGGTTCCGTTGCGTTTACTACCAGGTCTCCCGGTTTGATGTGCTCTGCCAGTATCTGGCCTGCATATACTTCTTCTCCCGGGTCAACAAAGAAAGAACCCCTGTCCTGTAGTTTGTCAATAGAGTACCCTGTTGTTGTTGCTGTGTTCTTAGATATCAGCACACCATTGTTACGGCCGGGTATCGGGCCTTTCCATGGTTTGTACTCGCTGAAACGGTGAGCCATCACAGCTTCGCCGGCAGTAGCCGTCAGCATGTTAGAGCGCAACCCTATCAAACCGCGTGAAGGGATATCAAATTCCAGGTGTTGCATTTCGCCTTTGCTTTCCATCACCAGCATTTCACCTTTACGCTGCGTCACCAGGTCTATTGCCTTGCCACTGTATTCAGACGGTACATCAATAACCAGTATCTCGTAAGGCTCGCATTTGCGGCCATCTATTTCTTTAGCAATTACCTGCGGCTGTCCTACAGTCAACTCAAAGCCTTCACGACGCATAGTTTCTATCAGTACAGACAGGTGCAATATACCACGGCCATATACCAGGAACTTATCCGCATCATCTGTATCAGCTACACGCAAGGCCAGGTTTTTTTCCAGCTCTTTGTACAGGCGGTCGCGTATGTTGCGGCTGGTAACGAACTTACCTTCACGGCCGAAGAACGGTGAATTGTTGATGCTGAACTGCATGTTCATCGTCGGCTCGTCAATCGGTATGATTGGCAGCGCCTCGGGATTTTCAAAATCAGCAACTGTTTCACCTATCTGGAAGTTTTCAATACCTACTATAGCACAGATATCACCTGCTGCTACTTCTGTCACTTTCTTCTTGCCCATGCCTTCAAAAGTGTACAGCTCTTTTATACGGCTCTTTACAGTGCTGCCATCCAACTTGCACAGTTGCACCGGCTGTCCTTCTTTCAGCAAGCCACGCACCACGCGGCCAATAGCTATACGGCCCAGGAATGATGAGTAATCCAGGGAAGTGATCTGCATTTGCAGTGTACCTTCTTCTACCTTAGGTTCGGGAACGATTTCCAGTATGGTATCCAGCAGCGGCGTAATATCCTCCGTGGGTGTTAATGAAGTATTGAACCATCCCTGCTTTGAAGAACCATACAGGGTAGTAAAGTTCAGCTGCTCTTCGCTGGCATCCAGTTGGAAAAACAATTCAAATACTGCATCATGCACCTCAT
>DINJ01000189.1:0-1300 GCA_002423665.1 Bacteroidetes bacterium UBA5543 | reverse complement strand
GTTTTACCGTGGTCAACGTGTGCGATGATCGCTATATTGCGTATATTCATAATATCTTTATTGTAAAGTAAAAACCCTTCCTCTCAATCGAAAAAGGAAGGGCTTTTTCCGTTTCGCGCGCAAAGGTACGGAAATATTACGCGCAAAACATTTTAAATTGCTTTATAATAACATTAATTTATGAGATACTTTTTTACTGTCTTTCTGCTGGCAGGCCTGGTATTCAACTCAGCTGCTCAAACCAAAGAAGCGCCTAAGGAAGAGGGCTTCGAGATGAAACAGTATTATTTTGTAATGCTGACGAAAGGGGAACGGCGGAGCGAAATAACAGATACAGCCAAAATAAATGACATACAGCGTGGGCATATGGCCAATATCAACCGTCTGGCGGAGATGGGTAAAATAGTGGTTGCCGGCCCATTTGGCGACAACGGAAACTGGCGGGGCATATTTATTTTCGACTGCCACACAGAAGAAGAAGTAAAAGAATTGCTGAACACCGACCCTGCTATTAAGGCGGGCAGATTAGCATATGAGATTCATCCCTGGTGGACGGCAAAGAATTGTGTGTTCAAGTAAAATCAATTCATCTTAAACGGCGCTACCAAGGGGAACTCGGGAATGTTTACCGTGAAACGTGTTTTGTCGAAGAGGTTTTCCATTTCGTAGGTACCGCGCATACGGCCTATTTCTGAACGCAGATTGGCAGCTGAAATATATTGGTAAGATTCGGCGGGCTGGATGATTGGTTGCTCGCCTACTACACCATCGCCCACCACCTCTCGTACTTCAGTGCCATAATACACATCGGATATATACCAGTGGCGACTGATGAGTTGGACCGGCGTGGGACTCAGGTTTTCAATCGTTATACGGTAAGCGTGCAGGTACTCATTAGTCATTGAGTTGGACTGCTCGGGCTGGAAAAATGTTTCCACTGTAATACTTACGCCTTGTGTTACCTGCTGTACCATAACGGGACGGTTTATGTAAATATAACCCATTATTACGGGTATTGTTGCGATTTATTTTTTTAAGATTTCGTTAATAGCTTCGTTGGCCAGGCTGCTTTCATACCCCTTCTGCACCAGGTAGCGGTACATTTTTTGCTTGCGGATAAATATGTTTTTCTCTGATTTCAGTTCTTTCAATTTTTTCTCTGCCAGCGATTTCAGGGTTTGCAGGTATTCTTCTTCGTCTATTTCCGTCAGCGCTTTTTTGATACAGTAATCTGAAACTTGCTGCATTTTGAGCTGTTCCACAATTTTCCGCCGACCCCATTGTTTCATGCGGAACTTAC
>DINJ01000003.1 GCA_002423665.1 Bacteroidetes bacterium UBA5543 | reverse complement strand
TCCCAGGCCCAGAATCCACCGAAATTGAGTGATTCATAAGCCCATGCACCGCCCATCATAATACCCGTACCCAATACGGCACCGGCAAAGAGACTCCATATCCAGGTGGGTTTTATCCATTCTTTATAGTCACCTTTCCATATAGCGGCTACAGTGTAGGCAAATGGTATGAGCGTAGCTGAGAAGCCCAGGAACAGCACGGGAGGGTGAATCACCATCCAGTAGTTTTGCAATAGTATATTCAGGCCGTTTCCGTCTTTTACAAACTCCATATAGTTGGGCTGCGAAAAGATAGGTGCTCCAACCATTTTATCCCTGAGCAATATGAAAGGCGATGAACCGATATTGATATCGGGACCAAGGTAGAAACCCAGCAGCATAGTAGCTAATGCTACCTGCACCAACGCGATGATGGCCATCACACGGCTTTCCATTTTTTTGGCAGTGAACATGACCACCAAACCCAATACACTGTGCCAGAATGACCAAAGCAGGAAACTACCCTCCTGCCCTTCCCAGAAACAGGATAGCAGGTACTTGGGCGAAAGGCTCAGATCGGAGTGTTTCCACGCATAGTGGTACTCAAACAGGTGGTTGGTGATGATATAGAACAGGGTAAAGAATACCCCCATGACCGCGGCTGAATGCACCACGAAGCCATTGCGCCCCAGCCTGAGCCATGATGCGCTGCCCTGTGGGTCAACGGTTTCAGTATTAGCTGACCTGAAGTAGCTGAAGGCACTGAACAGTGCAGCCACAAAGGATAATATCACAAAAAAATGACCCAGTTTCCCGGGCCCCAGGTGTTCACCTATGAATTGAGTCTCCAATTAGAAAGATGTTTTGTAATGCTCATGTTTAGCCCTGGTTGGCAACCGCCACCTGGTCGTTTTCATATTTAGACGGGCACTTCATCTGTATTTTGCTGCAGTGGAATACTTCGCCCTGCATATAACCGGTCATCACTATCTGCTCACTTTTTTCTATATCGGTGGGCTTAGCGCCTTTAAATACTACCTGGTTTACCTTTCCGCTTTTGTCCTGCACAAAGAAGCTGAAATGGTTAGGATCCTTCAGCGGGTCGTACTCCATACTCTTGCCCTTGGCCAGCTCGCCAATCACATGGTATTGCTTACCCTGGTCCTGCGCGGCGGAGGCAAAGGTTTCATAAGTGCTGAAATCACCAAACATACTTACGATAATGGTAACGGCAGCAGCCACCAGCACCAGCAAAACGATATGAGACTTTTTCATACTTTGACCTATTGTCTTTACATCGCAAAGTTAAGGCTTAATAGTCGAATTAGGGACATTAGCATGACGGATGTCATAGCATAGAGGTATAAAGTTTTGTTATGGGTGGTGTTAGTCGACAGGACAAATTAGTTAGCAGGTTAAAAGACATTTATTCAGATTATCTTTTTTGATTTTTGTTCCCTTTTGATGCCACAAAAATGAAAATGTGTGTTTGGCATCAATTTTAAGCTAATTCGCTGATTGTCAATACTATATTTTGTTCCGAAATTGTGCGGATTGTTCCGGAGTGGAACAAAAACTATAAAACTGACTCAACACATGGGTTTCAGCTGAATTGTTTTCATGTCAAAGAGCTTGAATGGCACCTTTTGTGACTGATATTTATTAAATGTAATTTTACATAATTTTATTGTTTTTTACAAGCATTAAGAAACAATTAGATGATAAGTTAAATGCAAAGAGCCGGAATAAAATACCCGTGAACAGTAGCAAAACATCAAACAACCATTACGCCTCCCAGGAAATAGCTGGTGAGTTGGATAATAATACCTCCAATCACGTACCTTTTCCCATTGCATTATTCCCTATCTTGCCATACCCTTATGCAGAAAGCTGAGTTAAAACCATATTATGACATAGTAGTGGTAGGTGCCGGCGTTGGCGGTTTAACCACCGCAGCCATACTGAGCAAAGCCGGCATGAGCGTATGCGTACTGGAAAAAGAACCCCATGCGGGTGGATACCTGGCCGGATTTCGCAGGAAAGATTTCCGCTTTGACACGGCTATACACTGGCTGAATCAATACGGGCCCGACGGGCTGGTAACAAAAGTATTCGATATCATCGGAGATGATTATCCCGGCGCTGTTCTGCAAAGCCGGATAAAACGTTACAAAGGAGATAACTTTGATTACCTGCTCACCTCCAATCCTGATGAATGGCGGAACAGGCTCATTAAAGACTTTCCCGCCAGTAAAGAGGGTATTGTTCGCTTCTTTAAGGCGGCAAAAAAAATAGGACACTCCTTCAAAAATTTCGGAAACATATTCCGCTCTGANNAGCCACTGGAAAGAATGGCCAACAAACTACGCCTGCTCAGGTTTGCCTTGCCGTTCATCCCCTACATCACATATAGCGGCGACAAGGGGATGAAAAAGGGGCTCAGGAAATTTTTCAAAGACGAAAAGTTACATGACATTTTCTCATCGGAGAGTGAATTGCTGGGGTGCCTGGTACCCATAGGCTGGGCATATTACCAGGATTTCCAAAGTCCGCCTGCAGGTGGCGGGCAGGTAATACCAGAATGGCTGCAGCATATGATTGAATATTACGGCAGTGAACTACATTTTAAATGCAATGTGCGGGAGATATTACTGGATGGACATACCGCAACAGGAGTACGGCTGGAGCAAAGGGGTAATGAATACACCATCAACAGTAAATATGTAATAGCCGCTTGTGATGTAGAGGCGCTGTATGAGAAAATGCTTCCTGCACATGTAGTACCACACAAACTGAAAAAGAAACTGCGCGAGGCAGAACTCTATGCTTCGTCTGTAACTATATCCATAGCGTTGGATTGCCCAACTGAACAACTGGGCTTTGGCGAAGAGATGGTGCACCTAGCCAGTGAACACCATACAAGGGAAGAACATAGCAGCGGCGACCCTGCCAAAAGTGAATTGATAATACTGGCTCCATCGTGCAGGGATAAGACACTGGCCCCTGAAGGCTGTGGTACGCTTACGCTGTTTATGCCGGCATTAATGCATCAATACAACGAATGGCATACCGAAAAAGACGATAAAGGCGACTATATACGTGGCGAGGCGTACAAAAAAAATAAAGCATCAATAGCAGAAACAATTATTGAGCGTGTAGCGCAAAAGCTGGCACCCGGGTTGCGCAACCATATTTTATTTTATGATGTGGCTACTCCTGTGACACACTGGCGCTANNCGCTATACAGGCAATAAAGGCGGCACTATGATGGGCGCCCGTCCCGGCAAGAAAAACATGCAAAGCAAAGTAGCTCATTACCAAACTCCTGTGAAAAACCTGCTGCTGGGCGGCCATTGGGCCGAGTTGGGAGGCGGCGTTCCCATAGCGGCAAAGGCAGGAGCCAATGCAGCACTGATGGTATTCAAAAAAGAAAACAAAACAGCCTTTACCGCCATGGCTGCATATATGGATGGTAAAACCGACCTTGCAGGGTTATTATCCAACCCTGCTTTTAAACCCTATAACGGCCACTGGAAGGCTGAACCTACCCCCGCACAGAAAAAGGCTATGAGAGAGGCTACGGCAGGCGAATAATTATCGCTAATTTTATTAGCAATCATGAACAACCTTTTCCGCTCTTATTTTTCCTTCACACGCACTGAAAGGATGGGTATCATCGCCCTGCTGTCGGTCATCATCATATTAATATCCATACAGGCAACTATGCCGCTATGGGTAACATCTCCTGAGGTGAATGCGGAAAAGATAGTACAGTATGTACAGAACCAAACAAAGGAGCAACAGCAATTGCAATTACCCCCCGGTGTCAAAATCAACCTGAACACAGCGGATTCAATAACCCTGATTTCATTGCCCGGCATAGGCAAGGGGCTATCCCACCGCATATTGGAGCGGCGGCGACAACTGGGCAGGTTTACACATATGCAGCAGGTTTATGATATCTACCATTTCAACGAAAAAACCAGGAAAATGCTGGAAGAAAGGACTACAGTTGAATAAATACCAGATATTACCTATAAAACAGTGGCAAAATCTTCGTAAAATTGCCGAAATTTTCGTAGGTTAATAAGCACATGAACTTCCAATATACTGATACCCAAATGCAAATCGCTGACATGGTGCGCGATTTTGCCAACAAACACATCCGTCCTGATATGATGAAATGGGACGAAGAACAATATTTTCCGGCAGAACTGTTTAAAAAGATGGGGGAACTGGGCCTGATGGGTGTACTGGTACCTACAGAATACGGAGGTTCGGGCCTTGGATATTTTGAATATGTAACCGTGGTGAGCGAAATAGCTAAAGTATGCGGCTCAATAGGCCTGTCTACTGCGGCGCACAACTCTCTGTGTACGGGACATATCCTCACATTTGGCAACGAAGAGCAGAAAAAGAAATACCTGCCCAAGCTGGCCACAGGAGAATGGATAGGCGCATGGGGATTGACAGAAGCTAATACAGGAAGCGACGCGGGCAATATGCGCTGCACTGCTGTAAAAGACGGTGACGAATGGGTGCTGAACGGCACTAAAAACTGGATAACTCACGGCAAAACCGGCAATGTAGCGGTAGTACTGGCCCGTACTGGCGAACCACGTGCCAAAAGCAATGTAACTGCCTTCATAGTAGAACGTGGCACACCCGGTTTCTCGGCCGGTAAGAAGGAAAACAAACTTGGTATGCGTGCTTCTGAAACTACAGAGCTGGTATTTGACAACTGCCGCATATCTGACGCACAGCGTATGGGCGAAGTAGGTGATGGTTTCCGCCAGGCGATGAAGATACTGGACGGCGGACGTATATCTATTGCAGCCCTGGCACTGGGTATAGCACAGGGCGCTTACGAAGCCGCACTAAAATATTCAAAAGAGCGTGAGCAGTTTGATCAACCTATAGCCAATTTCCAGGCTATCGCTTTCAAGCTGGCTGATATGTACAAAAAAATAAGCGCTGCCGAAGCACTGATATACCAGGCGGCAGATATGAAGAACCGTGGCGTAAAAATGACCAAAGAGTCGGCTATGGCAAAATATTACGCATCGGAAATAAGCGTGGAAATTTCTACTGACGCCGTACAGATATTCGGCGGGTATGGTTACACCAAAGACTTCCCCGTAGAGAAATACTACCGCGACAGCAAGCTATGTACTATAGGCGAAGGCACATCGGAAGTGCAAAAGCTGGTGATTTCAAGAGATATACTTACCCAGTAAATAAAACAAAGCCCCGCAATGCGGGGCTTTGTTTTACCAGGCATTTTGTCCGGATAAATATTACTGCTTCACCATTTTTTGAGTGAATACTTCTTTGTCAGTAACCACTTGCAGTATATAATTGCCGGGCACGACATCGCCGGTATTCAATACGGCATTGTGCTGTCCGGCAGGAATTTGCTGTGTTTGCTGTACCAGAATTTTGCCTGTAATATCATATAGTTTTACCTGTGCACTGGCAGGAAGTACCATAGCGTACCGTATAAAAATTTTATCGGCAAACGGATTGTTGACTACACGTATATTGCCTGTGTTCTTATTAGTTGATGCAACTGATTCAGAAGGCCAAAGGCTAAAAGTATTTTCTGTAAGAAAATACCTGCTGTTTATTCCTCTATCGAGACTGCTGTTAAAATTGGCACGAAAAGCAATAAAGTTTCCACCATTTGTTACCACTGGGTTAGAAATTTCTGTGTTAGCATCGTGCATCATAGAGTCTAACAGCACATTAGTACCGACAACACGTACATTTGCTAAATTGACACCAGAAAGTTCGGATGTATCAAAATACAATGTGATTTCATATGGTTGTGGTGTCATGCCATTGGTGTTATTCAAACCAGCGACTGAAAATTCTTTCACAGAACGTTTTACCGACGTATAATGACTGCCCTGTACCTGCTGCAGGCCATTACCCTGGCTGGTTATAGATGCATTGGTACAGCCTAAGTTTTTCGGTGAATTATTGATATTCAGGATCAGCTTGCCGTTGGTATCGTTGTTGAAATATATATTCTGCCCCGGGTGAACCTCCCACTGGCGGCTGCCTACCACTATTTTTTCTACACTCAGCGGCTGCTTGGTTTGTACCAGCCTCACCACAGGCTTAGAGGTGCTGAAATAGTTGAAGCCCGATGAGAACGACAGGTTGCAACCTCCCGAACCGGAACCTGCATGTGCTACCGTAGTACCATAATTGCTCGTGCCCACGCCTTGTACATAATCATTCTCCGTACCGGCTGTTGTATTTGTAAAGCATGTTTCAATAGCCAAGTTATCCGTACCATTCCATACAAATGGTGTACTGAACGGCAACCTGTTCCACCCCATCTGTGTACTGTAATTGCCCTGGTAATACATTGTCGACACAACAGGATTACCCGCACTCAGGTCGGTAGCGGTTGTATGCGCTATCTTCAACCTGAAATCGGTAAACGGTTGGCCCGAATTCTTTTCAGTAACATTGAACTCCAGCGCTGTTACAGGCTCATTGGGCTGCAGGCCGGCCAGTTGCAATTCTTCTGCACGAATGATGAACTGTGTACGCGCCAGTGCATTACGACTGAAAAATGGCGTGATTGCCTTGCTTTTTACATCCGCATTATTGATTCTTACAGCAACGTTGTTGCCTGTGTCGGGTGTTATCCTTGAT
>DINJ01000130.1:28831-33467 GCA_002423665.1 Bacteroidetes bacterium UBA5543 | reverse complement strand
CAACAATAGCTGTAAGCGATGCAGGTATGACCTTTGTTATTTTTGGCAGCCCCCATATAATAAGCATAGTAAGGAAAACAAGGCCCAGCATCAACCACAAGGGGCCTCCCTGCAGCCATTGTAAATTTCCGCTTGCGTCAGGAGCTTTGAATTGTACTATCTGCGCCATGAAAATCACTATCGCCAATCCGTTGACGAAGCCGTACATAACTGACTGAGGCACTAAACGAATAAACTTGCCTAACTTAAATACACCTGCCAGTATCTGAAAAATCCCCGCTAAAATGACTGTTGCGAAAACGTATTCCTGACCATGTGTAACAACCAACGCCACCAATACTACAGCTACTGCACCGGTTGCCCCTGATATCATGCCGGGCCTGCCACCCAGTATAGACGTAACTAATCCCATGACAAATGCTGCATACAGCCCGATAAGCGGAGACAGCCCGGCTATCAATGAGAATGCGACAGCCTCGGGTACTAATGCCAGAGCAACTGTTAACCCGGAAAGGACTTCATTTTTATAATCGACTTTTTGCCTGAAATCGAATAGTTTGAAAAACGGTTTCATGAAATCTTGCACGAATTAAATAATGTGTTGATAATATATATGATACACCAGATAAAACCAGCTGAAAATCTCNNGGTATATGAAAATCGTGGCTGTCACAAATGTCACAACAAAGTCTGCAAAGGGGAGGCGGAAGTCATACGATTGTAAATACAGGTCGTTTCTGTAAAGCCATTGTCAGAACATGGCTAAAAAACAATAACACAAATACAACGAAATGATTTTTTATGTCTATTTGACAAAACTCAAATAGACTATATGAAACAAGTACTACTCACACTACTGATGGCAGGAACGACGATAAGCTATGCAGTGCCGGTGAACAAAAAGAAAATCTTTACAACCGACGAGCAACGATACGCTCATGAAATGGCCTGGCAAAAGCAAAATGCAAGAATGTCTGCTAAAGGTACAGCAACTATGAGAAGATTGGTGGCTACAACCTATGAAGCGAATGGCGTATTGATTGATACCAACTCACATATATATTCCGGCGGGAGAGGTTCNNTCATGCTGCAGCACGAAGGTGGCTACAACAGTAATAATCAATTGGTGCAGATGACGACCTCAGATACATTCGGCGGTACAGCACTATTAGCTAAAAGCCGTATGTATATCAAATATGACGGAAACGGCAGGAGGGCACAGGACAGCACAGTGATGATAGCTACCGGTACACAAATCGGGAAAAGGTTGTACTACTATGACACTGCCGGGAATTTGGAAAAGTTGGAATCATATTCATTGCAGGGAGGGTCTACCCTACAATTATTTCACAGGGCCCTATACACTTATGATAACCAGGGCAGAGTATTGACTGAAAGCAGTGCTTATAATCCGGGTACCGGCTTGGCTAATAGCCGTTACGACAGTTTCGCCTATACAGGCAACGCAGTACACCCTATCCATCATCGTTCTGCAACCTGGGACAGTAACCTGCAAATGTGGGACGACTATGAGATACTTGAATATTCATTAAACGCGCAACAACAGCCTGATACTTATATCATATACAGACATACTTACCAGTGGGATACTATTGAGCGTGATGTGTATCATTACGACTCATATGGGCTGATGGTGAAGAGCAATGGTTACCTGTATATGGGTAATGGCCAGTACAACAGCACACCCTACGACCAGAACACATTGTATTATGAAGATTACGACCCGGCAACGGTATCAGCTATCGTTGCTAACAGTAAACAGTTTATACTGGCACCAAATCCTGCGCAGAACAGTATCAGTTTCAATGCGGAAAAAGGTTATACTATGTTGTTGGTCATGAATACAACAGGCAGCGTTATATACACGGAAGATAATATAGTAGCGGGCGATAAGTCAATAGACATAAGTGCTTTACCATCGGGCAACTATATAGTTATGTTGTATAATGCTGAGT
The DNA here is from genome assembly GCA_002423665.1 of Bacteroidetes bacterium UBA5543. Lineage (GTDB taxonomy): Bacteria > Bacteroidota > Bacteroidia > Chitinophagales > Chitinophagaceae > UBA5543. The sequence goes on along the minus strand of DINJ01000130.1, from coordinate 31,491 downwards.
TACAAACAAGAATGACCGCAAAGTTCATAAAGCAGTAATAACACAGTTAGTTGATAGTAACGCACTCCTGTAGCAATGCAGGGTGCGTTTTTACTGTTCTGTAATCTCTTCGGGCGGGCGGTTGATAGTTATTTTTACCCGTTGTATACGCATTTTGTCCAGGTTCAACACGGTAAAGTCATACTTCTGGTAGCTGACGGTTTCATTTACTGCGGGGAACTTACCTGACAGTTCCAGCACCAATCCCGCAATAGAATCACTTTCTTCACGCACATCTTCAAAAGTATCTGACGGCAGCCCTATGATACGGCACACATCATTGATGAGTGTTTTACCTTCGAATATGTAGTTATTGTCGTCTATCTTTTTGTACTGGTGTTCATCATCGTCAAACTCGTCTTTGATATCGCCGATGATTTCTTCCATTATATCCTCCAATGTAACTATACCTGATGTGCCACCGAATTCATCGACCACGATTGCGAAGTGCATACGTTTCTGTTGAAATTCTTTCAGCAAATCTTCTATGAACTTACCCTCATGTACAAAATATGCAGGCCTGATAAGTCTATGCCAATCAAAGTTCTGCTCATCCATATGCGGCAGAAAGTCTTTAGTATGGATGATGCCGGCTATTTTGTCCAGGCTTTCTTTATNNGCACCTCGTCAAAACTGCTCTCGTGTGGAATGCCGCCCACATCCATGCGGGTACGCATTATCTGAGTTACAGTGATATTACTGAATTTCAGTATACCTTTGAAGATATTTACCTCCTGCCTGGTAGCAGTATGTCCCACTGTCAGTTCAATGGCGTGTTCAAAGTCTTTGCCACTGATAGCAGCATTGGGTTTATTGCCTATTCGTCGCTCTATATAGCTTGTAGAAGAAACCAGCATGCGACTAAAGGGCTTAAAAATACTTGACAGGACTTGCAACACCGGGGCGGCAAATAAGGCCATCCTCATGTTATTCTGTGTAGCGTACACCTTAGGTAGCACTTCCNNAGTGCACTGCATTGATAATAAACAGGTTAGCCCCATCAACACCCGGTAGTAACTTGTCCATCAGCAGCTTCATAGTTATAACTATGGATATATTGATGAAGTTGTTGCCTATAAGGATGGTTGCCAGCAGCATCTTAGGGTGATCGAGCAGGCGGATGGTTTGCCTGGCCGAGCTGGTCTCTTTAGTTTTCAGGTAGTTGATATCCTTGGCGCTCAATGAGAAATACGCTGTTTCAGACCCTGATGTGATGGCCGTCATCAGCAATTGAATAAGTATTACGATAATGAGTATGGTAACAGTGGAAGCAGAAAAAGCTTCATTTGATGCCATTAATAGTACGGATACCAAGTTCGGATCAGCGTCAGCAGGACTTCCCAAGTAGAATTTCAGTTTGGTTATATTCAAAAATAAAGAAAGGGACAGAATTAATACAACTCTTCCCTTTCTTTCAGGTTAATTTTCTTTATCAGAATGGCAGATTATCCTTGTCCGGTTCGCCGGGCGTGTAGCCCATATCCTGCTCGGTAAAGTTGTCTGTAGCACCAGGGGTGCTTTCCATATGAGTATCGTCGCCATTGCCATCACGGCGTTTATCCAGCATTACCAGGTTGTCACCTATTATTTCAGTGCTGAATCTGCGATTCTTGTCTTTGTCTTCCCAACTGCGGGTACGCAGACGGCCTTCTATGTATACCAGGCTACCCTTGTGCAGGTATTTCTGGGCCAGCTCAGCCAACCCGCGCCACAGCACTACTGTATGCCACTCTGTCTGGGATACCAGGTTGCCGGTCTTATCTTTAAAAGTTTCCGTAGTGGCCAGCGGAAATTTTGCCACTGCTATGTTCCCCTCCAGGTACTGCAGGTCCGGATCTTTGCCCAAATTGCCTATCAAAGTCACTTTGTTAACGCCTCTCATTGTATCTTAATTTATTGCCATTTACCAAAATGCATTCCCATATTAATAAAAGTATACATTTTTTCTAAAAAATGAAAGAACCGTTTTAGGAAATGCGTACTTGTCCAGTTGGCTGATGGGCACCCATTTGCTATCGGGCGGCATTATGCCGGGCTGTTGTTTTAGTTTGCAAATGTAAAAACGGCTTTCGATAATTCGGTGCGTCAACCGTTGGCTATAGTTACCTGCATACTCCACCGAAGCGGGTTTCAGTCGGAATGGAACTAATGATGCCTGTTGTACCAGTTGTTCAGGCGGCAATGCAAATTCATGTTCCACAAGGAAAGGTTCGTACAGGTTTTGCCATATATCATTACCCGTGCGTTTCCGTATCCACAGGTTGTCATTATGTATAAACAGGATGTAATGAAAATAGCGGGTACGTACAGTTAGTTTTTTACTCTTTACAGGCAGGTCACTTATAAGNNAGCATTTTTTTTGCAGCGGGCAGTTGACGCAATCAGGAGTGGAGGGTTTGCATACTGTAGCTCCCAGGTCCATTATAGCCTGGTTGTACCCCGCACTGTCCGATTTGTCAAGTAATTGGTTAGCCAGGCCGGTAAATTCTTTCTTCCCCTGTGTGGTGTCAATAGGAGTTTCGATGCCAAAAAAGCGGGAGAGTACCCTGTACACATTACCATCTACCACGGCGTACGGCAGCCCGAAGGCAAATGATGCAATAGCTGCAGCTGTATAAGGC
>DINJ01000130.1:17763-28805 GCA_002423665.1 Bacteroidetes bacterium UBA5543 | reverse complement strand
CAGGGAACCTCCCTTTAAAGTTAGTAGTAATATACCGGGCAGTAGCCAGCATGTTGCGGCAGCGGTTATAATAGCCCAGCCCCTGCCACTGCCTGAACACTCCCTCGTCATCAGCCTTTGCCATCGCCTTAATAGTGGGGTATGCCTTGATAAACGCCAGGTAGTAAGGCAAACCCTGTTCAGCCCTTGTTTGCTGTAATATTATTTCCGATAGCCATATTTTATAAGGATCTTTTTCATCCTTCCAGGGCAGGCTGCGGTCGTTGTGGGTAGCATGCCATTGTACCAGTTGGCGGGTAAAGTATTGTTGCTGAGCCTTATTCATTTTTACAGTATTTGCAATATACACAGGTTGTACCACAGGCTGTATTTTTTCTCTGAAAAGTCGGGGGTATCCATTACTTTTGAGCCCTGAAATAATACCCATGCAATTAGAAGAATTAAAAAAGCTGGCTTCGCAGGTGCGCCGCGATATAGTACGTATGGTACNNGGGCCACCCCGGTGGTTCGCTGGGATGTACTGAGTATATGGTAGCATTGTACAACCATATGATGGAATACAACAGCGCATCGTTTGATATGGACGGGAAAAACGAAGATGTGTTCTTCCTGTCCAACGGCCATATTTCGCCGGTATTCTACAGTGTATTGGCACGTGCAGGATATTTCCCCATAGAAGAGCTGAATACATTCCGTAAGATAGACTCAAGGCTGCAGGGCCACCCCACTACACACGAGGGACTGCCCGGTGTGCGTATTGCCAGCGGTTCCCTGGGGCAGGGTATGAGTGTAGCATGTGGTGCTGCATTGGCAAAAAAGCTGAATGGTGATAAACACCTGATATATTCACTGCATGGAGATGGCGAGTTGCAGGAAGGGCAGAATTACGAAGCCTTGCATGTCACCGTGCATCACACGGTTGATAATCTCACTGTTATTGTNNGAAGCAATAATGTTTGCCGCACACCACAAAATAGACAACCTGATAGCAACGGTGGATTGGAACGGCCAGCAGATAGATGGCCCTACCGATAAGGTAATGAACCTGGGAGACCTGCAATCAAAATTTGAAGCATTTGGCTGGCATGTCATCAACCTGGAAAAAGGTAATGATATGGCTGCAGTGGTAAGCACCCTGGAAGCTGCCAAAGCAGAAACCGGCAAGGGCAAGCCTATAGTGATACTGATGAAGACGGGTATGGGCCACGGGGTTGACTTTATGGAAGGCAGCCACGAATGGCACGGTATAGCGCCTAACGACGAGCAACTGGCCAGTGCGCTTGCACAGTTGCCGGAGACAGCAGGAGATTATTAACCACACTCCAAATATCTTTAATATCGGAAACGCCCTGCATTGCAGGGCGTTTCCGATATGTAGGCAAATCTGATAGCATGCCGGCAATAGAGTTGACTGACCTTACAGTTATTTATCGCTGTTTAATAGAAGTCATAATTTCTTGGCACGATATTCAACCTCAGCCCACCTGTAAACCATAAGGCATCCTCCACAGGAAAAACCGCATTCTCGTAAACTTTTTTGCGCCATGTAGCACCAGCATCTATAAACAGGTTTTCTTTCAGCTCGTACGACAAATTAAGGTTGGCCAATGCACATTGTGCACGCACACCATTGATAAGCGACACCCCATAGTTACTGGCCCTGCTATCNNAATGTTGCCGCCGTAATTTATGCCTGCGGGGTCTGTGCTCTGCTGGTAGTACATAGCCTTGGCACTGATGTAAAAATCTTTAACAGGCTGGTAACGAACAACTCCTGTAAACTCAACAAATCCCGCGCCGAGTGGATGTGCCAATGGTTGATTATAGTGCGAGTAGTTGGCATAGCTATCGTAGTGAGAATACATATACGGACGAACCATGTTTATTTCACCTTGCAGGTCCAGGTTCTTTACGGTGAAGGCATCAAAGTATTTTCCTCCTACTTGTATACCGAATTTATTAGCCCAGTATCCATTGCCACCTGTCAGTTCGCTAAACGTAAATTCATCGAGAATAAACTGCCCGTAGAACTGCAGGTGCTTTAAAGCAATAGCTTTGAAATTCAAACCTATAAGTACGTTATCAGGACTGCCCATCATACGCTCCGTTTGACGGTAGAGTATTATCGGGTTCATATATCCGAATTCAAACCTGTCTTTGCGATTGAATACTACCGCCTCGAATATGCCAATGTTCNNTCAGATGGTGCATAGTGGCGTATTTGCGTGCCAGGCGAGTATCAGGGCCACGGTTGTATTGTGGGCGTAACTCCAGGTATAGGTTCTGGTAGTTCAGCTTCCACACTTTTGTATTCAGGCGAAGGAATGTTGCACCTGCGTTGAAGTCGCTGAGGAACAGGCTGCGCATACCGTCACCAATAAAGTGCTTATCGTATCCGAACGTGACATTGATATGGTCTTTAATAAGAGCGAAATCAATATACCCTCTGGCCTGCATGTAATCGTAGCTATTAGACCCTGTAACCTTATAGTAATCCGCACCCGGCACAGCCTGGAAAGTATCAGACCATTTACCGACATGCAAGGGCACTTGCTCCTGGTTGTCAGTGATGAAAGTATAGAAACCAACTTTCTCCAGCAGCCTGCCTCTCGCCTCTATACCACGGCTGCTGGAGAACAAAAGGTTATCGGGGTTATTCTGTTCTTTAACACCTATGGCACTAATAACCGGATTGAAAGAAAGGAACAGCTTATCATTATTGACGTACAGGAAATCAGGCTGTGTTTTATAGAACGTATTAAATATCGGCCGCTTAGATGCAAATGCCCCAGCCGACTCTTCCGCCCACTCACCGCTTACAGAAGTGATATGCGCAATATTATACCTGTCTATTTCGCTGAGCCCGATGTAACGTGCATCGTTTCTTGTCTCCATCAGGAATTTCACCAGTGACTTACGTGAAACCGGTTTTGTAGCGAGAAACAAATCATCAGATAATTTGCCTGACCGTGTTTCCAACCTGTCCAATGTTTCGTAATCTAAATGCCCCAACTGCAGGTAGGTAGTTTGCGCTACGGCGGCAGTTACGGTTATCAATACTAAACAGGCGAATAACAATGCTTTTTTCAACATATAATGTGATTTCCGGGACGTATGCGTTAATATTGTTACAAAAATAGGGTTATAACTTAGTTATTATAGTGTATGGAAACGGTTTTAATAAAGAATACAACCATAGTCAACGAGGGAACACAACAACAAGGCGATATATTAATACGTGACGGGCGGATTGAGAAGATTGGCGGCGTTATAGACACACCCGAACGCGCCAGGGAAATAAACGGAGAGGGACTACATACTTTGCCGGGGGTAATTGACGACCAGGTGCACTTTCGAGAGCCCGGGCTGACGCATAAGGCGTCACTTGAAACAGAATCTACCGCGGCAGTAGCGGGAGGTGTCACCACATTTATGGAAATGCCCAATACTCGTCCACCAGCACTTACCCAACAACTACTTGAGGAAAAATATAACCTGGCTAAATTTCGTAGCGCAGCCAACTACTCATTTTTCATGGGTGTGTCTAATGATAACATTGATGAAGTACTGAGAACCAACGACAAAAAGAGAGATGTTTGCGGCATCAAAATATTTATGGGCAGCAGCACCGGCAATATGCTGGTGGACAACTTGATGACGCTGAACAAAATCTTCAGCGAAGCGGATCTGTTGATTGCTACCCATTGTGAAGATGAACGGATAATAGAAACTAACAAACAACGATACAGTGGCGCAGACAACGCGTCTTATCACCCCATGATACGTGATGTAGAAGCCTGCTATGAAAGTTCGCTGACTGCCGTGCAGCTGGCAACAAAGCATAACACACGACTGCATATTTTACACATCAGTACAGCCAAAGAGCTCCAATTGTTCACCAACCTCTTTCCGCTGGAGCAGAAAAGAATAACATCGGAAGTGTGCGTACACCACCTGCATTTTACATCAGATGATTACGCAAGATTGGGCACGCAGATACAATGTAATCCCGCCATAAAAGCACCTGAAAATAGAGAAGCACTATGGAAGGCGCTGCTTGACGACCGCCTGGACATAATCGCTACCGACCACGCACCTCATACGTGGGAAGAAAAACAGCAACCTTATCCTAAATCTCCATCTGGATTGCCACTAGTGCAACACAGCCTGTTGCTAATGCTGAGGTATGTTCAGGAGGGGAAAATATCGCTGGAAAAGGTAGTAGAGAAAATGGCACATGCACCGGCCAAATGTTTCCAGATTTCAAAAAGAGGTTTTATACGTGAGGGTTACTTCGCTGACCTTGCCATTGTCGATTTGAACGGCAGTACAAAAGTGAATAAAGACAAGATCTACTATAAATGCGGATGGTCGCCACTGGAGGGGGAAACGTTCCCTGCCTCGGTACGTTACACACTTATAAACGGCAAAGCTGCGCTGGACAACGGCAAAATTAACAAGGCCATAAGAGGAGAAAGGCTTTCCTTTGACAGGTAATGCGAAATGATGCGATAACATTCGAAGACCTTTCTGTTTTCCCAGCGGGGGGCAGCGATGGGGTTGCTGGACTGATTGACCGAACTACAACGGCAGAAGGGAAAGAAATGCTGTATAAGCACATCAAAACACCTCCCGGCACATTCGAAGAGCTTTTGCAATTACAGGAGTCCATAAAATGGTGGGCTTTAAATACTGAGCACTGGCCCTCTGTTATTACAAACGGTACGCTGGTAATGCTGGAGAAATTCTTTGAATCAGCAGATAATATTTCAACACCACCATCTGGCCTGGCGGCATTTTTAGGAGAGGCATTTCAAAAAACATTTAATAAAGGTGACTATTTTTTCACGCAATTTTCAGTGTCGCATATCGCCGACTTTTTAAACGGATGTAAGGAACTGGCTAAACTTAATAACCAGGAAAACATTCCGGCATTACTACAAAAAGAATTTACAGCGATACAACAGGAATTACAGCATCCGCTGACAGACGAACTAACCCGGGTTACAAAAGACACTCCCTACCGTGTGCAGGCAAAGTTAAGCTACCATGCCCGCCGCGAAATGAAGAACAGGATTTACCGCCTGATGCAACACTACGCACGGCAGGATGCCTGGCAATCGATGGCAAGGGCTACCGTTGAGAGGGAATGGGTATTCCCTTCTTTACTGCCCTCAATTCCGCTATGCTTTGAGTCCATGGGATTATATCATCCATTGCTACAACACCCCCAACCTTACGACATCAGTTTTGACAGGCAACAGAATTTCCTGCTGTTGACCGGTGCGAACATGTCGGGCAAAACCACATTTATGAGGTCAATAGGTGTAGCTGCATTATTGGCACATTTGGGCATGGGGGTACCGGCAACGTCAATGCGCATTAGTTTTTTCAAAGGCATCATTACCAATATGCATGTGGAAGATGATATACTGAAAGGTGAAAGCTACTTCTTTGCAGAAGTAAAGCGTATGAAGCTGACTGCAGAAAAACTGCTTCAACCGGAACCCCATTTGGTGTTGATGGATGAACTGTTTAAAGGCACCAATGTTCACGATGCCTACGAATGTACCCGCGCAGTGGTTGAAGGGCTGATGAACCGCCCTGACCACCTGAAGATACTATCGACACACCTGTATGAAGTAGCCAAACATTTTGCCGGCAGGCCAGAAATATTGTTCTCCTATTTTGTGACGCGTATGACCGGGGACGATAATTTCACCTTCGACTACGAACTAAAGGAAGGTATTTCACAAGACCGTATCGGTTATCGCATACTGCAAAAAGAAGGGGTGCTGGATTTACTCCGCCGCAAAAAAGAAGCATAGTTACCATGTCCTTAAAGGCCTTTAATCTCAAACAAAACGAAAAACCTTAATTTAGTATAGGAAACGATACTATTTTATGAAACACATCTTTATTGTACTCCTATCGGCATGCATGATAAATACTGCATACGCACAACCCAACATGGTGCCCAACGGCGACTTTGAATACTATACCAGTTGTCCGTCCGGACTCTCACAAACCTCAAATTGCACAGGATGGGGGCCATTTACAAACGGCACGTCAGATTACTTTAATGTTTGCGGCACACCGAGCATACCCAGCAACGTGTTTGGCTATCAATGGGCTGCAAGTGGGAATGGATACGTTGGCGGCTATAACAATGTGATTGGCACGAATGTTTACAAAGAGTATGTTACAAGAAATATCACTCCCCTTCAGATAGGTGCAACGTATGAAGTCTCCATATCGGTATCGTTATCTAACAACCTGGGGAAAATAGCAACGGATGACATCGGTGTGTTTTTCTATGACAACGGGCCTACTTTCATAAACAGCATCACAAGGGTTGCTGTCACCCCACAGGTGGATTATTCAGGTAACGGTACATTCTCAGATACTATGAACTGGATGAGGTTGACAAAAACATTTGTGGCCGACTCAGCATACGACAATATAGCTATCGGCGGATTTAAAGACCCTGCTAATGTAGCGAAGGATACCGTTTCACTAGGTGGTAATACTTCATATTATTACTACGATTCTATTGTAATCAGGTTAGCCAAAAGACTTAATATAAATTTTAAAGACACTGCACTGTGCGCCGGAGATACAATTCGTGTACCCTATACAGTCAATGACACAGGATTTTTTCAAAACAACAACCAGATAAGATTACAACTTTCAAACTCATCTGGGAGTTTTGCCAACCCATTGACCATTGGCACTAAAACATCTAAACAATCGGACACCATAATCGGGGTAATACCTACGACCATTACAGCCAGTTCCGGCTACCGGCTGCGCATCACCTCTACCAATGGTGCCGACACCTCTTTTAACAATGGCAAAAACATTGGTATAGGCACAGTGGTGCCGGCTAAACCTGTAGCCAACAACAACGGGCCGCTCTGCGCCGATGACACCCTGCAGCTCACCGCTTCATCCACTACCACGGGTGTCAGCTACCGTTGGTCGGGCCCTAACAGCTTTACCTCGAACCTGCAAANNAGTTGGACAGGGCCTAACAGTTTCTCATCCAATACACAGAACCCGGTAATAGCAACCTCTACATCCGCTATGTCAGGCGACTACGTCCTTTACGCAAGCAACGGGGCATGTACATCACGAGATACTGTGACGGTGATTGTCAAACCCCGCCCTGCTAATTTTGGAGCTACGTCTAATGCACCGATATGTATCGGCCAGAACCTGAACTTCACAGGCTCTACTACCTCGACGGGTGTAACATGGCTGTGGACAGGGCCCGGTGGTTTTAACTCTACCAGCGCCACACCATTTATCAACGGCGCCACTTCTGCACAGAACGGCAACTATTATGTAACTGCCACCCTCAACGGTTGCCCGCTGAGTGATACTGTGACTGTAGTGGTAAAACTATTGCCTGTAAAACCTGTCGCAGCTGTCAATACTCCTGTATGTGCAGGCGAGACGCTCAACTTTACGGCCACTACTTCTACAACAGGAGTATCATGGTCGTGGACAGGGCCTGGAAGTTATTCTTCCACTGCTCAAAACCCCTCCATAACCAATACTACCACTGTCATGAGTGGNNGCTACGCTCAACCTGAACGGATGCCTGTACAAAGACAGTACCTATGCTACAGTCAACCCCATACCTGCTACACCGTCAATATCGTACAGCAACCCCATGTGCGTGGGTGAAACCCTCCAACTGAATGCTACCACTGTCTCGGGTGCTACTTATAACTGGACAGGTGTAGGCAACTACAATGCCAATACACAAAACCCCACAAGGGTAAATATGCAGTTTGGAGATACAGGTACATATAGTGTAACAGCAACCGTAAACGGATGTACGTCTCCCGCCTCACAAATAAAAGTGAACATCAACCCCGTTCCTTTCGTTGTGATATTCCCCACACCGGGCGACAGCATATGTGTGGGCGACCAGGCGAGTTTTACAGCACTGCCCAACAACCATGCGGGCACACCTACCTACCAGTGGCGTATCAATGGTGTATTGACAGGTAGCACAGGCACTACCTTCAGCAGCACCACGCTGAACCACAGTGATGTGGTAAGGGTGGATATGACCGAATACACCAAATGCCGGGTGAACTACATAGACCAGAGCAATGATGTAGAGATGAAAGTGCTGCCCTGGCTGGCACCTTCAGTAACGATATCGGCCAGCCCCAACAGGCCGCTGAACGTGGATGAGTATGTAACCTTTACGGCAACTCCTGTAAATGGAGGTAACAACCCCAAATACCAATGGAAGCGCAACGGGCAGGATGTGCAGGGTGCAACAGGAGCCGTATGGAGCGCCAATACACTGAATGACAACGACAGTATCAGTGTAGAACTCATCAGCAACTACCGCTGCCCGCAGCCACCAACAGCCAGCAGCAACGGCATAAGGGTGAAAGTGCTGACGGGAGTGGGCGATGTAAATACAGGAAAAAAACTGATGCTGTACCCCAACCCGAATAAGGGTTGTTTCACACTGTCGGGCAAAGTGAATACCAAAGAACCTGTACAGGTGGATGTCATCAATAGTATCGGGCAGATAGTTTATGCTGAAGCAATTACAGTTAATGCTGCAGAACTGAATAAAGAAATACAATTAAGCAATGCAGCCAACGGCATCTACCTGTTGAGGATAAACATTGATGGCGAGATTACAGCAATACGCTTTCGAGTAGAACGATAATTTTTTTCAGCAAACAATCCCGTGTAGTATACCAACTGCACGGGATTATTATTTGTAGTCAATAAACCATTAACATATCGCATATAGCATATTAATAGTATTATCTTTATCATTACAGCACCCCGCGATTGATGAATGAAACTTCGTAATGACATAATCATAGTAGCCATTTACCTGTTAACGGGTTTTCTATGGATATACTTCAGCGATAAACTCCCCGGTTATCTTTCTGAGTACAGCATAGGCATCAACTTCAGTACATACCAGACTTACAAAGGCTTATTCTATGTTGCCATTACAGGGCTATTGCTATTCCTGATGTTGCGCAGCAACAATAAAATCTTAGGTAAAAGTTTGGCAAAACTCAAGAAAAGCCAACAAGTACTCAGGCAATCCGAAGAGAAGTACAGAGTATTATACCACGAAAGCCCGGGGTTAAAGGTTATATACGATATTGACACGCTGAACATACTGGATGTTAATAGTGCCGCAACGGAAGACTACGGTTATACGATTGAGGAATTCAGGACAATGAGCGTGCTTGACCTCTGCCCGCAACCCGAGTTTAAAGAAAAGTTACAAGCTGTAGATAAGAATAACGACATCGTCCACATCGGCACATTCAATCATACCAACAAAGACGGTACTATAAGGGTGGTAGATATAATGGGGCATAAAGTAACATTCAATGGTAAAGCCTGTATTTTATTGCTCGCAAATGATATTACAGAAAGGCTGAACGCATTGCAGCAATTGGAAGATAACCAGAAGAAATTATCCGCAGCGCAAATAATTGCGCGAATCGGTTATTGGCAATTGAACCTTGCAGATAATACACTATTCTGGTCGGATGAGGTATATGTGCTATGGGGAGTCAGCAAACAATCTTTTACACCGGACTATGATTCATTCGTTGCTACCATCCACCCTGAAGATTTAGCAGAATTCAACATCAGGGCTAAAGCACTGATAGAAAACAATCAAAGCTTCGATTTTCAGCACAGGATAATACGCCCGGATGGTATAATAATGTGGGTGCATGAAAAAGGGCAGGCTAAAAAGGAGGAAACAGGCAAACCGCACATAATAGAAGGGACAGTGCAAGACATTACAGAGCAAAAATTAGCAGCCCTGGCACTTGAAGAGATAAGTAAACGGTACCAATACCTTACAAAGGCAACCTTCGATGCCGTTTGGGATTGGGATGTTGTCAACGATGTAATTATATGGGGTGATGGTTTTAGTGAAATATTCGGTTATAACCCCTCAGAGCTGCAACAGGATATCACCTCATGGACCGACCATATACACCCTGAAGACCAGGGATGGGTGATACAAAGCATCAATAACTTCGTAAAAAGTGACAGCAAAATCTGGCATGAAGAATATAAATTTCTGAAAGCAGATGGCAATTATGCTTTCGTTGAGGACAGGGGCTTTGCTGTAAGGGACAATAAAGGGCGTGTACTGCGTATAGTTGGCGCCATGCAGGATATAACCGAAAGGCATAACTACACTGAAGCAATTGAGCAGCAAAACGAAAAATTGCGCGAAATAGCCTGGATACAGTCCCACGAAGTTAGGGCGCCGCTGGCTAGCATTATGGGCCTGGTAATGCTGATAAAAGATGGGACTGTTAAAAAAGAATCAGAATCGGCTGATAAAGTGCTGGATGATATCGTACAATCAGCCGCCGACCTGGATGCCGTCATCCGCAAAATATCTGACAAAGCTACTACTCCTCTTTAGCCCGCCAAAGTCACCCAGATATTACCCGCATCGCTTTTGCGAATACTCAGATAATAACCTGCTATCTGTATGGCAATAGGGTCACCCATTGGAGCCACCATTTCTACCTGCACAGGCTGGCCGGGCACGCAGCCCATCTCCATCAGCGTCAGTCGAAAATCTGTTTCTTCATGATGTTTTATCAGCGCTTTTTGTCCTTTTTTCAGTTCAGACAAGCGTATCACCTGTTCCTGTACAGCATCCATATATATTATACTTACACGATAGCAANNAACTATGCCGGCAAAGTTTTACGAACAGGATGTACGCTCCGGGCTGAAGGACAAAAAGAAACTCTCCGCCTACCTGGATGGGTTGGTAACCCGCTATAGGAAGGGCAGTGGCAAATGTTCGCTGACCTATATATTCTGTAATGATGAATACCTGCTGGACATCAACCGTAAATTCCTGGACCATGACACTTATACAGATATTATCACATTTGACCTGACAGGTGATAATGAGCTGTTGACCGGCGAAATATACATCAGTACAGACCGTGTGGCGGAAAATGCGGAGAAATTCGGTACAACCTATGCGGAAGAATTAC
>DINJ01000130.1:0-17742 GCA_002423665.1 Bacteroidetes bacterium UBA5543 | reverse complement strand
ACGGGGCTTTGCATCTTTGTGGTTTCAAAGACAAATCGGCCGCCGACAAAAAGAAAATGAGGGAGATGGAAGATAAATGCCTGGAGGAATATTTTAAATAAGTACATGAAGTTAGAAAAGCTATACGAAGACGATAACCTGGTAATAGTGAATAAACCCGCAGGTATGCTGGTAATACCTGACAGGTTTGATACTACACTACCATCGCTGAACCAGGTACTGGAGCAGCAATACGGGCATCATATGTACGTGGTGCACAGGCTGGACANNGCGCATAAGTATATGTCTACCCTGTTTCGCGAGCACCTGGTAGAAAAGTATTATAATGGCCTGGTAGGCGGCAGGGTAATACCCGAAACGGGCACAATAGAGGCAGCCATTATAGAGCACCCCACTAAAAAGGGGAGGATGGTGACTACTAAAAAAGGTAAGGCCTCCAGGACTGACTATACTGTTGTAGAGCAATGGCCTTTGTATTCGTTGGTGCAGTTCAGGATATACACAGGGCGCACGCACCAGATACGCGTACACATGCAGTCGATAGGCCATCCCATAGTATGCGATGAATTATATGGTGATGGCAAACCATTCCTTCTGTCGGGTATAAAGAAGAAATATAACGCCGCAAAATTTGAAGAAGAACGCCCCCTGCTCAGCAGGCTGGCGCTGCACGCTTCCAAGCTGGGATTTACCAATATAGACGGCTCGGAAGTGGTTGCAGAAGCACCCTTACCCAAGGATATAGCAGCATGTGTCACGCAGCTGAATAAATGGTCCAAAGCGGTATAACGTACGAATAGTTATTTTTGCAGTTCAATTAATACAATGACAAGAAAATCTAATATCAATATCCAGATAGAACTGGACAAAGACAAAATGCCTGAACGCATTGAATGGAACGCACCCGATGGTGGTGTAGATGGCCTGCAGGAATCAAAAGCCATATTACTGGGCCTTTGGGACGGACAGGAAAAATCGGCGTTGCGCATAGACCTGTGGACCAAAAAAATGATGGTGGATGAAATGAACGATTTTTTCTACCAGACATTATATGGCATGGCTGACACTTACCTGCGCGCTACCAACAACAAAGAAATATCTGAAGAACTGAGGAGCTTTGCCAAAGACTTTCTAAAAAAAGCATCGGACGCGCTGGAGCAACAGGAAAAGGGATAAACATACATTAATTGCACTAACAATAAAACGAATACTATGACGCTGGAAGCAAGGATAATGGAGGAAATAAAAACAGCAATGAAAGCTAAAAATGAGGCTGAGCTGCGTACACTCCGTGCTATCAAGTCGGCCATACTACTGGAAAAAACCAGTGGCAGCGGCACTGAAATGACTGAAGCGGATGAACTGAAAATGCTGCAAAAACTCGCCAAGCAACGCCGCGATTCTTTAGATATATTTCAACAGCAAAACAGGGAAGACCTGGCTGCCAAAGAACAGGAAGAACTGTCTATCATTGAGCGTTTTCTGCCCAAGCCTTTTACACAAGACGAACTGGACGCCGCATTGAAAGACATTATCGCACAGGTAGGCGCATCTTCACCTGCTGACATGGGTAAAGTGATGGGTGTAGCGTCGAAACAACTGGCCGGTAAAGCCGATGGCAAAAGCATATCTGAAACCGTTAAGCGCCTGCTGGCATAATGTCCGCGTATGGTTATTGACATAATCACCATAGCGCTTGTTATTTTATATTTCATAAAGGGCTACATGAAAGGTGTCATTGTAGCCCTGTTTTCTGTCGTAGCATTTATCCTGGGTATTATAGCCGCTCTTAAGCTATCAGAGTTGCTGGCTTCTTATCTTTTTGAGAAAGGCATTGTCACTTCAGGTTGGGCGCAACTGCTCAGTTATCTTATACTCTTTGTAGGCGTTGTCATATTAGTCCGCCTGCTGGCAAAAGCTGTAGAAGCCACGCTGGAAGCTGTATGGATGGGCTGGTTGAACAAACTACTGGGAGGGATGTTTTACACTTTTGTGAGCCTTATGGTCATCAGTACTTTCCTGTGGCTGGGTGATGCCGCTAAACTGCTGCCGGCAGAGCAGGTAGCTAAATCATATACATATCCTTATACAGTAGTATTAGCGCCGTGGGTGGCGGAACAAGTAGGCCTGTTATGGCCCATGAGCAAAGAAGTATTCGCCGACCTGGAAATGTTCTTTAACAATATCAACGCCTACATACAGCATGTGGATACTCCTTGACAATTACGATTCGTTCACTTACATACTGTACCACTACCTGCTGCAAACTTGCCCCCCGGGTACGGAATGCACAGTGTATCGTAATGACGAGTTGACTATTGAGCAGTTAGCCGCACTCAGTCCCGAAAGGTTAATTATATCCCCCGGCCCAGAAACACCTTTGCAGGCCGGCATTACCATGGAGACCATCAAGTACTTCCATAATAAAATACCTATACTGGGCGTATGCCTCGGGCACCAGGCTATCGGCATGTTCTTTGGTGGAGAACTGGTGCAGATACCCTACCCTATGCACNNCCAGTGATATCATTCACAACAACCACCCACTATTCAGCAATATCCCTTCACCCTGCACAGTTATGCGTTATCATTCCCTGGCTATAGAGGGTTTGCAGGATACAGGGTTGAAAGTATTGGCCGGTTCTGAAGACGACAATGTTGTTATGGCTATTGCGCATGAACAATTTCCCTGCACAGGTATACAGTTTCATCCCGAAAGTGTGGGCACAACTGATGGGCTTCAACTCATCAGGAACTGGGCAGAAATGTATTAACTAAAGTCGTGAGTTGTAAGTCATGAGTTCCTGTTAGGATTGACTATACTAATGAGCGTTGCAGATTTCTAACAAAGCGTCCGTGGCTTCAGGCAGGTCCAGGTTACGTGCCTGGTTCAGGTCATCGCAGGGCATCTCACCATTGCGGTATTTTATCATACCCCTCCAGTACCATGCCTCCGCATATTCAGGCCTTATCTGTATAGCACTGCTCATATGGCGAATAGCTTCCCTGTTTTTGCTTTGCTGCGCCAACACCAGCCCCCTGCGCAGGAAGAACAATGGTTCTGCGGGTTCCAGTTCTATCGCCTTTGTATATTCTGCCAATGCATTATTAAGGTTGCCTTGCTGCTCTATACAATCCGCCTTAATGTAGTGTGCACGTGCATTCCCGGGCTCACTGCTTAACACCTTTTCCACATCCTGCAATGCTGCGGCACAATTACCCGATTGCTGATACAGCAATGCACGGGTGAACAATGCTTTGTCATAATCTTTCAGGCTGATGGTCCTGTTTAACGCAATGAGCGCTTCTTGTTTATTGCCAGTGCGCAACAGTAATACTCCTTTGTTATACCAGGCTTTGTAATTAGTGCCGTCCAGCCTGATAGCTTCGTCAATATGACGCATCGCCTCCGCATTGTCACCATCTTTCATATACACCCCGCCCAGGCTGCTTTGTGCTACTGACGACTCCGGAAACTTATCTGTAACAGACTTCCAGAAGTTGAGCTCAGACAACCATATATCGTTGCGGGCGAATGTAGCAGCGCCATAAAGAATACAAATAACCGAAAGGGTGATAATACCCGTAACTGTTTTCCTGTACTGATTTTGTGAGAAATAGTGATAGACATGATAAACTATCGGGTACCAGATACCGATACAGGCCAGGTACAGGTAACGGTCAGCCATCAGCACCTCGCCAAACTGTACAAACTGCAGCACGATAGCGATGTTAACCGTATAAAACAATATACCACCTGCAACAGCATACCATTGCCGGCGCCAGGCGATAAATCCTAAAGCGATAATAGCGGCTGCAATTATCGTATATATGATATGTACCGNNACCAGCAAGTTGATGATATACTGCACATAGGCATAACCAGCAAAAACAATAGTGTGCAGGAAGTTAAATTCAGTATGGGTATTCAGGAAAGATACTTCAGCCTGTGCCTGCAGGTTGATAACACCTACGGGTATGGCCAGCAATACTAATGGTAATTTTTCCAGCCATACCTTTTTATCTTTCAACGGGCGGTGCATCCATATATCCACTGCCAGCAGGGCAAAGGGCAGGGTAACGGCTGTAAGTTTACACAGATAAGCCGCAATCGCACAGAGATATACCCATATCAGTTTACTGTTCTTATGGTGCAGTACGTAGCCGATGTAGATATACATGGCCGACAGGAAGAAAAAACCGTTCATTACCTTGTTCCTGGCCGCTATCCACGATACACTCTCTGTCTGCACAGGATGAAGAGCGAATAACAAGGCCACAAACAAAGCCACATACACGCAATGCTGCATGCGTCGCATGCAGGCATACAGCAATACCACATCCAGTATATGCCATACAATATTGGTGAAGTGATAAATAAATGGTTCGTTACCGCCAATAGCGTAGTCCATGGCGTAACTCATCATAGGCAGGGGTTGATAGTTGGCTATGTAATATTCCGTCCACCAGTTTTGAAAATGTTCTGAAGTGAATGCAGTGATATGCGGGGTATTGAATACATAGTCAATATCATCCCAGGACATGAACCCTGCGCCAAATATCTTGCTATAAGCAGCCAACACGGCTACCAGCAGTATAGCAATATGTGCCCATGTTATACGATGTTCTTTACTGAAAAGGTTCATCACGGCCCTAAACTATGAAAAATAATGAAGCTGTGATGGCATTACCCGCATATCCACTCAATAGCGCCGAAGCTGTAGTTGATGGTGCTGCCATTATCCAGTTTCAGTTGCAGCAAGCCGTTGTATGTCACCCCGGTAATGGTGGCTGTAAATTCATCGTTGCCTATTTTGAACCGCTGAGTTGTATCTTTTTTGAATAATATATCGTTGTATAGCCTCAGCATACGGTTAGGTTCAGGCAAGATGTCCAGGTAGGTGAATATACGTTCCCTGATACCTGACACGAGGTCAAATATCACATATTGCTTATCTGACTCTATGCGCAAAGACGTGGAAAAAGGAATATCTGCCGGCATTTCACGTTGCAAAACGTTCATACCTAACCCCACAACTGAGTAAGCCCATTGGTTGCCCCGCAACACATTCTCGATGAGCATGCCCCCTGCCTTTTTGTCATTGATTATAATATCATTGGGCCATTTAATACGTACATCCCAGTTTTCATTCAGCTCCTGCATATAATCGGCTATCGCCAGCGAAACCGTTACTATAAAGGCGAATTGATGGTCTAAGTCGTACTGGGGTTTCATTATCATGCTCATCAGCAGGCTCTCATTGGGCGTATCCACCCATATTTTACCCCTCTGCCCTTTACCCGCAGTCTGCATATCAGTCACTATTGTCAGGCCGGGTTGTGCCGTATCGGCATCAATCAGGCGCATGGCATAGTTATTGGTGCTATCAATGGTATCCAGCTCTATAACAGGAGCGTTTAACAGTGCTTGTAACTTTACTGCCAAAGTTTGTTTAATTTTGACTGTAAAGATATTGCCAAACATAATAGATTAACCTTAATTTGGAGAAAATTATTACCGTCCTTCAGGGAAGAAAGAAATCTGCGGAAGGCCTGACCAGGAATAGCAAGCTATTTAAGTCTATACTGAAAGCCGTAAAAGATAAGAAAGCTGAAAATATCGTTTCGCTTGATCTTAAAAAGATAGATGAAGCCGTGGCGGACTTTTTTATCCTTTGCGAGGCACAGTCGCATATACAACTCAAAGCCATAGCTGACAACGTGGAAAAAGTAGTGAAAGAGGAATGTGACGAAACCCCTTACCATGTAGAAAGAGGCGATAAATGGACACTGGTGGATTATGTAAACGTAGTAGTACATATCTTCCAGGAGGAACATCGCAAATTTTATAACCTGGAGAGCCTATGGGGCGATGCAGGCAGGGTGGAACACAACGATTAAAAAGAGCTGTCAAAGCAGAATATAACGTACTTTAGAAAGACAAATGGAAGATAACAAACCCAAACCCGGACAAGGACCGGGAAAAGATAACAAACCCCAACGCAAAGGGCCGAAATTCAATATCTATTGGATATACGGCATCATGATACTGTTGCTGATAGGGCTGAACTTCTTCAGCGGCAGCATGGGCGGCGGCGGAGAACAGATGAGTTTCCAGGAATTCAGGCAGAAATACCTGGATAAGGGACACGTAGAGAAACTGGTAGTGGTGAACAAAAGCGAAGTTGAGGTTTTTGTAAAAGAGGGCACGCAAACGCAGAAAAACCCTGAAGACAAAATGCCTTTCGCCTCTAACAAAAGCACTTCGCCCGTAGCTAAATTTACAATCGGCAGCGTAGAGCAGTTTGAAGACAACCTGAAAGAGGCCCAGTCGGAACTGCCTGAAAGCGAACGTGTACGTGTGATATACGAGAACAGGGGCAGCTTCCTGAATGACATACTGGGTTCATTCCTGCTACCAGTGATATTCCTGATTGCGATGTGGTTCTTCATCATGCGCAAGATGGGAGGCGGAGCCGGTGGTGGTGGTGGAGCCGGTGGTATTTTCAACATTGGCAAATCCAAAGCGCAATTGTTTGAAAAAGGCACACGCGTCAACATCACATTCAATGATGTAGCCGGACTTGATGAAGCTAAGGTAGAGGTGATGGAAATCGTGGATTTCCTGAAAAACCCCAAAAAATATACCGCACTGGGTGGTAAAATACCTAAGGGAGCTTTATTGGTTGGCCCTCCCGGTACGGGTAAAACCCTGCTGGCAAAAGCCGTGGCCGGTGAAGCACAGGTACCTTTCTTCTCTATGTCAGGTTCCGACTTCGTAGAGTTGTTTGTAGGTGTGGGTGCCAGCCGTGTACGCGACCTGTTCAAGCAGGCCCGTGAGAAAGCCCCTTGTATCGTGTTCATTGACGAGATAGACGCAATAGGCCGTGCACGTGGCAAAAACGTGGTAATGAGCAACGATGAGCGTGAGAACACGCTTAACCAGTTGCTGGTAGAAATGGATGGTTTCAGTGGTGATACCGGCATTATAGTACTGGCGGCCACCAACAGGCTCGATGTACTGGATACCGCCCTGCTGCGCCCCGGCCGTTTCGACAGGCAGATATCAATAGATGTACCCGATGTGAAGGGACGTGAAAAGATATTTGATGTGCACCTGAAGCCCATCAAAAAATCTAAAAACCTGGATATCCATAAGCTGGCAGTACAAACCCCCGGTTTCGCCGGCGCTGATATAGCCAATATATGTAACGAAGCCGCCCTGATAGCTGCCCGTAAAGGCAAGACAGAGGTGGATATGGACGACTTCAACGATGCGATTGACCGTGTGATAGGTGGCCTGGAGAAGAAGAACAAAATCATACTACCCGAAGAGAAGAAGGTGATAGCCTACCACGAAGCAGGGCACGCTGTATCAGGATGGTTCCTGGAGCATGCGCACCCATTGGTAAAAGTGACTATCGTACCACGCGGGGTGGCAGCACTTGGTTATGCGCAGTACCTGCCTAAAGAAATGTATATACGCAATACCGACCACCTGATGGACGATATGTGTATGACATTGGGCGGACGTGCAGTAGAGGAAATAGTGTTCGGTAAAATATCTACCGGCGCACTCAGCGACCTGCAACACGTAACGCGCATGGCCTACGCTATGGTGAGCATGTATGGTATGAACCCGGTACTGGGCAATATATCATTCTACGACCCTCAGAACGATGGCCAGTTTTCAAAGCCATACTCTGAGGAAACAGGCAAGATCATTGACGAGGAAGTGCGCAAACTGATAGATGAGGCCTACCAAAGGACTAAAGCATTACTGACGGAAAGAATTGACTCGGTAAAAGCGATAGCTGAAGAACTGCTGAAAAAAGAAGTGCTGTTCAAAGACGATATGGAGCGCCTGATAGGCCAACGTCCTTACGAAGATACAGCACCTCCTGTTGGTGATATACCATCGGTGAGCGACTCACTGGTAAATAACTCATAAACAAAAAAGCCCCTATGTGGGGCTTTTTTACTGTAACGATATTTGTGTGAGGTCACATCAAACGTTTACATAACAACTCAAAGTGATTATACTTGCATAATAATTAGTCCAAGTGGTATCTGTCATTATCATCAACTACAATACTTTTCAACTAACCTGCGACTGCATCAGGACTGTGCAGTCATTCACTAAAGATGTGGCTTACGAAATTGTATTGGTTGATAATGCATCAACTATAGATAGCCCTGATGATTTTCTAGTTCAATTTCCCGACATCAAACTTGTAAAAAACCCTGTGAATGGTGGTTTTGCACAAGGCAATAACCTTGGCATAGCTCATTCATCGGGCGATATAATCCTTTTGCTGAACTCAGACACGCTACTGCATGATGATTGCATCAGCAAGGCTGCAACGTTCCTGCAAAATGCAGGCAACGATATTGGTGTTGTAAGCGCACACCTTACATACAACGATGGTAAGTACCAGCACAATGCACGCGCCTTCCGCAGTATTAGGAATGAGCTGCTCGACTTATTTAGGCCGCTATTATTGCTTATCCCCTACCGTAGGCGTGCTAAACTCATGCTCAACCAATATTTCAAAGGAGATTTTGACACCAACTGTGATTGGGTATCGGGTGCTTTTTTTATGTTCAGAAGAGAGGCTTTAAACGCACTCCCCGATAAACAACTGGACGAACGCTTCTTTATGTATGGTGAAGATCAGCTCTGGTGTTATCAACTGGCCTGTGCAGGGTATAAATCTTATTTTCTGTCTGATGTGCGGTTGATACATATAGCCAATGCCAGTACTGAGCCTGCAAAGCAGCTAAAACTATTAAAGACCATGATTAACCACGAACTGGAAATAATGCGATACAGGAAAGGAACTTCTTTATACTATTACGTGTTTTCCCTCATATTCGTAACAAAGGAACGTGCACGCTACTATATTAAAGTAGCTGTGCAAAAGCTTTTTAATTACCGCATCAGGTAATATAAAGTGGAGCCGGCGGGATTCGAACCCGCGTCCAAACATATGCCCGATAAGCTTTCTACATGTTTATCCCGGAATTGATTTTCGTATAGCCTTAGGAACCGGGCGAACCAGGACTATCTTATCTGCTTTAGTTTCATCGTTTGTACGCAGCTACAAATGACTATCCTGTTGAAGGATGAGTTAGGCGGCAGGAGCGTCAACAGGCAAAAGCCCGTCTGCGGCCAAAATGGTTACGCTAATCTCTGATTAGGCAGCCATGGCGTAATTAGATTCGCCATTTAAAAGTTCGGGTATTCAGATTTACGTGCTAATTACACAACGCACGACATGCTTACTTAACCTGCCCTATGCTGTCAAAACCAGTCGGCCCCGGTAAGTATTTTTTCAAAGAACTAATGCAAAATTACGAAATAATAACGGATGCAACTTGTTAAATTAGCAGCTCATGTTTACCATAGCATACGACGACATATACGCACACCCTTTGCCTGAGGGCCACCGTTTCCCGATGCTGAAGTATGAACTGATACCTCAGCAATTGCTGCACGAAGGCGTTATAATACATGAGCATATTTTCGCACCGCAGCCGGCAACAGAAGAGACGATACTGCTGACGCATAACACAAACTACTGGCAGAGGATGCGGGCCCTGCAGCTGACTGACAGGGAAATGAGGGCAATAGGTTTCCCCTTGTCACAGGAACTGGTAAACAGGGAAATCACTATCATGCAAGGTAGCATTGACTGTGCTCTGAAAGCTTTGCAATATGGCGTATCGCTGAATGTGGCGGGTGGCACGCACCATGCATTTGCCGACAGGGGCGAGGGCTTTTGCCTGCTGAATGATTTTGCCATAGCAGCCAACTACCTGCTGCATCATAAATTAGCAAGTCGGGCTATTATTATCGACCTGGACGTACACCAGGGCAACGGCACAGCAGCTTTATTCAGTAATAATGACAAGGTCTTCACCTTTAGTATGCATGGCGCGCACAACTACCCGTTCCGGAAGGAAACCAGTGACCTGGATATAGGACTGCCTGACGGCATCAGCGGTAATGAATACATTAATATTCTGAATAAAGAACTCCCTGCACTATTGGACAACTTTAAGCCCGATATAGCCTTTTACCTGTCAGGCGTTGATGTACTGGAAACGGACAAGTTTGGCAAGATGAAACTGAGCATACGCGACTGCCTGCACAGAGATGAAGCAGTGTTTACAGAATGCTATATGAGGGGCATACCTGTTGCCGTGGCTATGGGCGGAGGCTATTCGCCCGACATCAGGCACATAGTTACCGCACACTGCAATACCTTTAAAGCTGCAAAGGAAATCTACGGGCTTTGAAACCTTAGTTCTGGAACAGGCGGAAGATGTCCAACCCGTTTGCGTACAACATCAGCCCCAGCAACAGTACCAGGCCTACCGTAGTGGCTGTTTCCATTACCTTGTCGCTTACCTTCTTACCCGATATAAGTTCGNNGGAAACTCTGCCAGTCGAACACGGGATCGAATAACTTGCCGAATGTTACCAGCCCGCCCAGGCTTTCATTCACCTTTACTTCAGGCGAGGTAAACAGTAATTTCAACTGGCTCCAGTAGTTGCCTACCTGTTCGAAAGTGAAAGTAAAGCCCTTGCCAATGGCCTCGAAGAAGCCATACTTAATCACTTTTGTTTCGAAGAAGCTTGTTGACTGCGGCATAAAGCCCAGTATCTTATTATCAGGAATATTTCCGTTGAGGGTAACCTCATTATTATCGCGCACTACGGTGATAGCAACTGCCTGACCGGCATGGCTCCTTTTCATTTCTTCAAACTCATCGAAGAATTGTACAGCCTGTCCATTAAAGGCTATAATACTGTCGCCGGCTTTAAAACCCATCTTCTCAGCTTCACTTTTCTCACTCACCTTTTCTACTACCACGGGCATACGTGGAGTAATAAAGCTCTGTTTTTGCTTTTTAATAATCTTGGTAATGGTACCGCTGGGTATATCTACATTTACGGGCAGGCCATCGCGCAATACCTGTATGCTTTTTTGTTCAGCAAATATGATTTCAAACGGTATACGGCTAAAGCGTTCTACTTTTTTACCTGATACAGAAGTAATCATATCCCCGTCGCGCAGACCTATACTTTCAGCTACACTATCAGCAGCTATACCGTATTTAGCATTCTCCGTAGGCAGGTACTCTTCTCCCCAAGCGCCAAAAATGAAAGCATAGATGGCCATTGCGGTCAATATATTCATAATAATACCGCCCAGCATGATAAACAGGCGCTGGTAGGCTTTCTTGGAGCGATACTCCCAAGGCTGGGGAGGAGCCTTCATGGCTTCTTTATCCATGCTTTCATCCACCATACCGGCTATCTTCACATATCCACCCAAGGGGAACCAACCTAAACCGTATTCAGTATCCCCTTTCTTCTTTTTGAACAGTGCGAAGTTGAGCAGGTTGGGGAAAGGGAACATGAAATCGAAAAACAGGTAAAACTTCTCCACCCTTGTTTTGAACAAGCGGGCGAAAAAGAAATGCCCGAACTCGTGCAGTAATATCAACAATGAAAGGGCTGCCAGCAATTGCAGTGCCTGTGTGGCCCCGCCTGACAAAAGTAGTACTGTATTCAGTTGCATGTCTTCTTAAAATTATTTTATGACGCCAGTTGGCTTTTCTTTACCATATCGGCAGCATGTACCCTTGCTTCACTGTCACTGNNACTGTGTTCATATTCATCTAACATGGGGTGCTCAATGAAGTCTATTTTAGCGATGGTTTCTTCAATAATATCGCTCATTTCAATGAAGCTCACCCTGTTGTTGAGGAATGCCTGAACAGCCACTTCGTTGGCCGCATTCATCACGCAAGGCACATTTCCGCCCTTAAACATGGCATCTTTAGCGATTGCAAGATTACGGAAAGTTTTATAATCAGGCTCTTCAAATGTGAGTTTACTGTATTCTTTGAAGTTCAGGCGCTTGAAATCGTTGTGCAACCTGCGCGGAAAACCCAGTGCGTACTGTATCGGCAGCTTCATATCGGGCAGGCCCAGCTGGGCTTTTACCGAGCTGTCTTTGAACTGCACGAATGAATGGATGATTGACTGGGGGTGTATCACCACCTCCACCTGCTCGTTGGCCAGGCCAAACAACCATTTAGCCTCTATCATCTCCAACCCTTTGTTCATCAACGTGGCACTGTCTATGGTTATTTTGGCGCCCATGGCCCAGTTGGGGTGTTGCAGGGCGTGGCTCGCCTTTACATTCACCAGGTAATTGGGTTTGCGGCCTATAAATGGCCCGCCTGAGGCTGTGAGTATTATTTTCTCTACAGCATCGGGGTGTTCCCCTACCAGGCATTGAAATATGGCAGAGTGTTCGCTGTCAACGGGTATGATGGGTACGTTCTTTTCGGCTGCTTTCTGCATCACCAGTTCGCCGGCTACCACCAGTGTTTCTTTATTGGCAAGGGCTATGGGCTTACCGGCATCTATAGCAGCGAGTGTTGAAGACAATCCGGCAAAACCTACAAANNGCACCATATCCACCGTATCCCATTGCACTACGTCTTCCAGTGCTTTCCTGCCTGAGAATACCTTTACAGGGTACAGGTTCAGTGCTTCCTTTACCTCGGCATATTTGTTCTCGTCAGTTATCACTACTGCATTAGGACGAAATTTTTTAGCCTGTTCTATCACCAAAGCGGCATTGCTGTGCGCGCTCAATATCTCTACCTCAAATAATTCGGGGTGTGCGGCTACCACCTCAAGGGCCTGCGTGCCTATGGAACCCGTACTACCCAGAATTGCCAGTCTCTTCATGCTATATGCCGGTTATTATTCAGATTGTAAAAGCTCAAAACTAAGCCTGTTGCTGCTTATTTCACAACAATGCAAGGTTTTTCTCAAAACCTTAACTAAACATTCAGCCTTAGCCTGAAAGCGAGATATAAGACAGTAAAAGAAAGAATGTAGATATTTCTTATAAGCCCTGTTTTAGTTTCTGAATACGGTAAACTCAAAAGGGCGCCCACTGTTGACATGCTTCTTCTGCGGTTGCTGCTCCGCATGGTCTTCAACCTTGTTGTGGTAAACATCCAGCAGCTCGGTCACACTTTCCACATGCGCTTCATTATCCACCTTACTGACTAAGGACATCAAACCATCTACATGACTGTCGAAGTTTTGTTGCCAGCTTTCTGCCACCTTTGTAGTTACCAGCAGTTCGCGTGTAGTCTGCTTCATCCGGTATTTACATTTGGTTAAACAATACCTGAATATAAATCTTTTTTTTGCCTGAAGGAATAGCAAAAAACAATATGTACGGATTGCCTTTACAATCTGCTGATTTACATGTCAATTCATATATAAAACAGCAACGTTATCGTTTCGTGAATTCCGTAGAAGGTTGTAAAATGTTCCGAATTGATGCCGGCATTTTGGTTTTACAATTTTTGGAACAAAATTTCTCCCGCGTTTTGTTCCCCGTCCGATTGCCAGCACGAAAAATTCATGCCGGCAAGGCTTCATCCGGGCGAGCATTTTGATTCCTTGTCTCCGTATAAAAAATTTTCGACAATCTGAATTTCAAAGAGCATTTCACCAAGCATAAAATTACGTAAAAAATATGTATTTTAAAAATTAAAAATTTGTATTTTCGGAGTAATTAAAGAGAACTGACATGATCGCATTTTTAGGTACAGGGTTATTAGGAGGAAAGACCTCTACAGCTTTATTTAACAAAGAGGGATAAAATACATAGAAAGGGCTGCTATTAGCCCTTTCTATGTAAAAATACTGTTTTGATGAAATCCTATCAATACACTTCCAAGTATCTGGTGGCTACAGTATATATAGACACAGGAGTATTATTGTTTTCATATTGCAAAGCG
Organism: Bacteroidetes bacterium UBA5543; assembly: GCA_002423665.1. Lineage (GTDB taxonomy): Bacteria > Bacteroidota > Bacteroidia > Chitinophagales > Chitinophagaceae > UBA5543. The sequence continues at coordinate 3,897 of DINJ01000130.1, read as the reverse complement.
TATATGTACACTTCGCCGTATGGTAATACTAATGGATATTGATTAAATGGTACCATTAAAGCTATATTTCCTCCTGAAGCATGCGTTTCGGGAAACGTCTCTATAGCATATGAATATGGTGGTAATTGAGAAGATGGTGGCCAATCTAAAATAATATCACTGCCGGTTGCCGCATTAACCTGTGAAAGTCTCCATGATGCATTAGTGAGCTGCTGCAAATCTGATTGTGTGGAGCCAGTTGTAGTCCAATCTGCCTTAACTATTTTGCACTTTACTTCAGCGGCATCATGCCAGTTAGGCTGACTAGCCCACTCAAATCCAAGCCGAATTCTTTTTATAGGATCGCCGTTAAACACTTGTCCCACAGCAAGCAAACTCTTAAAGTAAGCCTTAGGATTGGCACCACTAAAGACATATACTTTGCCTAACCTACTTCTTAATAAGCTTGCAGGCAGATGTACAGNNTACAGTAAAGCTAACGGCATAGTGGTTGTCAATTTCCAGCCTGTTATCATATGGAAGCCTGTATACACCATTATGTTGTTTATATTTTTCCGCATCTATTGCAATGTCCTTACCCCTTTTTGAAAGCGCATCTTCTTCTGTTTCACCATTGTACATTTTAGCGATTCGTAAAACAGCATATGTACCATCCGGGACGTCGGATGACATCTTCCAATAAAAATAAGGTTGTGGAGTACTTACTGAATCTTCATTACCAGTATCAGAGTCCAATATTTTGAAATCCGATATATCGTAACTTTTATTTTGCTCAGGAATTTTATTTTCTTTTTCTCTACAAGCAGAAAGGAGGCACAACGCTATAATAAATAACACTGTACTACTTGCGAAGGCAAACGTTTTTTTAGACATATGGTTAATTTTTATTCCAGCCTACTCTTTACAGGATTTTCGGCATACTCCTTTATTCTAAAAATATTAATACATATTTATACATCATAACAAAAGCAATATATTTATGCCTATCAAATATTCTGCCAATAATTATCAGATTATACTTATATACTTGTAAAAATTACAAAACATTGATTTTCAAAAGATAATNNGTTTAAGCAGCACTCAAACAATCAACAAAACACTGCAAAACATAAAACATGATAGCATTTTTAGGGACAGGGTTATTAGGCGGAAATTTCACCAGGGCATTACTGGCAAAAGGTGAACAAGTGCGGGTATGGAACCGTACTATCGAGAAGGCAAAAACACTGGAACAATACGGCGCTGTAGTGGCAGACAGTCCCGCTGAGGCTGTGAAAGGCATGAGCCGTGTACACATAGTAGTATCGGACGATGCTGCGGTAGAGGAGGTATTAGCAAATGCTGAACAGGGATTAACTCCCGGCACAATAATCATTGACCATACCACTACTACTGTAGAAGGTGCTATAAAACGTACGGAACAATTGAAAGCTAAGGGTTATACCTATGTGCATGTACCGGTGTTTATGGGTCCTGCTAATGCGCTGGACAGTACGGGCTATATGCTGATATCGGGCGACCATGCTGTAGCGCAACAGGTGATGCCCTGGCTGGAAACCATGACGGGGCAGGTGCTGAACTATGGGGATACCACTGGCAAGGCAGCGGGTGTGAAACTGATAGGCAACCTGTTTCTGCTGGCGTTGACAGGAGGTATATCCGACATGCTCTCACTAGGCAGTGCGGTAGGAGTAACAGGACAGGATATTGCCACGTTGTTTGATGCATGGAACCCCGGCGCATCTACACCAGCCAGGCTGCACCGTGTATTGAAAAACAACTTCGACCATCCATCGTGGGAGTTGCAAATGGCGCGTAAGGACGCCCGCCTGATGATACAGGAAGCAGCACGAGGCGGCAAAACTATTCCGGCTACCGAGGCGATAGCCCGGCAAATGGATGAGTGGATAGCCAAAGGATATGCTAATAAAGATTGGATGATAGTGGCATCGGGGGCGCTACCGCCTATTTCATAAAGGGGTATTAACTGCATCGGTAAAATCAATAATTTTACCATCCCCAAAAACTCATTTAAGTGAAGCAAATACTGATTATCCTGGCCCTTTTATTTTCTATTGACCACAACTGTGTAGCCCAGTATACCGATAGTATTATTGAATACTATGATTACAGGTGGGAGAAAGTAGACCACAAAAAAAAGCCTTATGTATTTTACCGCAGGGCCCGCCAAACCACAGAAGGCACCTGGCATGTGCAGGACTATTATCGTCATGCCGATGTACTGCAGATGGAAGGTATGTTCCTTGATGATAGCATGACCATAGAAGATGGTGATTTTTTCTATTATCATTATAATGGTGCAGTTGCGCAAACAGGCAGGTTTCACAAAGGTGTAAAAGTGGGCCTTTGGCGGCGTTACGGAGTAGATGGCACGCTGTTAGATTCAACCAGGTTCAAGTCGACAGGATTCCCTTACCACAAATCTTTTCATTGGGATGAAACAGGCAGGCTGATGGCCTATGGCGAATACGATATGGCGGGTACCGGTGAAGGATTTCATATAGAATACTATGAAGACAGCACTATCTCCTCTTATACAAGGTATGCTAAAGGACATTTAAAAGACAGTATATGGACCTACTACCATCGTAACGGAAAACCAAGCCTGACAGCGACATATGACTCTGGCAGGCTGATAAATTTTGAGTGCTATGACGAGAGTGGTATTGGTACTAAAAACTGCGACACGGCATTGCGTATCCCTGAACCCGGATATAACGTAAACAAGTTTCTTGGGGAGAACATAAGGATGCCACGCGAAGCCCTGGAGGCTGAATTGTATGGTCAATACAGTGTTGTAGTAGGTATTGTTGTTGATTTAGATGGCACCATAACAAATGTTCGTATTGTCCAGGGCAGTTATGCTGAATTTAATGCTGAAGCATTGAGAGTAGTAAAGCAATTGCCCAAATGGCAACCCGCCAGGCGCCAAAACAGATATATCAGGGCCTATTATACATTACCTATTAACTTCAGGATTGAATAATAGCTATCTGTAATNNCTGGTGATATTCGTAGTATCGGTAGATATGTACGTGACCTACTCGGTAAAGAAGCAGTTGTATAACGATATACAAACTATAGAGCATAGAAAAGTAGGGCTGCTGCTGGGCACATCCAAATATGTAGCAGGCGGCCGGGTGAACCTGTATTATAAATACCGCATAGAGGCAGCAGTGGCATTGTACAACGCGGGCAAGATAGATTTTATACTGGTAAGCGGAGACAACAGGAAAGAAAACTACAATGAGCCATGGACGATGAAAAAAGACCTGGAAGCGGCAGGCATACCCCCCGGCAAGATCATACTGGACTATGCCGGCTTTCGCACCCTTGACAGCATATTACGCAGCAGTGCAGTATTCGAGGCTGGCAGTATCATTGTTATATCACAACGGTTTCACAACGAGCGGGCGTTATTTATAGCCAACCGCAAGAGCATTAACGCCATAGCCTACAATGCACAAGACCCGCCGCAGCACCTGCAAGTAAAAGTGATGATACGCGAAAAACTGGCGCGGGTAAAAATGCTGCTGGACCTGGTATTTAATAAACAGCCAAAATTTTACGGGGATAAGGTGATAATAGAAGATACGACTGCTGTGCCTTNNATCATTGGTCCTGTAGTTGACGTGTACTTTAGCGGTGACAACAAGCTGCCGGATATTTATAACGCATTGGAAATCAAGCGTGAAACCGGTGAAACACTGGTATTGGAAGTACAACAGCACCTGGGTGAAGACAGCGTACGTTGCGTAGCGATGGACAGCTCGGAAGGCCTGGTGCGTGGTATGGAGGTAACGGATACCGGTAAAGCGATAGCAATGCCCGTTGGCGACCAGATATATGGCCGCCTGTTCAACGTTACTGGTGACG
>DINJ01000239.1:1837-5824 GCA_002423665.1 Bacteroidetes bacterium UBA5543 | reverse complement strand
CAGGCATCATTTTGGAACAAAATAATAAAAAGCTCCCCTCCTGTTTTTAGGAGGGGTCAATTGGCGTAAGCCTTTAGGGCTTGCGCCAATCAGGGGTGGTTAACTCACGTAGGAATTGTTCCAAAATGCCTAAAACCCAAAATTCAGGCATCAAAATGGAACAAAACACTGTCCCCCGCTGGCGGGGGTGTCACGATAGTGACGGGGGTGGGGCACTCGCGCCGGAGAGAATAATTGTTCCATCCAGATAGCTATCTGTATTAAAACCAAAATTCCGGCAACCTTTTGGCAACACTTTCTAAAAAAGTCCCCCTCCGAGGTCCCGATAGCTATCGGGATAGGGGTCTGCTCGCGCGTATAGCCCCTTTAGGAGCCTGCCCTGAACTTGATTCAGGGGTTGGGGTTAACCAAAATCTTACACTATCTTTAATGGATAATTCACTGCTATATGAGCAAGAAACACTACCTGCTGTACCTGGCGTTGCCAACCATTCTGTTGATGCAAAACTGTATCAAGGAAAAGGAAAACGTAATACCCGAGGTGTCGAAAGTGGCCGAACACTGGGGCTACGAACACCCCGAGAGCTGGGGCGGAATCAGCGGCAACTGTGCAGGCGTAGTACAATCGCCTATTGACATCAACACCTCAGCTACCGCGAAAGACGCCAACCTGCCCGCATTGCAGTTCAGCTACAGCAGCTTCCCTATATCTATTGTTGACAACGGCCATACCATACAGGTAAACACCAATACATACGCGGCCGCCAACACAGTATCTTACAAGGACAAAACTTACCAGTTAAAGCAGTTCCACTTTCACGCTTTGAGCGAGCATACCATCAACGGTTCGCACGCACCTATGGAAATGCACCTGGTACACGCCGCCGACGATGGCGCACTGCTTGTAGTAGGATTAATGATAAAAGAGGGTACCGCCAACAGCATGATAGAACGTGTATGGAACAGTATACCCAATGAAGAAAATAAAGAAGAGCAGAGAACTGTGACTATCAATGTAAAAGAAGTACTGCCAGCCATGCAGGGATATTACAACTACATAGGTTCGCTTACTACCCCACCCTGCGCTATGGGACTCAACTGGTTTGTAATGAAAGAACCACTTTTCCTGTCAGCAGCGCAGATATCTGATTTCATGAGGTTGTACAACCACAATTACCGCCCCGTGCAGCCGCTCAACAACCGTACGATACACGAGAAGCCTTAATGATTCTTATTTATTGAGATAGTCCAGGCACTCGTACACCAATAAGGCGGGCCATACCATGGCTTTGAGTACACCCAGCACACCCATCCAGAAGCCGGTGGCGTGTTGTATAAAATAAATAAGCGCGCCAATAAAGCCCATTCCGTAAACGGCAGACGAGCCTTGGCGCACAACTGTTTTCTTTACTACCTGCATAGCTCAAAAGTTTTAGTTATAAGATGTAGTAAAGTAATGCAGAACTATTGCCCTGTTGCATGAGCTTAGTCATTATAACAAATGAAATTTATCAGGCACGCATCAGCACTCCCTGCGGCGCTCCATTGCCTTATGGCGGTTGAAGCGCATAGTCTCTTTCTGCAATCGTTTAATAATGAAGAAGATAACCAATCCATCATCTATCCATCCTACAAAGGGTACCCAGTCAAAATCCACGGGAATGACCACGTATAAAATACCCAGCACCATAATAGCACTGGTAAGAAATGACATCTTGTAATTGCCTCTCCACGACTCGCGCAGCATACACCACAAAGTCTTCCGGTTGCGCAGCAACTGCCACCCCTCTTTTACCTGCCTCGCACTGCTTACTGAAGTAACTTTTCCCATCATCGGCACATATTTAATAATCAACAGTACAAAATTAAGCAGGCTAATGTTGAAGGACTGTTAAGACCGCCGAAGCTAATGTTAAAAAAATGCCCCACGCGTTTTGTACGTGGGGCATATCAAATAAGACGCCTGAAATATTAGTTCACCACCAGCTTCTGCTGTACACGGCCTGCATCTGTAGNNATGATTGCGCATATACTGTCCTGCCTGCCAGGTCTGTTACCTGCAGCATAGCTATTTTGCTGTTGGCTTGCAGGTTATACACCACCTGTACATTGCTACCGTTGGCGGGGTTAGGGTACAGCGCCATAGTAGCAGTCTTACCCTCCACATTGCTCACACTTGCTGCTACCAGCTTTTGCTTGTCAAAAACAAACTTGCCGTCGGCCGCTTCAAAACCTGTAAATATCAGCTTCCATATTTCAGTGCCGGCCTGCTTGTCTATGCCTACGAAGAATACCAATGAGTCCTGCACAGAGTAAACACCCATGCCCACGTGCGTTTTCCAGTCCCAGCCTATGGTATTGATCTCTGACATAAAAGTGTGTGCCTGCCAGCCGTTGTAAGATGTCTTGTTAGGGATATTAGCAGCTTTCGCTACAGACACGCCCCTGTTCTGCAATACACCCGTTATAGTATATGGGATAGGAATAAATGCGGTGTATTGTGTAAACACAAGGTCCCATTTATCAGCGTTAGGCTCCCTGTTCACAGCAGCTTCATTTACAATCGAATAGTACCCCAGGTTCTTATCTGTAAATTGCGATTTGCTTAACTGCTCAGACTTTTCGCTGCTGCCGTCCAGGTTGGCAAACTTGAAGTAGAAAGTACCGCCGCTCAGCTTTTCTATGTAGAGCTTCTTATAATCGCCGCTTACCAGCTTAATGATATAAATAGAATCACCGGTNNGTCCAGCCAGTTGCCTGGATCTGCATAGGCACCCATGGCACCTACCGCCCACGACGTATCTGTATTATAACGGGGGTTCCATGCACTCAGCCCGTTGGTATCCACACTCGCCCACGCTGTTTTATCACCTTTAGGGTAGTTCCACAGCATAACGCCTGATGCTGAATTGATATGGATGGACGATGTTACATTCACCACGTCGAATGCCAGGTCCCAGTTGTTTTTCGCTGCGCTGCCCTGCTCATCATTGGCCAGGCTGTACCATACCTGGTTAGCATAACCTACGCCCAGCATCACGCTGTCTGTTACAACGGTTTGCGCTTGTGTGGTTGTAGCTGCTGCAGCCAGCATCAACATGGATAGTACTTGTTTTTTCATTTTCACTATATTTTGCTATTTAAATTTTACTGTAAGAAGATGTAAAAATTGGTGATAGCCTGCCGCATTGGCGATAGCATAGGCCGGCAATCTTGCTCCCTGCCGGCTGCCGCTATCATTGTGCCAAACGGCAGGCACACCACAAGTTTTGCGATAATGATGAACACCTATACCAACCATCAATAACAGGTATTGGAACGTTTGGGTGCAACTGCGAGATGGATATGCAAACTTTGTCAACAGCATGGTAAATACCGTATTACCGCAATATTTTTTAATATTTTGTTACATACTATTTAGTATGTATTCAGGCGGGAGCAAGCAAGATTATGCTGCAAATGTAATGTCATGGATTTACAACTTCCTTTACAAATCGGGAAAACGAAGGTCAAAATCGGGAAAGCGGGCGCATTATTACAATTGCGTGACAGAGCGCGTACAANNTTTGCTGCGCTTGAGACTTCTTTACTGAGTTTTCATTCACCAGGCTGTTGAGTAAGGTACGCGCCTGCATTTTTTCGCCCAGTTCTATATGGCAACGGGCAGCCATATAGGTAGCGGCATCTCTCCTGTTGGAGCGGGTATCACCCATCTCATCCTGGTACATCTTCAGCGCCCGGCGATATTTGCCTTTATTAAACAGGTCGTCAGCTTTTTCTAAACCAGTACGCGCAGGTTCAACATTTTTCTTTACCGCAGCTACGTCTTCCCTCGCATCTTCCTTATCTACTGGATGGGCTGAAGCTACTTTTGGTGGCTCCGGTCCGGTATAGCTATTATCCATGCGGGGCATTGCGTCAGCAGATGACGGCCTCGCTACAGTAGGCGTGGCCTTTATTTCTTCTTTCGTCTTTTTAGTGGCACCT
>DINJ01000239.1:0-1812 GCA_002423665.1 Bacteroidetes bacterium UBA5543 | reverse complement strand
GCTGCATCTTTTAATGCAGCATCTGTTTTCAGCGCTTTAGAAATATCTTCGATCGGCTGCGGTACCGCTGCTACCATTTCATCTACTGTAGTTTCGCCTGCCATCAGCATACTGTCTGTATGCTGCGACGAAGCACTGCTGTCAACTGCAGGCGTGTAGGCTATTACCGGCTCTTCCTGTTTTTCAGGTATCGTTACTTGCTGCGCTAATTGGCCATTGTCTTGCGGAAAAATATTATCCCTCATAAACCACAATACCGCTACCATAGCCAGCAGGCTNNCCGTACAGTCTTTGGTTTTTCTTTTTCAGGCGAGGAAGTATAAGAGCCCGCCTTGAGAACAGGGGGTGTGTTTTTAGTGGCTGTTATTTCCTGCGTTGTTATGCCGAAGTGTTTAGCTATGAAACCGGCATCCAACCTCTCCATGGTGGCCACCGCACCCTTGGCCTTTTGCTCTGTCATACCTTCTACAGCATCTTTGCAAAAAGGGCAGCTGAGCAGGTGTACTTCTACAGCATGGGCTTCTTCGTGTACCATCTTACCTGTCACGTAGCCCTTCACCTGCCTGGGGGTCAGGCATGCGCTGTCTTCGAAGATATGTTTCAGTTGCTCTTTACTCATGACTTTTCCTCCAGCAGTCCGGCCAATCTTATTTTCAGGTTTCTTTTTCCGTTTTGTATCGCGCTCTTTACTGTGTTCAGGTCGTAGTTAGCCTGCCGCGCTACTTCGGCATAGCTCATCTTTTGCAGGTAGAAATACCTTATACATACCCGCTGTTCTTTACTCAGTTCCTGTATGGCTGTCTCCAATTCATTCAAAAAATGCTCTTCTTTTATCTTTTGATGCCACTCATCCTCAAATTCCATATCATCAGCCAGGTTTTCTGCCGAAATAACCGGTTCTTCCTTGCGCAGCAGCATATAACAATGGTTACGCGCCACCTTATATAACCATGCTTTAAAATGTGTTATAGAGAATTTCTTCAGGTCTTCCAGCAGTTTGATGAATATCTGCTGTGTGGCGTCTTTAGCCCCATCGGTATCATTCAGGTACTTCAGGCACACGCCATATACCAGGTGGGAATACCGCTCGAATAAAGCGGCAAAAGCCTGGTGTTCGTTACGCTCAGCGTAGCGGGACACCAGTTCCTCATCAGATATTTTTCTGTAGTCCTGGGTTGCCAATATTATTTAATCTGTGTATTAACGCGGTTAAAGATAATAGATTAGATATTATTTAGCCATAAACTAATTGTGATTAATATGCTAACGGCTGCGGGTCTATAATAAAACCTATGTTTTTAATGACCGAACTGCTATATTTGCAGCCTTAATTTAAATAACATAATATATATATGGAAATGTTTTACCTGGTTCCGGTGTTCGGACTGTTAGCACTGTTGTTTACCGTGATAAAAAGTTCATGGGTAAGTAAACAGGATGCAGGTACTGACCGCATGAAAGAGATTGCCAAACACATAGCAGAGGGCGCAATGGCATTCCTTAAAGCGGAATACAAAATAATGACCTATTTCGTAATTATCGCCGCCATCCTGCTGGCTATTATGGGTAGCCAAAACGATAATTCAAGCTGGATCATTGCAGTGGCATTCATTATAGGCGCTTGCTTCAGTGCTATAGCAGGTTTTATTGGTATGCGTATAGCAACCAAGGCCAACGTGCGTACAGCGCACGCAGCCCGCACCAGCCTTAGCAAAGCACTCAATGTTTCTTTCACAGGTGGTGCAGTTATGGGTATGGGCGTTGCCGGCCTGGCTGTGTTGGGGCTGGGTAGCCTGTTTATTTTATTCCAAA
>DINJ01000157.1:1194-17374 GCA_002423665.1 Bacteroidetes bacterium UBA5543 | reverse complement strand
AACAACCCCGATATAGAGTTCCACTTTACCAGCGAGTTTAAGACGCAGATGGTATAGGATATTGGCTCCGCATTTAGAAAGATTTGATGTGATAATTAGTCGCAACCCGCCTGGGTTGTTACTTGCAATTGGGTTATGTCAAAACCTTTCGCATGTGCTCGGTCAAGTATTTGTGGGTATAGTTGTTTATCCATCTGTGGCGTGCGACTAAGTATCCAAAGGTATTTGCGATTGGGATGTCCCACAACGGCATAGCTATAATCATCCGCAAGGTCTATTATCCAGTATTTGCCACTAAAGGGCCAGAAGAATGACACTTTAAGTTTTGCATTGGTCTGCTTGTCAGTTATCCATGCCTTGCCTTTGACTACTTTCTTTTTTCCTTCTACATTGCAGCTGTTGGTCACCTGCACCTTGCCGTTATCCATCAGTTTATACTCAGCCACAGTACATTTGCACCCTTTCTGAAAAGATTGCGGGAATGATGCAATCTCATACCACCTGCCCATGTAGCGTTGTACATCTACTTTTGCCACAGTTTCCAATTCTTTCATATTGCTGCAAGCGTTAAAAAGTAAAACAATAGATAATGCTGTTAGATACTTCATACTAGGCTAACAAATTTGCAACTAAACAGTTGTTAAGATACAGGACAAATTTTAAAGTAATGATGAGCTGTATCATTGGTCAACTGTACCTTTATACAAAACTATTCAACTATGCAACGGCCATTACCTGGTGAATACAGGTCATACTTTCAACGTTATATCGATTTGGTGCCCGAAGGGGATATCATTAGCGTATTGCGGCAACAGGCACTAGAACTGGCTACATTCTTTACGGGCTTGCCTGCGGAAAAATACAACTACCGTTATGCCCCGGGCAAGTGGAGTGTTAAACAAGTATTGATGCACATAACGGACACTGAAAGGGTAATGTGCTACCGCGCACTGGTAGCAGCCAGGGGAGATGCAGCTACAATTTTATGCAGTATGGATGAGAACCTGTATGCGGAGACAGCACCATACGCTGACAGAACGATAGAGGACATACTGGACGAATTTAACGCTGTGAGAAAAGCAACCATCCACTTGCTGGTTAATATGACTGAAGAACAGAGTTTATTAACAGCTCAAAATTCTGATGAAACGGCCTTTACCGCCAGGTCCCTGGCATACATAATCGCAGGCCATCCACTGCATCATGTAAACATCATCAGGGAGCGCTATTTATAAGTATTTGCATGAATGCTATATATGGCAGGTTTGTGGATAGTATGTTAGTTGATGTGGATAACTGTATTGACTAATCATGCCTACGTTCTTATTTAAATGATTGATAATTAAGTTAGTGTGTAGGTATGTTAAAGTGTTCAGTTGAAATATAGGGTTGGTGTATGATTTTGTGAGTTATTGCGTACCGATGGTTAAATATGATGATAACTAATTGAAAAACAGTAAAATATAGTGTGGAAGAGAAATGCTGGAAATTGTGGATTCTGGGTTGCTAACTCAGTTAGCATAGTTGGGCTCAATGAAAGAACTTTGTTAGTACACTTAACAACAAGANNATTACTAAGGCTTTACACCAAAGGAAACAATCAACTTCGTCTTCTCTTTCCTCTATATGTATGTATCAAGCTACCTTTCGTAGGTAGCTTCTTTTTTTATGCCGGTTGATATGCGGTGGTGCGGTTAGTCAATTGTACGGCGCGCAGGTATTCTTTTACGCACCGGCTGATAATCTTTTTGCAGCCACGTGTCAGCTTGGGAGACGAATAGCCTTTGTTTTCCTTATAGTCCTCACGTATCCATGTAGCACGGTTGATGAGTTCGTTGTTGAAAGCGGCTACCTGTGTGCTGATTTCGCTGAAGGAAAGCGGGGTTTCTCTGTTGGCGGCCTCCGTATACAGTTGTTCTATACAGTCGCCTGTATAGGTATTGGCCATGTCTTCATATAGTTTCAGAAACTCGGCACCATATATACGGCTGCCAAACAGTTCAAGTATTTTAGGGTGCATTTCTCTCTCGCTTATGTAGTAAGACGAAGATATGTAATTAATGTATATAACCCAATAGTAACGCCTATTCTTTGNNCGAGCCAACACCCAGTTTGCTGCGTACTGTAACTGTTTGCCCGTGTGCCTCCACAATATGCTTTACAATGGCGAGGCCCAGGCCTGTACCGCCAATATGCCTGCTGCGGCTGCGATCGGCACGATAAAAACGCTCAAATATGCGTGGCAGATGTTCTTCGGCGATACCCGGGCCATTGTCTGAAACTTCTATATAGATGTTTTTGTCGTCCATTTCGTAGCAACCGCATGTAATATCTCCGCCTTCATTGCCATATTTAATAGCGTTTTCTACCAGGTTGGTCAATACCTGCCTTATTTTCGGTTTATCAGCATATACAGTCAGGGCGCGTTCGGTGCCTTTTTTCAGTTGCAATTCAATGCCTTTGTCCTGGGCGCGCATTACCATTTCCTCATACACATCTTTTATCAGGTCCTGTATCACAAACGACTCCTGTATAATAGGAATACGTCCCGATTCAAGTTTTGAGATTTCGTCCAGGTCGTCTACCAGGTTCACCAGCCTGTCTATGCCTTTTGCGGCATTGTTCAGGAACTTCATGTTCACGTTGTCGTCGGGAATAGCCCCTCCCGCCAGTGTATCTACATAGCCTTGTATGGCAAAGATGGGAGTACGCAGTTCGTGTGCCAGGTTCATGAGAAACTCTTTGCGAAACTGCTCATTGGCGCGCAGCATTTCTATTTTATCTCGCTTTTGCATCGCCCATTTCTGCACGTCCATATTTACCTCTTCCAGCGACTTTTGCGGCAATATGTTTTCGTAAAAAAACTCCTCTTTTTTGGTGGCTTTGGTCTGGTATATGAATTTGTATATCAGCTTGATCTTCCTGTATATAAAGTGCTGCAGGGTATAATTGTATATCCAGTAGATGATAATAAAAGTGACTGCGAAAACGATGAGCGGAATATGCCACATACCCCACGCCAGGAATAAACTCATTACTGCATTCACTGTTGAAATAATCAACGCTGTAATGGTAGATAAAAGCCTGGGGGAGGCGTTTTTGGTATCGAGAAATGACATAGTTAATTAAAACTACACCATTTCAAATTTATAACCTACGCCTTTTACGGTTGTTATCAGGTCGATGCCTATCTTCTGGCGTATCTTACGTATATGCACGTCTATTGTGCGGTCGCCTACTATTACATCAGTACCCCATACCCTTTGCAGTATCTCGTTGCGCAGGAATACGCGGCCGGGTTTAGATGCAAGAAGCAGTAGCAGTTCAAACTCCTTTTTAGCCAGTAAAATTTCCCTGCCCTGGTAAGTAACTGTGAATTTAGTTTTGTTGATTTCGAGATCGCCAAAGGTGAGTTTCTGTTCTTTGTCCTCGTCAGGTTTTGNNAGCTCAGGTTTGATAGGCTTGGCTATATAATCATCCGCTCCAAGGTTTAGGCCCTCTATTTCCGATTTTTCATCGCTGAGCGCTGTCAGGAATATGATAGCAATACTCTCAAATTCCGGTATCTGTCTCAATTCGCGTAATGTTTGCATGCCGTCTTTGTTAGGCATCATCACATCCAGCAGTATGAGGTCCGGTTTAAACTCTTTGGCTTTTCTTATAGCCTCAAGGCCGTCGGCTGCTGTGGCTGTCTGGTAGCCCTTACTTTTCAGGTTGTAGCTGATAAATTCGACTATATCCGGTTCGTCATCTACTACCAATATTTTCCCAAGAAAATCCATATAAAGCTCTGAAATCCGACGCAATATTATGACAGCAAGTGTGAACTGTGAAGGAAAGGCACATTATCATATTGTTAAGTCCATTTCATCCCCTCCATATTACCATGTGATAACCAGTTCGTTACCTCAGAGTCACGTTGCCGGCGCCTACTTTAAATCCGCCCTGGTAAATCTCTATCCTGTAGTCGCCTGTCTTGTAATCACTGTCCTGGTTCCAGTCCACAACTACGTCACTTATTTTGGTGTTTTTCTGCACCTCTATCAGTTTGGATAAAGTATAGTTGATAGAAGAGCCATCGTCGAGTGTTGTAACACCTGAACCATAAGCCGCATTGCTGAGTACAGTACCTTCAGGCCCGGTAATACGCAGGAAGAACTCTGTGACGCTTGTTTCCTTAATCCTGTTTTCGTCAATGTCAAACAGAATACGCATTACATCAACGCGCTTAGCCCTTTGGGTTTCGCTTACTTTTTTACCACCTCTTTTTATATCTATAGGCATCATGCGGATGTTGGACACATGCAGTATGGAGCCGAGTTTTGCCAGTTGTTCTCTTTCTGCATCCAGGGCATCGCGTTCTTCTACCAGCATGTCCTTCTCAACGCCCAGGCGCTCATTGTCGCTTTCCAGCACGGCAATGCGTTCTTCATATGTTTGCACTTTGCTGTTCAGCATGCCGATGAGCCTTTTGGCTTTGCCCAGTTCGGCAGCGGTGGCATTTTTATTTTTGATGATTGCATCAATCTGGCTGCGGAGTTTAGCTATCTCACCGTCTTTATCGCCCAAAAGATTTTGCATGTCATTATTTTTCGACACCAGGTCGTCAAGGCGCACAAGCGCTGCGTTATAGTCAGCCTCAACTGCTTTGCGGGAAGAGTCTGAGAAATTGAATTCAGCCTGTACCTGGTCACGCTGTTCGGTTACTTTATTTTTAGTTACGATGAAGTAAATGTTGGATATGAGCAGCAATGCGATTATCGCCCAATATATTTTGGTGTTGTCGCGTTTAGGCTGCTGAGGTTGTTGAGATTGCTGCTCGCTTTGAGCGGGTTGATTCAATTCCTGGCTCATATAAATAGTCTGATTTGTTTACAAACGTACTAGAAAAATACTCTTTTTCAGGCATGATGCAAATAGATTAACACAGGATAGACCATAATTGTTATTGTGCGGAAAAAATATGTATCATTACAAACAGAAATTTTAACGTTTTACAGCCATGCAGCATCACCAGCATATCATGTTTATGGATATAGAAACCGTGCCTGTTGTTCGGGAATACGGTTCATTGTCAGAACGCATGCAACTGGAATGGGAGAAGAAAAGTAAATTCCTGAAGCGTGACGGTGATACAGACGCATCTTATCCTGAGCTATTCGCCGACAGGGCGGGGGTGTTTTCAGAATTTGCTAAAGTGGTGTGTATTGGTTTTGGCAGCCTGCACCATACAGACGGGCACTGGCGTATGAGGTTGAAGACAATAGCGCTGGATGACGAGAAGAAGTTACTGGCAGAATTTGCTGATGTAGTCAGCAGGTTTATGGCCTATAATTCACAAATGGTTTTTTGCGGGCATAATATTAAAGAGTTTGATATTCCCTTTTTATGTCGGCGTATGCTGATAAACGGTGTGCCGCTGCCACCGGTAATGAACCTGGGTGGCAAAAAGCCCTGGGAAAACCCACATATAGATACGCTGGAGATGTGGAAATTCGGGGACTATAAAAACTATACATCGCTGGCATTGCTGGCAGAGGTATTAGGCATACCTTCGCCCAAAGATGATATAGACGGGAGTATGGTGGCTGATGTGTATTATAATCAAAACGATCTGCCGCGAATAGCCCGGTATTGCCTGCAGGATGTAGCTACATCGGCCAGGGTGTACCTGAAGCTGAAAGGCGAATTGCCTGATTTTGAAACTGTATTTGTGGATGAGTAATCATGGTAGCAGATTTTAAGAAAATTATCCAGTCGCTTGAGAAGAGGGAATTCGCACCTGTGTACCTGGTAGACGGTGAGGAGCCATTTTACATTGATATGCTTACGGAGTATTTTGAAGACAAGATACTGCAACCTCATGAGCGCGATTTTAACCTGATGGTGCTATATGGCAAAGATGTAGAATGGGCTGATGTAGTAAACGCGTGCAGGCGTTTCCCAATGTTTGCTGAGCGGCAGGTAGTAATCTTGAAAGACGCAGCACAAATGCGCTCGTTGAATGAACTGGTTGGATATATAGAAAATCCCGCACCTACCACCGTATTCCTGATTGAACACCGTTTCAAAAAAGTAGATGGCAGGGGTAAACTGGTGAAGGTAGCTAAAGAAAAGGGACACTATTTTACCTCAGATAAAATAAAGGATGAACAGGTACCGGCCTGGATACAGGCATATGGTAAGGAAACAGGCTTTGCCGTAGGGGAGCGCGAATCGCAGATATTAGCAACCTTCCTGGGTAACGACCTGCAAAAGATAGCCAACGAAATAGCCAAGGTGCGTATTAATGTGCCTGAAGAACCGGCACTGACAGCTGAAATGATACAGAAGTACATCGGCATCAGCCGGGAGTATAACGTGTTTGAATTTCCTGAAACACTTACTAACGGCGATAAGGATAAGATGTACAGGATGCTGGCTTATTTCATCGCCAATCCTAAGTCTTCACCCATGCCATTGCTTATAGGTTCTTTTTACAGCCATTTTTCCAAGTTATACCAGGGCTGTTTTCTGGCAGGTAAACCTGAAAAAGATGCCGCAGCAGCATTAGGTACTTTCCCCGGCAGGGCCAGGCAGATAATAGCTACCGCTCAAAAATATTCATCGCACAGGATAGAAGCCTGCCTGTTACTGATAGGTAAATACAGCACCAAAGCAGTGGGTGTGGACAGTAATACCGATGACCGGGAATTGCTGAAGGAAATGATTGGTNNAAATGGAAATTGCGTTAAGTTAAGCTCCCAATGTCTCTTTAGCGGCGATTTCGTCTTTTTTCAATTGTGCTTTCAAATCGTCCAGGGACCCGAACTTCTGCTCATCGCGTAGCCGGGCTACAAATACTATTCCCATTTCTTCCCCATACACATCGGCCGAAAAATCGAATATATGCGCTTCGATATGTAGGGTGTGCTCGGTGCTGACCGTAGGGCGGTAACCAATATTCAGCATTGCATTATACACTTGTCCATTGTACCGTACATTTATCGCATACACACCATTTGCCGGTATTAATTGCTCGTTGTGTGCGGGCATGATATTGGCGGTAGGATAGCCGATGCGCCTGCCCAGTTGTGCTCCTTTCTGCACCCGGCCAGCCAGCGTATAACTTCTGCCCAGCATCTGCGCAGCCTCTTCTACTTGCCCTGCCGCTATGGCGTTGCGTATCTTGGTAGAACTGACAGCGGCATCATCTATCAGTTGTTCAGGTATTTCTACTACGTCAAATCCATAACCGGCATGCACCTGTTTGAGCAGGTTAATATTCCCTTTGCGATCGTGGCCAAAGTGGTGGTCGTAACCGATAATGATAGCCCCGGGGTGAAATGTTTTTACCAGGAAATCGGATATATACTCTTCCGCGCTGAGTTCGGCAAATTCTTTGGTGAATGGCACTACTACCACGTGTTGTATACCTGCATCCAATACCAGTTGCAGTTTCTTATCCAGCGGGGTAAGTATATGTATAGGCTGGTCGGGGAAAATCAGTTTGCGAGGATGCGGTTCAAACGTCAGCAAAATACTTTCTCCGCCAATAGCTTTGGCGTGTTCGCTTACTTTTTTCAAAATAACCCTGTGCCCCCGGTGTACCCCGTCGAATGTACCGATAGTAATAGCGGGATTAAGAAATTCGGGCAAATCGCTGATGGAATAATATATAGCCATGTATCAAAAAAGGAGGCTAAAGTTAAGAATTACAGGTATATATATAACAAACACCCGGCCAGAGAAGCCGGGTGCTGTTGTTGGTAAAGGATGAGTGGTTATTGTTTTATGACTTTTCCTGAGTATCGGTCTGTGCCGGTGCTTGCTATTATTGTATATACCCCGGGCGGCAATTCGTTACCGGAATTGTCAGCGCCGTTCCACACCAGGACCGTTTCTCGCTTGTGTATTATCCGGCTGAAAACTTTCCTGCCTGTTATATCGAATATGTCTACCAGTTCCGCACCCGCAGGCAGGTCGATGGTCAGTTTGTTATGGAAAGGGTTGGGGAAGAGGTTAATAGCATTGTCTTTATCATTCAGGGCAACAACATTTCCCCATACATATGGATTACTGTTTATGTTAGTGCTGATGGTGTCACCTGTTTCAACAGCCAAAAATGCAGTATACTCGCATAATACTCTTTTACTGATGCTGCTGTCTATAATTTCCTGGATATATGCAGTGTTGTTTTGTCCTATAAGGTTATTGATAAAATGGTATGACCAGGCAGAGGGATAATTGTCATTGCCGGAATGAACCGTATTTATCGTGTCTTTCATATACATGAACTGACCGCCCACCAGGGCCTGCAACTCAACTGTTGTACCGTTAGGTATATTGCCCCTAAACATGCCGGTTTCTATGTATGGACGCGCCATGTTCAGCCTGTCAACTGTATGCAGATTGTATGTGGAATAAGTAAACCCGTTATTTACACCAACGTTAACGGCGTATGATGAAGTGGTAGTACCCGAGTTGTCCGCAATCATTTCTAATAGCGCGGGTACATTCAGGCCATACACGTACTTGTATGTGCCATTGATATATATATATTGACCCGCCAGGAACCTGTGCAGTGTGCCACCTGAACCAAGTGTGAGTTTGTTATACCAGATGTCGTTAGCATTGTGGGGCGCGCCGCTTATTGTAGTTTTATATGTGCTGTAATTTATTACATGCACTTTGTTCAGGAACTTACCACCCAAAGCCGCCTTCAGTTGATTGTACATAGTGTCCACTATCGACTGGTTAGTAGTGTAATCTGTGTTGTTACTTATTAATACAACCTGTGCGTCAGGTCCGGGTTTTGTTGCGCAGAAGGTTAATGCGTCTTTTATTAAGTCAGGGTAGAGGCTGGTGTTAGATGTCGTTGTTACCGGTATATTGTTTATCGCCTGGTTGACGGACGAAATGTCTGTTTGTTGCCACGAAGGGAAAGCCTTGACTATATTCCCGTTTTGACGATAGAAGATGTTGAAGGAATCAGTATTGCTGTAATTGGTAAGTAAGGAACCCTGCAGCATTTTCTTTATTTCAGCAAGTGTGTGCATGGCGTTTGCGGCATGCGGATGGTCAATGATGAATACCGTATTCAGTTTTTTGTCGCTGCCCATAGATGCCGGAGGTATGACCAACTGGTATACACCTTCAGTTGCATTCATAGCGTAAGTAAATAACTTGATTCCGGGGGATATATTGTATTTCAGGTTGAATGTTTTGCCCTGGTAGGCGGCCGAAGTTAAAGTGAGTACATCTTCTCCCTGCGATGAACTTGTAACATATTGACTATAATCATGTTCAACGAATGATGGCGAAGAAAATTCATTGTTGTGCTTTACTATCAACCGAACATCCACCGGCGTGGCCGAAGATGAAAAAATTTGAGTGGGTATGTCAATAGTCGTATAGTCACTATTCCATTTCCTAGGCGCCAGATATGTTATTTTTACTTTGCGCGGGTAGGTAGTCGTCATAGGGTAAACACTCAACTGGTAAGTGGTGGCACCTGTTTTTAGTAGCAGGGATGGGTCTCGCCTTCTTTTTACAATGCCCTCGTAGATAGCTATTGCCCGGTTCTTTTCAACAACAGCCGCCCGTATGATGGTGTTAGCATCCAGCCAGAGCCAGGAGTCGTGAATGAAACTCCCATCAGGTAATTCAAATAACATGACCGCTTCCAGGCTGTCATTTCCGTGGGAGCTGTTGGCATTGATGGTAAAAATCATTTCTACCTGTGCATACGCGCCTTGGGGCGTGACTGTAACTTCCGGGTCTGTAATTATACCTTGTGTGCGTTTCCATGTGTTGAAATGCGGATTGGATACTGTGATGCTGAATTGAGCCTGGGCAAAGACAATGGTCGCTGTAAAGCAAAGGATAAACGAAAATAGCAGGTTTTTCATATAGGGAAATTTTGATAANNCCCGTCATGTTTCTGTCATAATACCGTTGGCGGTTATTCCCTGATGTACATGCCGCTCACATGAGCGTTAGCGCCAAAACCACAATCTTCTTTGTTGTCCTTTGAGTTTACAACCGCGAAGCCGTTATAGAAGCTGATGCGGAAAGAGCATGCTCCATATTCACCTGACTGATAAATTGCTTTGTTGCCGGTGAGGGGCAATGTTATGTCGTCCAGTATCGCCATGTTGTATGCAGACGATGCGGTCACATTATTAAAACTGACTGTGACTGAATTTTTGTTATGCAACACGGTCATATTACCTGTTGCGCCATTATCTCCAAAACTGTAAATGTACTTGCCGGATAAGCTCCCTTTTGTTGTAATAGCAGGTATAGCTACCGCTGTGTCTGTGCGCATCAACGAAGCATTGTAAGTTTTCTTTCCATCAGGTGAATGCCATGTGCCCTCTGCCCCGTGAAAGTCAGGCGTCAGCAGCCATACTCCTGTTACTTCGCCGCTCTTCTGTATCTCGAGTATCCGATACTCTTTACCGGTTATAGTGCCGATAATTGGAATAGGGCCGGCGTTTTTATGTTCTGTATAAAACAGACTGCCGCGCAATACATCACCATGTTNNCTACATAGGTTTTTTCTTGTAGTGAGTCTGTTGTATTGCCGGTATTTTCAGCTTCAGTGGGAGTACAGCCATATAGCAGTACTGCAGATGCAAGAATAATATGTATTGCTTGCCTCAGCATGATTTATGATGCGTTATTATTCACGCCCTGCATGATTTCGTACAACCGGTACACATCTTCGTAGGTATTGTACAGCGGCACGGGAGCAATGCGTATCACATTAGGCTCACGCCAGTCTGCAATAACGCCATTGGCGGTCAGTGCGTCAAATACTTCCCTGCCTTTTTCTGCAAACAGCATGGATAACTGGCAACCCCTGCGTGCAGGGTCGCTGGGGGTGATGATTTCGAAAGAAAGATGTTTTACCTGCTTCAGCAAAAACTCGGTATAAGCCGTCAGCTTCTCGCTTTTCTCACGCAGGGCCTTGATGCCCACCTTGTCGAATATATCAAGTGATGCGTTGTGTGCGACCATGTTGAACACAGGTGCGTTACTCATCTGCCAACTGCCGGCATTATTCTGAGGAATAAAACCCTTGCGCATTTTGAAGCGGTCTTTTTCGTCGTTGCCCCACCAGCCGCCCAGCCTGAATATGTCGGGGTTGCTGTAATGTTTTTCGTGTACGAATATGCCANNATTTGTAAGAACACCAGCAGGCGAAGTCAATGTCCCAGTCGTGCAATTGCATGGGAATATTACCGGCGGCATGTGCCAGGTCATATCCTGCATATGCACCAGCCTTATGCGCAGCCTCAGTAATTTGCTGCATGTTGAAAAACTGGCCTGTATAATAGTTAACACCACCGAACATCACCAGTGCCAGGCTATCGCCCGCATCTTCTATCGCTTTCAGTATGTCTTCTTCTTCTATGATGTGTTTGCCCGGTTTTGGTGCAATTTCAATGNNTATTGGTCGCTGGGGAAGGCGCCCGCTTCCATCATTATTTTATACCTGCTCCCCTTGGGGCGGTAGAATGATATCATCAGCAGATGCAGGTTGACCGTAAGTGTGTTAGTGGCAACTACCTCTTCTTTTTTCGCGCCGAAGATTTTTGCCAGCCGCTCAGAAAATATATGGTGGTAGGAGAACCAGGGATTGGCTGCATCAAAATGCCCCTCTACGCCATATTTCGCCCAATCCTTCAGTTCTTGTTGCATCAGGTATTCCACACTTTTGGGTTGTAAACCCAATGAGTTGCCGCACATGTACACCACATCTTTTCCCTCATGTTGGGGAAAATGAAAACGTGTACGGTAAGAATACAATGTGTCCAGTTGGTCCTGCTCCTGTGCGTAGGCTAAAGTGGCCTCAAAATTCATATCTGCCATAAATATTTGCGCAAAAGTAATCATTATAGCCTGTTTTTGGCAGGCGGCAGATAATGTTAAAATAATTATAAGAGCGTGGAATTTTGAACCAAATAGTCATGCCGGTGGTTATTGATGATGAACAAAACGCACAGAATATGAAAAAGCTAATGTTATTATTCAGTTCGGCATTAATGATATTTTCAACAGAAGCTGCACAGGCGCAAAGTGGTGCAATAGGCCTGCGCGCTACACCGGATGGTGGTGGTTTTACCGGCAAAGCCTACTTCAGCAGGTATCTGGCTTTTGAAGGGCAATTAAATATAGGGGGTATTATGAGCCTGCCGGGAGAAAGCTTTACTGCTGTTGGTTTGCTGGAAGCGCATATCCCACTGCCCGACCCGTCGTGGAGATTGATATTCGGTGGAGGTATGCATGGTGGTGTATGGGATAATGGCCGCTGGTATCGTTACCGCGACGAAGTATGGATAGATGACCGTGCACAGCCAATATTTGGCTTAGATGCAATAGGAGGTGTAGAATATATATTTAAAAATATTCCCTTGGGGTTGAGTGCGGATATAAAACCTGCTGTCAACTTTACAGGTGGCGGGCCTGAATTTTTCAACCACAACTTATTCGGCTTGTCTGCAAGATATGTTTTCAGATAGNNGTGTTTGTTGATTTCTGAACAAAGGCGTCGTGCGCGTAGCATGACGCCTTATCTTTTGGTAATAAAAGAATTGCTACTTTTGGTACAAATTGATATTCAATGAAAAAAGGTACTATTGTATTAATCGTCATTTTAGGAATATTGTTGATAGGCGGATGCCAGGCCTGCAACCTGCAGAAAACATTGGTAGCTGCTGATGAAGAAGTAAAAAGCAAATGGGGCGAGGTAGAGAACCAATACCAGCGCCGCAGCGACCTGGTACCCAACCTGGTGGCTACAGTAAAAGGTGCCGCTGATTTTGAGAAAACAACATTAACTCAAGTAATAGAGGCTCGTGCCAAGGCTACATCTATGCGCATAGACCCCGATGACCTGACACCTGAAAAACTGCAACAGTTCCAGCAGGCACAGGGGCAGCTGAGCCAGGCATTGGGTAGGCTGATGGTTGTTAGCGAGCAATATCCTGAACTGAAAGCTAACCAGAACTTCCTGGCATTGCAGGACCAGCTGGAAGGAACCGAAAACAGGATTACGGTAGCGCGCAAGAACTTTAACGAAAGTGTGAAAGTCTATAATGTATCAGTGCGCCAGTTCCCCAACAATGTGCTGGCAGGCATGTTAGGCTTTCAGAAGAAAGGTATGTTTGAAGCTGAGGCGGGCGCGGATAAAGCCCCTAAGGTTGAATTCTAAAAAGAAACACTGATGAGCTTATTTGACAAAAATAAGCTGCCGCTGAGCAAAGAGGAACAAGAGCGAGTGGTGGCAGCCATACAGCGGGCGGAGCAGAATACTACCGGCGAAATCAGGGTGTATGTAGAGCCGCATTGCGGGTATGTAGACGCTATGGACCGTGCGAAGGAGGTGTTTGAAGAACTGGGTATGACGCAGACAGAGCGCCGCAACGCAGTGCTGATATATATGGCCCATGCCGACCACCAGTTTGCCATACTGGGAGATAAGGAAATATACGAGCAGGCGGGTGGCGCGGAGTTCTGGAAACATGCAGCTCATGTTTTCAGGAAGCATTTGCGCAAAGGTGAAATGGCAGAAGGCTTTGTAGAATGTGTGAACGAACTGGGTAACGCGCTGGCCAAACATTTTCCTTACGACCCCGCAGTGCATAGAAATGAGTTGCCTGACGAAATCATATTTGGTAAATAACCTGGTAAAATCAAAGGAGCAGATTTGTTACGTTACTTCGGTACTTTAGTTTTTATTCTTTGTTCATTGTTTGCATTCGCAGGCGATAGCGATTTTCCACCTAAGCCCAATCCTCCAAGGCTGGTCAACGACCTGGCGGGNNAGAAAACCTCCTCCACGCAAATAACCATTGTAACGATAAAGAATCTGGGGGGGTATGAAGTGGCGCAGTATGCTATAGAATTGGGTAACCGCTGGGGTGTCGGGCACAAAGGCAAGGATAATGGAGTAGTAATACTCGCATCAAAAGACGACCGTAAAGTAAATATCTCAACTGGTTATGGACTCGAAGGAGCATTAACAGACATCACCAGCGGGCGCATTATCCGCAACGAAATAGTTCCTGAATTTAAGAACGGTAATTTCTATAAGGGCTTTGATAAAGCTGCTGATGCCATTATTGCTGCTACCAAGGGAGAATACAAAGCAGAAGAAGACTATCATCATGGCAAGAAAAAGGTACCCGCCATCGTCACAATATTTATAATTCTAGGCATCATCCTCATCGTATGGGCCATCAGCAAAGGCGGTGGCGGCAGCGGCGGATATATTAGCGGCCGCGGCGCGGGGGATATCGCAACCGGTATGCTGCTTGGCCAACTGCTGGGTGGCGGCCATCACAGGGGTGGTGGTTTTGGCAGCGGCGGTGGCGGATTCGGTGGTTTTGGCGGTGGCAGCTTTGGCGGCGGTGGTGCCGGTGGTAGTTGGTAAAAACTATCAGTTAAGTGAACTGCGCTGCGCCTGCTGCAATATGCGGCTGTCTGATACGGAAAACAATACAACACAGATAATACCCAATACAACGAGCAAAGAGTTCTCAAAATAAGCGGGCAGCATGGAACCGGTTACTATTGCGTGAGAATCTTTTTCGATTGTACGGCCAACACCCGCCTGTATTTTGCTCAGTGCATCCAGCTCAGCCATCGCCCGGTTAAAGTTATATTCCAGTTGTTGGTTGTTCAGGCCCGGTATTTCTTTTCTTATGTTTGCCAGCGCTATATCATACTGTATGTGGTAGTTGTACAGGGCATTTTTTAACGCTTGCCAGTGCCTGCTTTCCTCTTCGGTAAGATAGGTCTTTTCATAATCCGCCAATATGCTGTTGATTGCCGCATCATGTTTCATTGTTTTAGCTTGTAGCTGTTCGTTGTTGTATTCAGTGTAATGTTCCTGTAGCAGGCGTTTGCGGTACATATGGTTGCTCAGCTCGTATATATATGTAGCCGGCATCAGCCTGTCCTGGTATATAGAAGATATACTCTTATCCAGCGTGTTGAAGTTTCTCCTTTCATAAAGGTTTCCTGCAAGAATAGTAGCCATAATAACCAGTAAAACAGCTGCCGCTTTCAGCTTGTAACGTATAACATAAGCCCATTTCATATTCTGTAGTATTATGTTCCTACTAAAGTTAGCCATTATTATTCGTTAAGAAATGCTAAAACGAGATTGGGTGATCTTTGTCACTCTGCTGCTGATACTAAGAGACATTCTTTAGCTTTGTACATCATAGTAATATGAAACTGAAGCAATACATAAAACGAAAGCAGGCATTCATAACAGGCGCTTCAGGCGGAATAGGGAAGGAGTATGCCCGTCAACTGGCTGCCCGCGGATATGATTTAGTATTAATAGCCCACAGGCAAGAAGGCCTGCGAGAATTAGCGGAAGAAATTCAACACAGTCATGATGTGCAGGTAACAACCCATATTGCTGACTTTACTTCGCATGTTCATGTAGATGAAGTAGTCGCATTGATAAAAAAAACAACGTATGCAGGTGTGCTGGTAAACTGTGCAGGTTATAGCGAGCATACTCCGTTTCACAATCAGGATGAAGCAGAGCTGTTGAACATGTTGAATGTACAGGTAACCGCAACGGTAAGACTGGTACATGCAGTGTTGCCGGGGATGATTGAACAAAAAAATGGTAGCATCATTACAGTATCGTCTTTGGCTGCGTTTATTCCCGCACCGGGCGCCAGTATGTATTCCGCATCCAAAGCATTCCTCAATACATTTATGGAAACCCTGCATATGGAAGTCCATAACTATGGCATAAAAGTACAAAGCCTGTGCCCGGGTGCTACACATACAGGGTTTCACCAGGGGCAGGAGATGGAAGAATCGGTTGCGGGTATCANNCATCACTCCGGGCATTGGACAAAGGAGAGGTGGTATGCGTCCCCGGTATCATCAACAAAGTGATAAAAAATGTAGCCCCCATGTTGCCTCGAAAGCCCTATTACCTGCTGGCAGAGAAGATGGCTGCAAAGTTCAGGAACGAAGATGACGGCGATGTTGCAGCGGACAGTACGGACGGGGCGGCCTGAATTAGATTTTGAGATTGTTTAATACAAAGCTATTTTTGGCGGAGATTCCTGCTCATGATAGAAGTAAAAGACGTTTACAAGAGTTTTGGCGATAAGGAAGTACTGAAAGGTGTATCTGCGAAGATGCTGCCAGGAAAAAC
>DINJ01000157.1:835-1162 GCA_002423665.1 Bacteroidetes bacterium UBA5543 | reverse complement strand
GCGGCAAGACGGTATTTATGAAGTGCATGATAGGGCTGATAAAACCTGATACGGGAGAAGTACTGTATGAAGGAAAAAGCCTGGGCAGCATGGAGGAAGATGAATTGAAGGAACTGCGCCAGAAGGTAGGTATGCTCTTCCAGGGTGGTGCATTGTTCGATAGTATGACGGTAGCGCAGAATATCCGCTTTCCGCTGGATATGCTCACCAGCATGGGTAAAGCTGAAAAAAACAGCCGTGTAGACGAGGTGCTGGCGCGTGTGAATATGGAGGGGGGAAATAAGAAATATCCTGCCGAGATAAGCGGCGGTATGAAAAAACGTGTAG
>DINJ01000157.1:438-771 GCA_002423665.1 Bacteroidetes bacterium UBA5543 | reverse complement strand
AAAAGTAAAACGCCCCGGGAACGGGGCGTTTTACTTTTTAACCATTAAAGAGAAATTTTAGTGTTTCTCTATTTTCTGTGTGATAGTATTGTTTTTGCCCGTCAGTTGCAGGTAGTATATACCTGTCGACAGGTGTGACATATTGATAGTGGTCGTATTGTTGCCAATGCTTTGTTGAGCTACAACCTGTCCCATGCTGTTGAGCAATCTCAGAACATCATATCCGCCGTTATCCATTTGTATGGTCAATACATCCGTTACGGGGTTAGGGTAAACTGTTACCTGGTTGTTGATAGCTACATCATTAACAGACACGGGCCTTATCCTGTTCTC
>DINJ01000157.1:0-328 GCA_002423665.1 Bacteroidetes bacterium UBA5543 | reverse complement strand
TCCCACGAGGCCCGCACTTGGTCGCAACGGGATATAGTATTGTTTGCAGTATAGACATCCCCTGACGTCGGTGAAATAGATGCAGTGTTACAAATTGTATCATTGATTTGTACATTAGCGCCGGTTGCGGTATCCGCATATAAATAAATGGTCTGTTTTGCTGTTGCAGAAAGGTTATTGACATTCCATGTGATTGTATTGCCGGCAATACTGGCGGGTGTGATGTTTGAGCTCTTGTATACGTACTTATTGCTTAAGTTTACCGTTACTGTCCCACTTTTGCTACCACAGCTGTTGTTGTATGCATGTACAGTAACCGTACTGGTAC
>DINJ01000125.1:4725-8222 GCA_002423665.1 Bacteroidetes bacterium UBA5543 | reverse complement strand
GATGTTCGGCACGGCATCTTGAACACCCGTTACAAAGCCGTTTTGTAAACGGTATTCATTGAGCTGTTGCAGATGGCACAGTCTATGTTTCAAATCCTCTTCTATGGCTAATAGTCTCCGTTCTCAGAACAACTTACTGTTATATGTTCCACATTACCCTTCGGAAGATGTGGAACAGCGAGGTGATAAAGGGTTAAGTCATAACATCACCTTTTAGGCTCTCTGGCGCAGGTGTCCCGAAGGGCACCTGTGTCCGTTAATTCATCCGGTCTCATGACCCGCATTCAGGGTTTAGGTGCAGAATGCTATTTACCTCACCTCATTAATGTACTTCAGTTATGACTTAAATGTTTGTGTTTACTAAAGTCTGTGGAAAACACGTTAAACGATTTTCTAATGGATTGAGTATTTTTATTGGAAATATTTAAAGATGACTTTTTCAGAAAGGTACGGGTACAAAACACCAAAAGAGTCCTTACAGCTTGAACAAATTGATGATGAATTAAAGATTGATATATTTAACGTATTTCATCAGATTTATCTTGATATACCTAATGATGCACCAAGATTTAGAAGGTTAAAATATGCCGTCTACTTATGGCGGGATTTNNATTTGATGAAGGTCCCTTTTATCTGCCAAGCAAAGTGTTAAATGATAGTTTGCTTCTCGAGATGGTTAAGAATTATCTTTTTGATAAGGATAGGGTTTGGTACGAATGTTTTGACTTTATTGAGTTTGTATTGCATTTGTCCTCGTTGAAAGATTTTGAAAGGAATCACCAACACTTAAATTATGTGCTTGAAAGAGGTAGAGCAGGGTGGCGGTTTGTAGAGGGTAAGCTTGTACCAATAACTTCAAAAGAAGAAATTGAGAACATAGAAGATGCTTTGTCAACAACTCAAAACGAATATAGACCTGTAAATGAACATTTAAAGACATCATTGATACTACTTTCAAATAAACCGCAACCAGATTTTAGAAACTCGATTAAAGAATCTATATCTTCAGTTGAAGCGCTTTGTAAAATATTGACAGGAAATAACAAAGCTACTTTAGGTCAGGCATTGAATTCATTGGAAAACAAATGGAAGCTTCACCCTGCATTGAGTGAANNTTAAGAAACTATACGGTTACACTAATGATGAAGGTGGTATCAGACACGCCATGATAGATGGCAATAAAGAAGTCGACTTGAATGATGCTAAATTTATGTTGGTAACCTGTAGCGCCTTTATTAACTATGTTGTTGGTAAACTGAATTAAATGTATTTTAAATTGTGTTAGTATGAAACCAAAGACTGAATATCCTATAGAAGTTTTGAGAGCCGTAAAGCCTTGGCTATACAAACATGGAGAATTGTACACTAAGAAAAAATCCACCGATAACTATCTCGTACAATATCGGGGCGTGGATTTTCCTGATCTGTTTTTTACCATAAAGACAGCTAGCATCGAAAGCGGAGAAGTTCATTTTGTCATTCAAATGCGACCTGAAAGTGAACGTAGTACGAAAGAGCGAAACTTAAATGTAGCCGCAGGCGCCATCGAAAAGCATTTTAATAGATGGGTATCAATGCTTGAGGCGTACAGAAGTATTGAAAACCCTCATGAGGAAATAGAGGAAAAGTTTGTTAAAAAATCTGAGGGCGAATTTTATGAATTATTTGAGCTAGTAGATGAAGATGCATATGCAACCTCGTACGACTTTGAAACGCAACTAAAGATTAGTAGTTTTCTTGAAAGCTCAATAAAGCTTTTAGAACTGAATAGAACGTCTGACAACGCCGAGAGGATTGACGAGTTAGTTGCTNNAATGCAAAAGATATTCTAGATAATCATCAGAATTTATCAAAAGGGGTTGTCGCGAAAAGTATTTCCAAATTTCTAGCCCGTGTGAAAAAGTTCAGCTTTTCAATCTGTAAGGAAATTGTAAAGGATCTAATTAAAGATATTGCAAAAAAGGCTATTAAAGGTGAAATTGATTATTCCAATTGGGAAAGACTATTGTCGTAACACCTCTACCACGTATTGCATGGCTGAGACCGTATTTACTCGCTAAAGGCGGATTGGCCATAATTACATCTAATTTTTGAAAGCCAACCATAATACCACCAGAGCCAGCAAAAAAATCAATAACCGTGTCAATAAAGACTTGCTATTCTTGCCTGGATTAAAACATTCAAACTCAAACCATAATAACTTTAGCCTAAATCGCTCTTCTTTTTTAGTATTCATTTTTAGAATATTACCTGACACAACAATACAACGAAAAAAATAACTTGTACCGGGCAAAAAACATTTTTTTATTGCCTTGATATTTCATGAAGTGCAAACGATTGATTTCGAATTGATTGATTAAGCATGCTTGTGTTCCAAAAAGATGTTAACTATTACATCTACTTTAGTCGGTATCAAACTCTACACTAAAATCTGTTGCTAATGATGTGTCTTTCCTTTTACGTTGGTATTGTTATTATGCANNTTATGCCAAATTAATTTTACTAAGTATTGCTAATTACGTATCTTTGTCATTGTAAAAGAAGCCCAAGCCATGCACCCACCACTTAGCATAAAAACGATACTCTACACAAACGCCCGGCATACAGCCGGGCGTTTTGCTTTCGGTTATTTTCCACGGCAAATACATGCAGAGTTAACAAAAGTTAACAAAGCGCCCACAATTTATTTAGAATCAATTAATTACGAAGAGACGGTATTGCTTCCGGTTAAACCAGGTAGTTGCAATTTGCAGAGATGGTTAACAAAATGGTCATTAAATGCTGCTGTTCCGTTCGCGTATCACCCTACTAACCTTTTAACCTATTATCATATTACCCTGGTAACTTATTACCCTTTTGCCCAATTAACCTTTTACCCAATTACCCTGTTAACCATTTTTCAAGTAATTTCGCGCGGGCAATAACTTACAAAACAACGATATGACACCTCAGAAGATATCTATAGACAGCAACGGTAAACTTTTAGTACCTGACAATCCCATAATACCCTTTATAGAGGGCGATGGCATAGGCCCCGATGTGTGGCGTGCCAGCAGGCGTGTAATAGATGCCGCGGTA
The DNA here is from genome assembly GCA_002423665.1 of Bacteroidetes bacterium UBA5543. Classification (GTDB taxonomy): domain Bacteria; phylum Bacteroidota; class Bacteroidia; order Chitinophagales; family Chitinophagaceae; genus UBA5543. Next base: position 5,144 of record DINJ01000125.1, on the reverse strand, counting down.
GAACATTGCTACCTGGGCAAACGCAAAATAGAATGGATAGAAATGCTGGCNNCAAAGCCTTCAACCAAACCGGTGAATGGCTGCCTGCAGATACCCTTGATAAAGCAAAAGAATATATAGTTTCTATAAAAGGGCCGTTGACAACCCCCATCGGCGGCGGTATCCGCTCGCTGAACGTGGCACTGCGCCAGGAGCTGGACCTGTACGTGTGCCTGCGCCCCATACATTGGTTTGTAGGTGTTCCCTCACCGGTACACTATCCTGACAGGGTAGACATGGTGGTGTTCCGCGAGAATACGGAAGATATATACGCCGGTATAGAATGTGCTGAAGGCAGCCCCGAGGCTAAGAAACTGATGGACTTCATACGTACCGAGCTGGGTGGTGGCGATAAAGTACGTTTCCCTGAAACTACGGGC
>DINJ01000125.1:1511-4689 GCA_002423665.1 Bacteroidetes bacterium UBA5543 | reverse complement strand
GTTGGCACCACAGGACTACTCGGTAATTGCTACGCTCAACCTGAACGGTGACTATATATCAGACGCACTGGCTGCGGCTGTGGGCGGTATAGGTATTGCCCCCGGCGCGAATATCAATTACATGTCGGGCCACGCGATATTTGAGGCTACCCATGGTACGGCGCCACGCTTCGCCAATACAGATACGATGAACCCATCGTCGCTGATACTGAGCGGTGTGATGATGCTGGAATATATGGGTTGGGACGATGCGGCTAGGTGCATCAAAAACGGTTTGCAGACAGCCATCATGCACAAGCGTGTAACGGTGGACTTCTACAAACTGATGACTGATGCCACACAGGTAAAAACAAGCGAGTTTGCAGAAGAAATCATTAAAAATTTCTAAGTCGGCAGGACTTGTTAACTTTATATATATGTTGAAGAGGTTGTGTTATATACTGATGACGGTGGTACTTGTACTGGTTGCAGGTACAAGCGTCAACGCGCAGATAGTAGTGGAGGAGAATATAGACCAGCCTGTTGCTACAGCCAATCCCTGGGACAAGAATATAGCCATACATGCAGACCCCCGCCTGGCTATACTGGTGGACAGGCACAGGGGCCAGATGTCGGGCGGTATCAGGCATATGCGTGGCTACCGTGTGCAGATATACTACGGTATAGACAGGAATGTGGCGTTCAGCCGCAAGGCAGATTTTATGCGCCGCTACCCGAGCATCAAAGCATATATGACTTATACGCAACCCCAGTACAGGGTGAAGGTAGGCGACTTTGCCACCCGCGAAGATGCCGGCGACCTTTACCGCGAAATGATTTCCATCTACGGCGCCTGTATGATAGTGCCCGATTATGTGACAATAAATACCCTGAAGAATGATTGATACTATTCGCCAAAAGGCAGCGGAATATTTTCCTGAAGTGCAGGCCATACGCCACCACATTCATTCGCACCCAGAGTTGTCTTTTGAAGAACATAATACTGCCGCTTTCGTATCGCAAAAGCTGACGGAGTGGGGTATACAACATCAGACAGGTGTGGCAGGTACAGGCGTAGTAGGATTGATAGAGGGTAAGAACCCAACAAAGAAATGCATAGCCCTGCGTGCAGATATGGACGCATTGCCGATACTAGAGTTGAATGATGTGCCGTATAAATCGCAGAACGATGGTGTGATGCATGCCTGCGGGCACGATGTACATACCAGTTGCCTGCTGGGCGTAGCACGTATCCTCAACGATATGAAAGATGAGTGGGAAGGTACGGTTAAGCTTATTTTCCAGCAAGGTGAGGAAAAGCTACCGGGCGGTGCCAGCCTGCTGATAGCTGNNGTTTATCCGCATCTGCCCAGTGGCACAGTGGGTTTCCGCGCAGGGCAGTATATGGCCAGTACCGACGAGATTTACATTACTATTGAGGGCAAAGGCGGCCACGCTGCATTGCCTCACCAGGCTGTCGACCCGATAGCTATTGCCGCGCAGGTGATAACAGGATTACAACAGGTGATTTCCCGCAAGGGCAACCCGATAATTCCATCGGTCCTGACCTTCGGTAAAATAGAGGCGGGCTTTACCACCAATGTGATACCTGATAAACTGGAGTTGTGGGGTACCTTCCGCACCATGAATGAAGAATGGCGTGCTAAGGCGCATCAATATATTACAGAGTTTACTGAAAAGACCTGTGAGGCATATGGCGCAAAGGCTAATGTACACATCCCGCAGGGACATGCATCGTTGTATAACGACCCGGCTGTAACAGCACAGGCTGAAAGCTGGGCGAAAGCCTACCTGGGGGACGCCAATGTAAAAGAACTGGATATACGCATGGCGGGCGAAGACTTTAGTTTTTATACGCAGCATATGCCGGGCTGTTTCTTCCGCATTGGTACCAATAAAAACAACGAAGAGTTTACTGCATCAGTACACAATGCGCGCTTCAATATCAACGAAGAAGCAATGGAAACAGGTGTGGGTACTATGGCATGGATAGCGCTGAATGCCTTAGCTGGTTAAACTTTCCCCCAGACGATAGCTGCATTGCTGCCTCCAAACCCGGAAGCGGTTTTCAATACATAGTTGATTGCAGCAGGCTGCATGGCTGTCGTCACATTTACAGGTACGGATACACCGTGTGTTGTATAGTTAGCTGATGGTATTAACTGCTGCCTGCGTATAGCTTCTACAATCATGGCGCTTTCCAGCACACCTGCAGCACCCAATGTATGGCCTGTATAGCTTTTCATACTGTGCAGGGGGGTTTCGCTCATGCCGCTGAGGTGTATGNNCAGTGGCTGTACCGTGCGCGGAAATCATATTGATGTCACTTGCCTGTACGGATGCATCATTCATAGCACGGCTGATGGCCATCGCCAGTTCTTCGCCTGTGCGCGACGGGCCTGATATATGGTTGGCATCGTTGGAAGTAGCGCCACCCAGCAATTGAGCTGAAGCGCCGTTGCTCTTGGTGGACAGTACTATTGTAGCGGCCGCTTCGCCCAGGTTGATGCCTGTACGTTCCGCATCAAAAGGCCTGCAAGGCGTGGCTGCTATAGCCTGGAAAGACAGGAAGCCGTTGAGTACGAAGGGTGTAAACAGGTCGCAGCCGATAACTACGGCATTGGTGTACCTGCCTGATGTAAGTAGCCTATGTGCATATAACAATGCTACACTACCCGATACGCATGCATGAGATACCACTACAGGAATGTTCTGTATGCGTAATTCCTTAGCAATGACACGAGAGCTTTTATGCAGCAGTGTACTATCGTCATCGTCCTCATTCAGCCTGTCAATATTGCCTTTGGTAGTCGATAATACCAGGACGGTTTCAGAAAGATTGATTTGCGGGGCCTTCTCCAATGCCTTAGCAACTGAATACAGGCATAGGTTTTCGAATGCTGTTAATTCCTTGCCGTCTACCATCTTGGTAATTGTTTCCCACTGGCTGTCGCTCNNAACAGGAGATGTCATTTGTCCAGCCATTTCTTTTTCCAGTCGGTCATGAATTGTGGCAGGTACAGCATCAGTTCCAGCGTATCGCGGTGCATAAACACCTGCATAGAACTGCCCGATGCGACCTGCTCATTAGTTGCCGCATCAAATACTTTGTAGTGAAACAGGAGTTTGGCAGCGGCGGTATCCTCGTAAGTGGTCTCCAGCCGTATCTTATGCCCGT
>DINJ01000125.1:0-1496 GCA_002423665.1 Bacteroidetes bacterium UBA5543 | reverse complement strand
CAATAGGTACCACGATATTACTCCTGTAGAAGTCCAGGTATTTGAGCCCGTATTCCTCTCCAAAAGCTTCGCGGCCGTCCTCAAAGTAGCGGATATAATGCCCGTGCCACACTATGCCCAGCGGGTCAGCCTCGCTGAACTTTACTTCCAATTCCGTAGTATGTTGTAATGTCTTCAATGTATCCTGTCTTATAGCTGTGTTGCCTGTTCAAATATTTTTAGTTCGCAACTGGCCATCTTCTGTTCGCCTACATATACTGCTGCATCTACTACGTGTACATTCAGCACAGTGTGCAGTATAGCTATTTCTGTATGCAGTACATCGCCTGTTTTGGGTAGTGCGAATATCTTCAGGTTTTTCAATGCGCCTATGAAGCCTACAGGTACAGGTTCACCGTTTTGCTGATAGCGATAGCCTNNAACAAATAGATTGTTGTCTTTTATTTCAAAAGCCGTTTTTGATACCTTGGCATCTGCCTGCAGTACAGTGTCCACCATGACAAATGGCGGCCTTTGGGGTATATATGTTATAATGTCGTTCTGAGGTATCATTTCCAGAAATCGTAATAGTTAAACCACTGCCAGGGGTATTGGTTCAGTTTCTCATTCAGTTTTTCTACATATTCATCCAGCATCCTTTCCATCCCTTGTGTACCCCTGCCGTCGTAAAGGCGCGGTGGGTATGCATAAAAGTGATAATGGAAATTAGTTTCTTTAAAAGCAAAAACAAAGCAAACAGGTGCTTTTAATTTGGAAGCTAAGATAAAAGGGCCAGCCGGGAATAAAGCATCTTCGCCCAGGAAATTGTGTTTCATCGTCCTGTTGCCGGGACGATAGCGGTCGCCATGCAGACATATTAATTCATTGCGTGCCAATGCAGCAGATATCTCGTATATATGTGACAAATCCTCTTTTATGAAGATAATATTGAAAGAGCGGTTGTTCTCGAACTGCTGCATATATTGCTTCATCTGCTCGGCCTCTCCGTCATACATTACTATATTGATGACCGTTTTGACTCTATCCAGTAAGTGGCCCGCTACTTCCCAGTTGCCAAGATGGGCGCTTAGCAATATACCGCCCTTCCCATCTTTTACCAGTTGCTCTATATTTTCAATTCCTTCATGTGTAAAGCTGAGTTTACTGCCGGCACCCGATAGTATCGCTATTTTATCAATGATAGTCTGGCCAAATACTACCAGGTTTTTGCTGNNGGAAGCTTTTTTCTTGTCGTATTGAAGGCGTTGTGTGTACAGGTACATCAACGGGCGTGTGGCCGACGGTACAAACAGCCTGTAATATAGTGTGACGAACGGCAACAGCGCATAGGTAGCCCCAAGGCCGCCATATTTAAGCAGCCACACAAATATCCTGTAACCCAAAGTGGTGCCGCGTGAACGGCCTTCCCATGTGGGTTTCTCAGGCATTGGCTACTTCCATCCTGTTGATTACGTAATTGTAAAAGTCCTGTATTGTAGTCATTTGTTGGAAGTCTT
>DINJ01000184.1 GCA_002423665.1 Bacteroidetes bacterium UBA5543 | reverse complement strand
TAGATATATCCTTATCGTCGAAAGTCACCAGGTTGGCAAAGCCCATTACATTCGCGTAAAAGTCAGCCCATTTATTCATACCACCCAGTTCTACATTCCCTACCATATGGTCAATAAACTTCAGGCCTGTAGTGCCGGGGTTATAATCAGATTCCCACTTCACAAAACCAGGCAGGAAAATCCCGTTATAGTTTTTGCGCTCCACAAATATGTGAACGGTATCACCATAAGTATGGATACCAGACCTGACAACTTCTCCGGATTCATCCTTCTCAACTGTCGGTTGAAAATAGGGCTTCGCTCCTCTTTTCGTAGTTTCTNNGGTACAGCTCTACATAGTCTGTTCCGTTAAGAGGGAGAAAATCCTGTGCTTTATCGAAAATCTTCTCCAGCCCGTAGTTGTAATTGCTTGCTTCTTTCAATGCAGATGTTCCCATAATATGTATTTTTAGCGGTTACACGGTAGCGTCAGCTTCCTCGGGCAACCATGACTTATAATAATCCTTTACTTCAATTTTCATGGCCTCTTCAGTTATCATCAGCGGCTGAAAGGGGTCTATCATTACGGCCAGTTCCTGTGTTTCTTTTTGGCCTATGCTACGCTCTATAGCACCGGGGTGCGGGCCATGAGGTATACCACCGGGATGTAATGTTATCTGTCCTTTCTTAATGTTGTTGCGGCTCATGAAGTCGCCATCCACATAGTACAATACCTCATCCGAATCAATATTGCTGTGATGATACGGGGCGGGTATTGCATCGGGATGATAATNNGGATAATGATATCCATCCCAGCCTACCACGTCAAATGGATGATACAGGTACACGTATGGGAATATCATTCCCTTCTTCTTGATCAGTATATCAAATTCACCCTGCTCATCGTATGTTTCCAGGTTTTGCGGGCGTTTTATATCACGTTCGCAAAAGGGCGCATGTTCTTGCAGTTGCCCAAAGTCATTACGGTATCTTTTAGGTGTATACACCGGGGCAAATGATTCTATGTATAGTATCTTATTATCTTCTGTGTCAAAATCAATTTTGTAAACTGTACCGCGAGGTATCAGGATATAGTCGCCATACTTGAATGGCAATTGGCCGAACATAGTGTGTAGTTTACCGCTACCCTTATGAATGAACAGTAATTCATCCGCATCCGCATTCTTGAAAAAATAAGGTGTTGAGGATTTGGGCGCGGCAAGGCCAATATGCATGCTGCTGTTGACCAATAAAGTCTTCCTGCTTTCCAGGTAATCATCAGCAGGCGCAATATCATAACCCATAAAGCTCATAGCGTTCAGGCTATTGTCTATCGCTATTTCCGGCTTTACCGAATACGGTTTACCCTTTTGCCTGACACATGTAGGCGGGTGTATATGATATACCAGTGAAGACAAGCTGCCGAAGCCCTGGGTGCCCACCAGTTCTTCTTGGTAAAGCTTACCTGCTGCATCTCTGAATACTACGTGTCGTTTATCGGGAATCTTACCCTGTGAATGATAAAAAGGCATACTGAAAACTATCTGTTAACCTGCAAGGTTACCCAGACTGCCAGCCATAATACATGACTTTGGTCATTATCTGAAATGATAATACTCATCAAACTGAGGGCACTGCAATATTATATGCATGATAAAGGGTGCATGTTTATACAATAAAAAAGGAGTGCACTGCACTCCTTTTCATGAATATATTTGATACGTTATTACAAAGTGCGTTTGCCGGTCCAGGTGCCTTGTTTTGTGCTCTTAGTATCTTTCCATGTGCCACTTACGTCATCACCACTAAAAGTCCCTTTTACTTCTACCTGGTCTTTTTGTGTCAGGTGGTCAATTGCGCCATTCACAAGAGTGCCTTCCAATATACCACCGCTGGAAACAACAATTGAGTAATCGTTGCCGTTCAGGGTCATGTTGAATGTACCTGCGTCGTCACCTGTAAAAGTACCTTCGTAGTTCTTTATCAACGATGTAGAAGTTTCTTTATATACAGCCACTGTTACCGTATGCCCGGGAATCGTCATTTGCACCTTGGGGTTTTGCCCGTTTGCGTCCACAGAAAAATAGGCTGACATATTTACACCGTCAATAACACCTGTAAAAAGCGCATTTGTTATAGCCTGCCCGGGAGACCATGACGAAAGAGATTGCGTAGTAAATGTCGCATTCTTGCCATCGAAGGATACGAGTGCTTTAACCTCTGTGCCGGTATTGTATAAGTATAAGGCGATGGTGCCGGATGAGCCCACAATAACGCCTTTATACACACCACCACTACCTGCATCATGTTCGGCCTTAGCCTCAGGCGTGGTTACACATGTGGGGCATACATAAGGTGTTGGTGCCGTATTGTTGTTGTTAGGAGTATCATTCTCGTCTTTTTTACAAGAAAACAGGGTAGAAACAAGCAGCAGAGTAAGTGTTAACTGTCTCATTTGATTTAAATTGAGGGGATTAAATAATAAATAAATACCGTGCGAAAAGTATAATTATTATTTCTATTTATGTAATACTGTATTTTTATATAGAATTTTTAAATAATGAAAGAGATCAGCAGGAAGAAATTCATTGGACAGGCCGGCATTATCGGGACTTCAATAGTGCTTTTTAACAGCTGTGGTTTATCCGGCGCACCGGTTGAAGAAATGGAGGGTGTAGTAGTGGATACACCGGCTGCTGCGGAGGATGTGCTCTCTTATATCAATCGTGTAAACGGAAAGTACGACCAAAACTTGTACAGGCAGATAATAGGTGCTGCCAATGAATATAAAGAAGGCGATATGGCACTGGGTGTTGCAGCAGCGACGGGCAGCACACGTGCAAACGCGAGGTTATTATTGACCAACACACGCATTGCAGACATTGATGGTCATAGTTTGCATAGCGACAGCCTTTCAAAACTGATTGCAAATACCACTATAAAAAATGCTGAAGTCGATAATTGGAACTTAGGTTATTTAAAAGAATTCATTCTTACTCAACCTGAGGAAAAGATAAAAGAAATAATGCCCGCGCTCAGCAGTGATGTCATTGCATGTGTAGTAAAGTTGATGAGCAATGAAGAATTGGTTGGGGTAGGTCAAAAAGTGTTTAATCCTCTACCGGGCAGCAAGATAGGCAGTAAAGGTTATATGGGGGCACGCATACAACCCAATTCACCAACAGATAATATTGATGACATCACCTGGCAGGTATTCGATGCATGGTCTTATGCTGTTGGTGATTTGGTATTGGGTACGAATCCTGTTTCCAGTGAACCTCAGTCGGTAGCTGCTANNTTCCCAACTGCGTGCTTTCGCACATAGATATACAGGCCGCTGTAGAAGAGATGCAACCCGGCACTACCGGTATATGGTTTCAAAGCCTTGCAGGTACGGAGAGCGCCAACACCACTTTTGACCTGACAGTTGAGAAAATGGAACGCTATGCAACGATGCGTAATGGCAGGTACGGGCTGTATGCTGAAACCGGCCAGGGTGCCGACTTCACCAACGGGCACGCCGAGGGGGTAGATATGGTAGTATTGGAGTCCAGGAAATATGGTTTTTTAAGGGCCTTGAAATTGCAGATGGCTGCCTCGAAAAAAGCTGATGAAATGCCCTGGACGCATGTGAATGATGTAGCGGGTTTCATAGGCCCTGAAGTATTCAAAAGCAAAGAGCAATTAGTACGCTGCTGCCTGGAAGATACAGTAATGGGCAAACTGCACGGGCTGACCATAGGGCTGGATATATGCTCTACCCTGCACATGGACGTAAC
>DINJ01000088.1 GCA_002423665.1 Bacteroidetes bacterium UBA5543 | reverse complement strand
TTCCCTACCCCGCCTTTCTGGTTTGCTATCGCTATTACTTTTGACATATATCAGGTTGTACTAAGCAGATTAAATTAATGTTTTTTACCGAACGTCACGTGTTAATTTATAGTGATATGGTTTCTCCTATAGCGGGTAGCAGCAGTTCCCTGCCTGCATCCGCAAATATTTTCTTCGCTTTTTCTTTATCTATGGCAATAGGCGCCCATGTGTCATAATGCACGCCTATTACTTTATCGCATTGTACAAATTCAGCCGCTATTACAGCATCCTCCACATTCATGGTGAAGTGGCCACCCACCGGCATCACAGCGAATGCCATTTTGCCATAGCGGGGTATCAATTGCATATCCATTACCAGGCAGGTATCTCCCGTATAGTGGAAGGTACCTTCAGCGGTAGTAACCACGAAACCAGCGGGGTTGCCACCGTAGCTGCCATCGGGCAGGCTGCTGCTGTGTGCAGCCGGTGTCATACGTACGCTGCCAAATTCAGTATGCAACAGCCCCAGGTTCATGCCCACTACGTTGTCGTAGCCCTGTTTGCTTATCCAGTTGGTCACTTCCAGCATCCCTATCACTTGCGCTCCGGTGTTTTTAGCTATCGCCACCAGGTCGGCTATATGGTCGCCATGGCCATGAGATATCAATATANNAATCTGCCTCAATTGACTGAATGTCAATATTTTTCGCATTGTCATTTCCTGAGATGAACGGGTCGAACAGAAATTTTTTACCTGCTGCTTCTATTATAAAACAAGCGTGTCCGTAATATGTCAGTTTCATGTTCCCTTATCGTTTGCTTTAGAGGTATGCAGTATAACAAAGTTAATGTGGTAAATGCATATTTGCGTGGAACATCCGTGAAATGTGGATAAGTAGCGGATGGGTTGCTATCGCCGGGTTGATTTGCATATCATTGCAATTAAGAGTTAAACAGAAGCAAACCTTACAAAATGTTTCTTAGTTTTACTCCGCAAGTAAGATATGCGGCACAATATTTGTGAATTTATAATGTTATAAGTCTAAACGTTACCCTATGAAAAACCACATCCTCTGCCTGGGCCTTGCTGTTTCTACGTTAGTGCTCTCCTGCAACAAAAACAATGATGAACCCTCCAACACTCCGCAGTCACAAGTATACCTCGATTTGTCTGATACGGCCGGCAGATACTTCAGAGGCAATTATGCAGAAGTAATAGATATGAAAGCCGTGTTGGGGCGCGTATTGTTTTACGATAAGCATCTGTCTGTTAACAATGCCGTAGCATGTGCTTCCTGTCACAAGCAGGAGTTCGCATTCGCTGACAATGTAGCAGCCAGTCGCGGGTTTGAAGGTCGCCTGACAGGCCGCAATTCAATGACCATTCAGAATTTTACTAATGGTAACCCGGGAAATATGTTCGGCACTTTCACTACCGGGTTCCTCTTTTGGGACGGCCGCGAAACCANNTTTACCAGTCTTGTTTCGAGACCTATACTTAACCATGTGGAGATGGGCATGGACGATATCAATGAATTGCCCGCCAAATTGGAACGGTTGGGTTATTACCAGGGCCTCTTTCGCGATGCCTATGGTGACGAAAGTATCACCATGGACCGCATTGCTGATGCCATGGCATTCTTTATGAGCTCAATTGTGTCAGGTGAAAGCCGATTCGATATGTACATGCAGGAAAAAGGTGAACTGACAGCGCAGGAACTGCACGGATTCCAACTGTTCAACCTGAAATACGATTGTGCTTCCTGCCACAGGATAGTTACAGGGGCTTACCCAGCTTCCGAAATTGCTAATATAGGACTGGATGCTCAAACTAAGGACAAAGGTGCAGGAGCTATAGCACGCTCCGGATTTCCTGATGGCTCGTTCAAAGTTCCCAACTTGAGAAATGTGGCTCGCACAGCACCCTATATGCACGATGGCCGTTTCAATACGCTGGACGAAGTGATGGAGCATTACAGCAATAGTATACAGAACCATCCTGCCCTGGACGAGAGGCTAAAAGACGAATATGGCAAACCAATGCATATGAATATCAGCGACATAGAGAAACAGTCAATTATCGCTTTCCTCAATTCGCTGACTGATTATGCTATGCTCACAGAGCCTAAATATTCTAATCCTTTTAAGACTAAATAACCAATTTGCACGACACATGCTCAAAAAAATCACACTCACAGCAGCTATAGCTGCCAGCTTTGCCTCTGTCGCAACCGCACAGGACGAACCCGCAACAGCCAAATCAAAAATATTTGAACACCAGGTGGGCGTGCAGGCCAACGAACTTATCAGGCAGGTATTCAATTTCAATAGTAATAATAATACCCTCAATAATCCCTACCTGCTTACCTATTCGCTCAACTGGAAGAAGCCGGGTGTTGGCATAAGATTGGGTGTGGGGCCTGATTTTCGGAGTTTCAAAGATGATGATGGCATAGTGCAGCAGGAGAACAATATAAATGTGATGAACCTGCGCGTGGGTATAGAAAAGACCTTCGTCTTTTCTNNGATGGCGTATACGCCAATGATGTTAGTTATACTAAAACCTTTACCCGCAGCTTCGACTCCAGTTCTACTGACATAGCCTCAAGCACCGCTACCAAAGGCTATGGGGCTATGGCATGGCTGCGTTACCATATTACACCTCATATATTAATAGGTACAGAAGCCAGTTTTTATTACCGCAAAGGCGACTTAAAGCAGGAAATAAGTATCACCACCAAAACATCCGGTGGTATTGTAGGACAGCCGAGTGTATTTGAAACCAAGACCACCAAAATTGATAATAAAGTGGAATTTGGCACCTTCAANNTCAGCTTTTAGTGTTAATCTGCCAACATTGCTTATTTTTGCGCCCTAAATAAGAAGAACCATGGGCCGGATATTTGAAGTTCGTAAATCCAAGATGTTTGCCCGGTACGACCGGATGGCCAAGCAATTTACCCGTATAGGCAAGGAAATAGCCATAGCTGTAAAAGCCGGCGGCCCCGACCCCGATACCAATCCTGCATTGCGCCGCGTGATGCAGAACGCGAAATCGGTAAACATGCCGAAGGAGCGTATAGAAGGAGCTATCAAAAACGCCCTGGGTAAAGACACGAGCAACTACGAGCAGGTATTGTATGAGGGCTATGGCCCGCATGGTGTGGCTTTGCTGGTAGAAACAGCAACAGATAATACTACACGTACAGTAGCCAACGTACGCTCGCACTTCAACAAGGGCGGCGGCAACCTGGGCAACAGCGGCTCCGTAGGTTTTATGTTCAAGCACCTGGGGGTATTCAAACTGAACAAAGAAGGTGTCAGCGAAGATGACCTGGAACTGGAACTGATAGATGCGGGACTGGAAGAAATGGGTGAAGACAGCGAAGGCAACCTGATAATCAGGTGCGGCTTCAGCGATTTTGGCAATATGCAGAAAGCGCTGGAAGAAAAAGGGCTGACACCGCTATCCGCCGAGTTGGAATGGATACCGCTGAACACAACGGAGGTGACCGACGAGCAGGCTGATGATGTATCGAAACTCATAGAACGCCTGGAGCAGGACGATGACGTGCAGCGGGTGTTCCACAATATGGGATAATGGCCACCAAGCAATGTTCCAAATGCAATGCTGAATTTACATGCACCGCGCCCGTTGCAGGCTGCTGGTGCGAACAATATCAATTGACGGGCGATACACTCGCC
>DINJ01000030.1:4764-11401 GCA_002423665.1 Bacteroidetes bacterium UBA5543 | reverse complement strand
ATATCAGTTCTATGCCTTTGGCAGTGGCGGCCTGACCCAGCATATTTGCGTTTTGCTGTGCTACCGTTGCGTTGTAGGCTGCCAGCCCAAGCGCCTGCGATACCGCCTGGTATAAATTTCCCATCGCTATGGCCGGTGAGTTACCGATGGTTTCGGTATTCACTTCCGTGATGGAGTCTGTTACCTGGTCATTTACTGTCGATGCCATATGCTATGTGCATTAAAAGTGTTCAAATGGTTCTCTATATATATTCAGGGCCATTGTCAGTTGGGGGTGTTGCTATCATCACTATCATTCCCGGGGTTCAGTTGCTTCTGTTCGTTCTGTTTATCCGTAGCATCTGTCGTATCAGGAGGGGTGGGAGTAGGAGTAGGTGTAGGAGTAGGCGTTGGTGCAGGTGTAGGCGGAGTAGGGGGAGGCACGGGTGGTTGTCCCGGCATCACGCCTATTACTGATAATATCTTGGCGCAGGTAGATGTGGTTGCGGCTGAGTTTAGCATTTGCGCATTGTGCTGGGTAGATACTGCGTTGTGCATCGACATACCGATGGTTTCCGCCATCACACTGTTCAGCATCGCCAGCGACTGAGAATTGGCTGCCCCGCGTATCAGCCTTTGCAGGTCTGCAAGATTGTCAAACATTATTTCTTCCGGCATGGTGTTATATTTTATATTGGTTTGTTGAAATCAGTTTCATGTAATATCAGATGAGCATTCAGTTGTATTGCTATCCCGCAGGATAACCTTCCAGCACGGTAGCTGCGTTTTTACCAATGGTCAGGTAGTTGTCAGCAGCCTTTACCGCCATGTCTTCCGCCANNCTGTGCCATAGCCACACCCAGCACGGTGGCGCTGATGGTATTAATGTTCCGCAGGTTGTCGGTAGCATCCTGTATGGTGAGTGCTGTAGACTGTGCTACAGACTGGTAGGCTTTACCCGCCCCTTCTATGGTGATGACCTCCGGTGTGATGCTGTCGTCGATGGTTGTAAGACTTGTACTTGCCATAAGCTTCGGTTTTATTGTTTTTCAGATGGTGTTTTATTGTTGCGTTTTTTATCTCTTATACACTGGCGCCTCCCGCTGCTCCTTTTGTTATTATCAGTTTGCAACATTGCGCCATACAGGTGGTGGCTATGTTTTGCCCGTTGTGCTGGTTAGTAGTTGCGTTTTGCATCGCTATGCCTATCGACACCGCCATGCTGGAAAAAGTAGCTGCTAAAGAACCCATATCATTTGCTTTTTACTTTGTTATAAACCGCCGTTTTTCTTCCGCCTGTTTACATATGTAAAAGTAACCCCTGTCTTATCTTTCATTATTGTACAAAACGTACAATCATTTATCATTATGGTTCAACAGCTTGTCATTCAACCATTCAATAGTTAGCGATGTGGGTTCATACACATAAGCCGATGGTTGGCAACCAATTGATTTTTTAAAACACCTGCTCATGTGTGCCGGGTCGTAAAAACCGCATTGGTAGGCTATTTCAGCTATGGTGCCCTGTCTTTTACCAATCAGTTCGCAGGCATATTGCAGCCTTATGCCCCTGATGAAATGCTGTGTGCTTACTTTGAACAGCTCTTTAATCCTGCGGCCCAGGCTGGCGGGGCTCATGCAGGTGGCATGGCTGAGTTGCTCCACGCTGAGTACATTGTTGCTGATGTTGGCTAATACCTCCCGCAACAATTCATGCAGCCAGTCATGTTCACATGCCAGTTCATACAGCCTGTTGTAGCCTGTATCACTCAGTGGTACGCACCATGCAGCGGGCTCCTGCCTGCGCTTTGTCCTGAACTTTTTCCTGTAGTCGGTGGGATTGTGCCGGAATATCAGTTGAAAGCTCCGGCAGAAATTGCCCTGTTGCTGGTAGCCGCATTGCCAGGCTATTTCTTTTATGCTGGCATGGCTTTCCTGCAGCATCTGTTTCGCCATCTGCATCCTGTAATGCATGATCAGCTTGCCTGCCGATTGCCCGGTCAGTTCCACGGTCTTGCGGTTCAGCTGCACACGGCTCAGTTGTATCTGCTGCGCCAGTTGCTGCACACCAAAGGTGGGGTCGTTGCCGTGTTGTTCTATCAGGTTGCTGAGCTTGTTGAGAAATAGAGTGGCGTTTTTCCCGTCATTTCCGGGCAATACGGGGAAGCCCATGTTCTCTGTTGACATATTGTGTAGTTGTATTGATGAATCGAATCAGTACACTACCTTTTTGCTTCTATAGGGCCGTACGAAAGGGCAAGACTATAAACACAAAATCAATATCTCCTGTCAACGCTGCATGGTGTCAGTCTATATAGGTATGCTTTACAACAATGCATAGCACTGCCGCTCAGCGAAACCAAAAGGGAGCCGGTTAAGTTGTGGAGCGGCACACGCTGCAGGTAATATGCATGTGCCGTAACGGGTATAAAATATTATTTGCTGGTATGCCTTACGGCAGCGGGAATAAACCTCGTCGGAATATTGTGTTGCTCATGGTGTTTTTGTTTTCATTGTAGCATGTCATGGTTATTCTGTTTTTTAAGTTAGTGATGGTGTATGTATATGTATGTATTATGTTTGGTAATGGCGCTGATAATTGCGCAAATAGCAGGAGAACAGGCGGCATGGTAATAGTAATAGCATAATCTTTCGTTTTATCGGGAGGATAAAAGTAGAAGCAATTGTTATCTGAAACAACGGGAAAAACACCCTCCGGGCAGGGTAAAAACACGGTAGGGGGAAGTGGCTGCCATTGTCCGGTATAGGACAACGCGAGTCTCCCCCTATCCCCCTAAAGGGGAGACTAAAAATAAATTAGTGCTCCAATAAATTGGCTTGTTGCAGATACTTGTCTATTGTTGATTGCACAGTATCTAAGTTGGAAAGTACTTCCTCATTAGTAAACCTGAGAAAATTAATCCCCTCAGATTCAAGAAATTCTTGTCTTGCCCTGTCACTGTCGGCTACTTCTTTAGTATTATGTATGCCGCCATCTACTTCAATAATCAGCTTTAAAGAATGGCAATAGAAGTCAGCAATATATTTACTGATAGCATGTTGCCGTCTGAATTTGTAACCCATAGGCTTTAATTTCAGATATGCCCATAAAGCCCTCTCGGCTGGAGTCATTTTATTTCTCAGAGCAGCGGCATTTACAAATACTGATTGTGTCGCATCCAAGAACATTTTCTTTTGCATAGCATTATAAAAATAATATTTTTATNNTTAGTCTCCCCTTTAGGGGGATAGGGGGAATATTCGCGCAGCAGGCTCGCTACAACCTGCAAGCCCCATACCCCCAACCCATAAATATCTTATTTCTGATAGCGAAGTTGTTTTTGGCAATTTCAGTTTTCACGGGTTTGATGTAAAATTTTGCACGTGCAGCGTCAATCTTTTCTATGGGCACTTTGTAAGAATACGTAGTTAAATGATGGCCTCTCCCCGTCATACCAGTCCCGAAGTACCGCATATTATTTCTACGGTAGGCCTGGGTGGTACTGTCCACGTTCCAGTTTATCTGGAAGTCCAGTACATAAGCCAGGTCTTTCGGGTGCAGGTACCCGGCTTCTATCTGCTGTATATACACCTCATCAGGAAAGAAATTGTACCCGAAGTATCCGGCGTAATGTACCATCACTGCAAAGAACAGGTTCGAATGTAATTTGTATTCCTCAAGCGTAAACTGTCCTGCGCTTATATTATAGTTATACCCCTCTTTGTATAGTTCGTATAGCTCCATCATATCAGGTGTGCCGGTTTTCAGTTCCTTCATAATGTCGGTTTGCTCAATACCTATCAGCTTGTCCGAAGGCCATCCCTTTTCCTGTATCAGTTGTTTCAGTTCACTCCATGTCTTCTCTATCTGTGGCTTGTACCTATGGTTTTTTTTCATGCTAAAGCCTTCACCTTTCATGGGGTTCTTCTCCATCTGGTCGTACCCGTACAAGCTATACATTTTCTTCAGGGCGGCTGTATCTATTCCGGCAAGGTGTTTTGGTCGGTTACGCTTGTATATAGCTGCTACGCTGTCATCGTATCGGGCAAACAAGGGGTGTTTTTTGATATAGGGTATGTACATAAAATGCCGGGGCATTAGCCCGTTTTTAGTCCCCTTGTCCACCAATGCTAAAAATGCTTTGGCATTACTGTCATACAGCGCCAGTTCTATGGCTGTCATACAGTCGTGTGCAAATACAAAATCGTACTGGCTGAAGGTATTCTGATAGGTAGCTAACGCACCCTTGATATCATTTTGCACAAATGCCTGCTCTTCAGCTTTATTAATGTTCAGGTGGTAATATTTGTAGTTCTTCTGTTGGGCTGTTGCGGAATATTGAATACAGGTGAATAGCAGGAATATTACTTTCAATTTCATGAACAGTTTATTGACGTTATGTAAATATACGAATATATTCATGTGTTTATTATTGGTTCAATATCCAAAGGATTTGTAAATTTAAATTTTATATTATCATAATTAATGAGTATATTTGTTGTAGAAATAAAGTTATGTATTTCCTGCCGGTACGTGTTCTCAGATACACCGGTAGCATAATCAATCAAGCCATGACTAGACCACAAACAACATATACCAGCCATACATTATGCTCCCGCCCCACCAGGCGGGATTTTTATTCCGGATGTTTTCCCAAAAAAACATGCGCAGAGTTAACAAAAGTTAACAATTCTGTTGTAAGTGATTGTGAACCAATTTTATATAAAGACATGAAAATGCCGCCGACTACACACAGGTGTTCAAAAGTTAACAAAATATCGCGACTCTATGCATATTACCTCATTAACACGTCAATTCCAATTAACCTATTATCATATTACCTTATTAACCCACCCACCGCATTTAACAACTGTGGAAAACTACCCGACACCCACCCCTCCTTTTTTCGTTATTTTGTAAGACGCCGTTTGGATAGTGCATATGCAATTTTCTCATCTACATAATCATACCCAGTTCTCCCTGCTCGACGGGGCATCGTCTATTCCCCGCCTGTTCGACAAGGCGGCAAAGGATAATATGCCCGCCATGGCCATTACCGACCACGGTAATATGTTTGGCGTGTTCGACTTTGTGGCCAGCGCCTGGAAGAACACCAAAGTGGTGGGTACCGATGAGAACGGCAAAGAGATAAAAGAACCCGTAGTAAAGCCGGTTGTCGGTTGTGAGTTTTACCTGGTAGAAGACAGGCACAAACGCCAGTTTAGCCGCGATGAGCGGGATGTGCGCTACCACCAGCTGTTGCTGGCCAAGGATGAGGTGGGCTACCGCAACCTGGTGAAGCTGTGCAGCCTGGGTTATATGGAGGGCCTGTATGGCAAATACCCCCGTATAGATAAGGAACTGATACTGCAATACCACGAGGGGCTCATAGCTACTACCTGTTGCCTGGCGGCGGAGGTGCCGCGCACTATCTTGCGCAAGGGCGAGGAAGAAGCGGAAAAAGTGTTCAAATGGTGGCTGGACCTGTTTGGCGACGACTACTATGTAGAACTGCAGCGCCACGATATACCCGACCAGATAAAGGCAAACGAAGTGCTGCTGAAGTTTGCGGCTAAATATAATGTACCTGTCATAGCATCTAACGACAGCCACTATGTAGAGCAGAACGATGCCAATGCGCACGACATCCTGCTCTGTATCAACACAGGCGAAAAGCAGGCGACACCCAAGGCAAAGGATTTTGACGATGAGGGCGGAAAGTCGAAAGATACCCGCTTCGCTTTTTACAACGACCAGTTCTACTTCAAGAATACGGAGGAGATGTCTAAGCTCTTCAGCGATGTGCCGCAGGCTATAGACAATACCCAGATGATAGTGGACAAGATAAAACCCCTCAAGCTGGAGCGGGATATCTTGCTGCCGCACTTTAAAGTTCCTGCCGAGTTTCACGACGACCAGGACGAATACCTGAAACATATAACATGGGAGGGCGCGCGCGAGCGTTATCGTGATATTACCCCGGAGATAGAGGAGCGCATCAACTTCGAGTTGTTCACTATCAAAACCATGGGTTTTGCGGGTTACTTCCTCATCGTGGGCGATTTCATCAAGGCGGGTCGCGACCTGGGCGTATTCGTAGGCCCCGGCCGTGGTAGTGCCGCGGGTAGCGTGGTGGCCTATTGTATTGGCATTACCAATATCGACCCCATTAAGTATAATCTCCTGTTCGAGCGTTTCCTTAACCCGGAGCGTAAGAGCATGCCCGATATAGATACGGACTTTGACGATGCCGGCCGACAGAAGGTGATAGACTATGTGGTGCAGAAGTACGGACGCGAGAACGTCTGCCAGATCGTGACCTTCGGGACGATGGGGGCCAAAACCGCCCTCCGCGACGTCGCCCGCGTGCTCGCCATCCCGNNATGCTGGCCAAGCTGGTGCCGGAGCGCCCGGGTATTTCACTCAAGCGACTGCTGACAGCACCCATAAAAGGAGATAAGAGCCTGACGGATAAAGAAGGCTTAGGTGCTGATGAAATAGCTAATGTAGAAAAGCTGCGGGAGTTTCATAAGGAGCAGACTATACATGGCGATGTGCTGCGCGAGGCTGAGAAGCTGGAGGGTAGTGTACGTAATACAGGTATACACGCCGCGGGTATCATCATTGCCCCCAGCGACCTGTCCAACCTCATACCCG
>DINJ01000030.1:4053-4541 GCA_002423665.1 Bacteroidetes bacterium UBA5543 | reverse complement strand
AAGGGCGATGCCGACGTACTGCGCAAGGCCATGGGTAAGAAGCAGAAGGCGGTACTGGATAAAATGAAAAGCCAGTTTGTGGACGGGGCGAAGGCCAAAGGCCATCCTGAAGACAAGCTGAACAAAATATGGACAGACTGGGAGGCATTCGCACAATACGCCTTCAACAAGTCGCACTCTACNNCCCGTATGTGCTACCAAAGATGTGGAACTGCTGATAACACAGTTTGAAGGTGGTATTATAGAAAACTCCGGCGTTATTAAGATGGACTTTTTGGGACTGAAAACCCTTACCATCATCAAAGACGCGCTGGACCTCATCAAACGCAACTACGAAATTGACATAGACATCGACAGCATACCGCTGGACGATGAAGTTACCTACCAACTTTATCAACGTGGCGAAACCAACGGTACGTTCCAGTTTGAAAGTCCGGGTATGCAAAAGTACCTGCGCGAGCTGAAGCCGGATAAGTTTGACGACCTGA
>DINJ01000030.1:0-3981 GCA_002423665.1 Bacteroidetes bacterium UBA5543 | reverse complement strand
AACAAGTCGCACTCTACCTGTTACGCATTTGTGGCGTACCAAACGGCTTACCTCAAGGCGCATTATCCGGCTGAGTTTATGGCTGCAGTGCTCAACAACCAGGGCAATATCGATAAGATAAAGTTCTACATGGAGGAGTGCCAGCGCATGGGACTGGCGGTATTAGGTCCTGATGTCAACGAGAGTCTGAAAGGATTCTCGGTAAGTAAAGAGAGTGTTATCCGCTTTGGTATGAACGCCATTAAAGGTGTGGGCGAGGCTGCCGTTGAAGACATCATTCGTGAGCGCGAGGAGAATGGATTGTATTCATCAGTTTATGACTTTATCGCACGTGTCAATCAACGTACGGTCAACAAAAAATCGCTGGAAAACCTGGTGCTGGCGGGTGCGTTAGATAATTTTAAAGAACTGCACAGGGCGCAATATNNAATGCCCGACATAAAACCACCCAACATGCCCACCTGCGACCCCTGGCCATTGCCCGAGGCGCTGGAGCGTGAGAAAGAAGTAGTGGGCATCTACCTGAGTGCCCACCCGCTGGATGGCTATAAGTTCGAGATGGACAATTACGGTTTTACCAACATCAGCGATGTGGAGAAGATGACGGGGCGCACTATTCGTATAGCCGGCTTCGTTACCGATGCCGAACATCGTATGACAAAGAAGGGTGCGCAGTTTGGCAAACTGGTACTCAACGACTACACGGGCAACCAGGAAATCATGTTCTGGCAAAACAACTATGTGAAGTACCGCAACTTTATTGAGAACGGTACTAAGCTGATGATACAGGGTGTATATAAAGAACACGCATACCGCCCCGGTGTCATGGAGTTTGAAATACACAATGTGTTGCTGCTGGACGAAGTGAAGAAGCAATTCTCCAAGCGCCTGCATCTTGTTTTGCCGCTGGAGAAAGTAGATGTCGGGCTGATAGAGTTCCTGGCGGGTAATATGAAAGCAAACCCCGGCAATACGGATATGATCATTAAAGTACTGGATAATACCTCGCAAATGGTAACAGGCTTGAAGACAGGAGGGCAAAGGGTAGCAATCAATGATGAATTAATACATTATATAGAAGAACACGATTATATACGTATGCAGGTAGAGACGCAATAGTGTTGATACTATGTGTATAGCTTATGTGTGTATTTGGGGCTTCTATTGTGGAGTAGCGCAAATGGTCGTAATTTTGACATCTTAATAATTGGATAAACATTCCTTAATCAATAAATAAAACAAATAGAAATGGCAGCAGTATATACCGATGCGAATTTTGATGCAGAAGTGCTGAACGCGGACAAATTATCAGTAATCGATTTCTGGGCTCCATGGTGTGGCCCTTGCCTGGCGCTCGGCCCAACCATCGAGTCGCTGGCTACTGAATACGAGGGTAAAGTGAACGTAGGTAAAGTGAACGTAGATGAAAACCCCAATCTGTCTATCAACTACGGTATTACCAGTATTCCCGCTGTACTGTTCATTAAAAATGGCCAGGTAGTAGATAAGCAAGTGGGTGCAGCTCCTAAAAGCGTATTCGAAAAGAAAATACAGTCACACCTGTAATTACAGGCAGTTAACGTATGATATTTTACGAGGCTCTCCACACAGGGGAGCCTCGTGCCGTTCAGGTTTATATGTTAAAAAAAGCATTAACATATATGGGCGATTGAACAATTTTCCCCGACATAGGTTTTGTATATAGACCAAAACTTATNNACTGGCGGCATTGATGCTTAACTCCTGTGTGTCTAAAAAGAAGTATGCCGGTGCAATGAATTCGGTTAAGGCATTACAAACCCGGAATGCGGAACTCTCCAACGACCTGACGAGTGCCAATAACAAGATAAATGCTTTGCAAAAAGAAGTAAGTACATTGAGTGCCTACTATACTGCTGCCAATACCCAGCTGGACCTGACGCAGGAGCAAATAAAGGAACAGCAGGAACGTATGCTGCGTATGCAAAAACTGATATATGAACAGCATGCCCGTACGGAGGCCTTGCGCAGGAAAATGGCGGATGCGTTGGTGAACTTTAAGGCGGAGGAATTGAGCGTGTTCATCAAAGACGGTAAGGTGCATGTAGCCTTACAGGAAAGCCTCTTGTTTCCATCGGGTAGTGCGGTGGTGAATGAAAAAGGTAAAACAGCCCTGGCTAAACTGGCGTCCGTACTGAAGCAAAACCCGCAGATAAAAGTGGAAGTAGAGGGACATACGGATAACAAGCCGATTAAAACTGCTAAATACCCGGACAACTGGGCATTGAGTGTTGGACGCTCTACAGCTATAGTGAGGATACTGACTGAAGAGTATGGTATAGAGAATACAAGGGTATTTGNNCAGCGGACATGGCGAGTACAACCCCATAGCCTCTAATGACGACGATGCAGGACGTGCGCGTAACCGTCGTACTGAAATAATACTGGAACCAAAACTGGACGAACTCATGGACCTGATATATGAAAGGCCGTCAACTATTTCCCAGAAGTAGTTACAGATATGGGGGTAAGGTACGAAGCGCGGAATCTTAAATTTCGCGCTTTTTCATATTCTTCTTATATTTAGGATAACCCTTAGAAAGAATAGATATGAATATGAGACCTCTTTTGTACGTGGCGATGGGCGCAGTATTGAGTGCCGCCGTTATTTCAGGTTTCGCATTCCGCGAAACGGATGAGAATGAAGAAGTTGTAGATGTGAAGAAAAACCGCAAGCTGCAATACAAATGGTACCTGCCTGATTTGCCCCAGCAGATAAGCTTTGCGGGTGAACCGGTACCCTTGCACAAATGGGATGTTAAAGAAATGCTGGAACATGAAGTCTTGAGCAACTGCTACCGTCATTCAGCCACCATGCAGATACTGCTGCTGTCCACCCGGTACTTTCCTATAATAGAACAGCGCCTGCGTGCCAATGGCGTGCCGGACGATTTTAAATACCTCNNAGTTTATGGACGGCACGGCACCACGCTATGGTTTGGAACTGAATAAAGAAGTGGACGAGCGTTATCACGTGGCTAAGGCTACTGATGCAGCTTGTAGATACCTGAAAGAGGCGTACAATAAATTCGGCTCATGGACGGCTGCAGCGGCATCGTACAACTGCGGTATGGCAGGTTACGAAAAAAGGGCTTCAGCACAATATCAGCGTGACTACTATGATGTACTGCTGCCTGAAGAAACCATGCGTTATGTGTTCCGCATTGTGGCATATAAATACATTTTGAGTAATCCTGAGGAACTGGGTTTTCATATACGTGATAATGAGCAGTACAGGCCTATAGCTACAAGGCCAATGACTGTCACACAGTCAATACCCGATTTGGCAGCCTTTGCTATGCAAAATGGTACTACCTATAGGATGTTGAAAACATTGAACCCCTGGTTGCGCGACGAGTCTTTGACTATAAGTACAGGTAATTCTTATGTAATAGAATTGCCCGCATACAGGTAATAAGAAATACACTACGCTTGAGGATATTGCGTGCCATACTGCCCTTAATGCTGACGGCTATTATCGTTTATTGGTTGAACAGGCCCGTAGGCAGTAATCCCGCCATTGGCAGGTTATTAGACCCCGTTAGTGGTTTTTGGGCGAATGCTGAGCCCGTTGATAAAGATTTCAATACCTCATTGTCATTTAAAGGATTGCAAAGTAATGTTGAAGTGTGGTTTGACGAACGCATGGTACCGCATGTCAATGCGGCCAATGATTACGACCTGTACTTCGCACAAGGGTATATCCATGCAAATTTCAGGCTATGGCAAATGGACCTGCAAACAAGGGCAGCCGGAGGGCGTGTCAGTGAATTGCTGGGTGAACGTGCCTTGAAGTTTGACAGGGAACAACGTCGCAAAGGCATGGTGTATGGTGCGGAAAATTCGCTACGCGCTATGGAAGCTGACCCACGCACCAAAACTGCTCTTGATGGTTACCGGGATGGTATCAACAACTACATCACTTCGTTGGAAGAAAAAAAC
>DINJ01000253.1:9229-9460 GCA_002423665.1 Bacteroidetes bacterium UBA5543 | reverse complement strand
AATAATGTCGCCTTTTCGCCCTTTTTCAACTGGCTGATGCCTTCATCCCAGCCCAATATCACCTGTCCGCGGCCTAAGGCAAAACTCAGGGGTTCTTTCCCTACGCTGGAGTCGAAGATGGTACCATCCATCAGCTTGCCGGTATAGTGCACCTTTACCTTTTGCCCGGGTATCGGCTTTTCACCATCGGTGGCATGTGTAATCAAATAATACAGTCCCGATTCCTTTTTC
>DINJ01000253.1:0-9212 GCA_002423665.1 Bacteroidetes bacterium UBA5543 | reverse complement strand
TCTTCTTAAAGTATTGCTGCAACTTCTCATCATCTTCCTGTGGATTGCTGGCTTCTTTGGCTTTGGCCTCTTTTTCTTTTTGTACTTCCTCAGCCGTTTTGATAGACACCAGTTCAATAGAGTAGGTAATTTTCTTACCCTCCTTCATCCACGGCTGCATAGTCTGCTTATTGGCTTTCAACGTATCTACCGGCACCAGAAATATACCACTGTCACCGGGAGTGAGCAATGTCAAAGCTTCAGATAAGTCGCCGTGAAAACGGGGCTGCGCCACGGGGAATGTCACCGATTCGCCGCCCCTGTCTTTTTTCGAGCTGAATATCAGGCTGTCTTCAAATATAGTTTGTATGTGCAGCGATACGTAATCACCTTCTTTAGCATACTGGCTGCCTTTCGCGTTCTTCAGTATTTTATAACTGATGCCGCTTTCCGTAGTTGTAAAAGGAATTTCTTTTACTTTCATCTTGTTGGTNNTTGGTGGATGAACAACTGAAAAGTCCCAAACATGTAACGCCGGCCAGTATGTAATTAAAGTATCTCATTGTATTGCCCTTGGTTAATCTTTATTATTGTACAGGTGCTGCTTGTTCAGCCTTTACATCTGTAACTTCCACATCAAACATCAGTATCTCGTTGGCGACGATTTTGGGACCCATAGCGTTAGAGCCATATGCCAGTGGTGATGGTATAAAGAACCTGGCCTTGCTGCCTTTCTTCAGTAGCATGATACCTTCGTCCCATCCTTTTATTACTTGTCCCATTCCTACAGGAAACTCAAAAGGCTGTACGTGCTGAAACTCAGGGTCTACATTCGAGTCGAAAGTTTCGCCCTTCAGGTTTTTACCCGTGTAATTTACAGTTACCAGCTGTCCTTTCTCTATAGGAGTCCCGGCACCCTCTTTGTCAATAATATAGTACAGGCCGGATTCGGTCTTCTGAGGTGAGAGCCCTTTTTCTGAGAAATATGTCTGTAACTTCTGGTCGTCTTCACCCATTTGTTTAGACGCAGCTTCTTCTTCTTTCTTTTTCAGTTCAGCCGCCGATTCGAATGAAACGAATTTCACTTCATACACAACTGTATCGGTGCTTTTTGCAAACTCTGGAAACTGGCCTTGAGCATATTTCTTGGCAGAGTCGACAGGTACGTAGAATACAGCACTGTCGCCTGCGGTTAACAATTTAATACCGCTTACCCAGTCGCTCTTGAATGTAGGCTCGGGCATAGGAAACTCGAAAGGATTATCGCCGTTCATCTTGCGGGAGTCCAGCAGTATGCTGTCGCCTATTCGGATGTTCACGTGCATTTTGATAATGTCGTTCACCTCAGGAAACTTGTCGCCGGGCTCGTCTTTCACTATTTTATACATCAGTCCGTCTGATGTTTTTTTCATGCCGCCAGTGTTGTCACAACTTGTAATTCCAATGCTCAGTGCGCCAGCTACCAGCGCCATAATTTGATTTTTTGTCATGTTTATTTTTTATCGGGGGTGAATATCGGATAAAATTTGCTTAAATGATGTTACAGTGTCAGTAAAACTTTGTGTTGTTCTGCCGCCGGAGGCGTTGAAATGCCCTCCTCCATTAAAATACTGCCGGGCAAAACTGCTCACATCGAAATCTCCTTTGCTGCGGAAGGATAGTTTAACCTCATCACTCCTTTCGGTAATGAGGGTAGAGAAACGGATATTGCCAATGCTGAGCGGGTAATTTACCAAGCCCTCAATATCACCGCTGTTGATATCGAACAGGCGAATGTCTTTCTTGCTCAGGCAGATGATGCCAGCTTTGTATTGCGGGAATATCTCCATTTTCTCTAACAACACATAGCCCAGGAAGTGCATTCGCTTAACCGACCAAGAATCATATACCAGCTCGTGTACCTTGCTATGTTGTAGCCCCTTGTCCATCAGGTCGGCTACCATGCGGTGTGTGTATGGAGTGGTTACCGGGAAGCGAAATGACCCTGTATCAGTTAACGTTCCTGTGTATATACATTCTGCTATATCCCTGTCAATCAGTTGATTATCATTTGCAAGGATGATCAAGTCATATACCATTTCACAGGTACTGCTCTTTTCCGGTACACTTATGCCGTACGTCCACGTGTCGGCAGGCATTAAGTGATGGTCTATCAATATCTTAGGCTGCTTAGCTTCATGTAAAAGTTCAGTCAGGTGTTTGGTGCGGGAAAAATCATTGAAATCCAGCCCGAAAATATAATCTGCCTCTTGAAGTGCTGCTTTAGCTGTATCTGGTTCAGCCTCATAATTTACTAACTGACGCACGCCAGGCATCCACATCAGGAAATCCGGTAGCTCGCTGGGCGTTACAGGGGTAACACTATGTCCCTTCTTTACCAGGTAATGGTATAAGGCCAGCATGCTGCCTATAGCATCACCGTCCGGTTTGTGGTGGGTGGTGATGAAGATTTTTTTAGGTGTTTGCAGTAAAGGAAATATTTCCTGTATAGGCCTCATTTGTATATGTAGCTGTTGCTATTTTAGATAAGGGGCAAAAGTACACAACCTGTATCATCTATCACAGTAATTCATTTTCAAATCATAAATAAACCCTACTTTTGCGCCGTCTTTGTAAAAATTAAAACACAAAACAGCAATGTCAAACCGTACATTTACGATGATTAAGCCCGATGCAGTGGCCGCGGGCAATATAGGCAACATCCTGCAAATGATTAATAACGCAGGTTTCAGAATAGTTGCTATGAAATATACCAAACTGAGCAAAGAGCAGGCCGGACAGTTTTATGCAGTACACAGCGCACGTCCTTTTTATGGCGAGCTGACTGAATTTATGAGCAGCGGTTCGATTGTAGCTGCTATCCTGGAAAAAGATAACGCAGTAGAAGATTTCCGCAAGTTGATAGGTGCTACCAACCCTGCAGATGCAGCCGAAGGCACTATCCGCAAAATGTATGCAAAATCAATAGGTGAGAACGCAGTACATGGTTCTNNAGGGTGACTTCTTCTTCAGCGGACTGGAGAGGTTCTAAACCGATTTAATAAAAATACACTAAGCCTGCCAGCAAACGGCGGGCTTTTTTATGCAGGTACACCATTACCACCCGCCACATTGCGGAACACATCTTCCAGGCTTTGGTTGCCCTTGCGCAAGTTGTCCAGGCTATCGTCAGTCACTATATTCCCGCTGCTGATGATAATAACCCGGCTGCACATAGCCTCTACTTCCTGCATGATGTGCGTGGACAGTAATACGGTCTTTTCCTTACCAATGCTTGTTATCAGGTCGCGTATCTCTACTATCTGTATGGGGTCCAGGCCCGATGTCGGTTCATCCAGTATCAGCACTTCGGGGTCGTGCAGCATGGCCTGTGCCAATCCGGTACGCTGCTTATACCCTTTGCTGAGCATGCCTATTTTCTTATGTGCTTCTTTGCCCAGCCCGGTCATAGCTATCATGTCTTCTATGCGTTGCCTGGGCTTGCTGATGCCATGTATGCCGGCACTCATCTCCAGGTATTCACGCACATACATATCAAAGTACAGGGGATTGGCCTCCGGCAGGTAGCCCAGCCTTTTGCGTACCTCCATGGGTTGCTGTAATACGTCGTGCCCGCATACGCTGGCCGTACCGCCTGTTGGGGGCAGGTAAGTAGTTATCATCTTCATAGTGGTAGACTTACCTGCGCCGTTAGGCCCCAGGAAACCTACCACCTCGCCTTTCTTCAGGCTGAATGATATATTATTAACCGCGGTTTGCGTACCGTATATCTTCAACAGGTTGCTGACAACTATAGACATGGGTGCGAATTTAGGCAAAAGGCGGATTGGTTAATAAGGTAAATGGTTAAAATGTCTTTGCCTTTACATTTTATACCCCAAAGTACTCCTTGTACCAGGCTATCCGGTGGTGGTCTATAGCCTCAGGGTTGATGACATGCTTCGGGTCAATTTTTGAATATAATACCTCAAGGCAGGCATAGTCACGCTGGCTGATGACTTTAAAACCATTACGCATCAGTTGCGCCGCACATACCCCTGCACCTATCTGGTATTTCTTTTCTTCGGCAAAATGGTTGCCATCGTATATCACCTGGCTGCCGCATGCCGCGCTTATATCCATTAATACCGCTAGTTCAATATCGTGCTCACGGGCTATCTCCAGCATGCGTTCGGATGCGCGAATCATACCCTCCGTCCAGTCAACGCCGTTTTCTGTTAACACCCTGGCCTTGCCATTCAGTACATCCATCCCTGTACCGCCGTGTATATCACACATCTCCCTTGGTGTGCCGAAGGAATAATCTTCGGGGCAGAATTTATGAATCCGGATAGTGTCGTAGCCCAGCAGTTTCAGAGCGGAGGGGTATTCGCCATTTGCGGTTCCGTCGTAGCCACAGAACACGCCGGTAAGGCAAGCACTCAGCAGTACGCGCAATGGGTTATCAGAAGTGGGGGTGCGTAAATTCCAGAGGTATTTAATATCGGTCATTGTGTGTCAGTTTTTGCGCTGCGAAGTAAGATACGCAAGGTTCAAATCTGTTGCACATTTTGCACCGATGTTTGTACTAACTGCATTTAATGCCTGTGTTCAGTGCGTAGATATTCCTTTACCAGGTCTTCAAACTCCGAATCATGTGTCATTAGGATAAGCAGGTATATAATTTTTGAAATAGCCTGCGCCATATCGTGCTTAGACATGCCATCCCAAACCGATGCAGTGATTTTGCTGAGTTGTGTTTCTATCAGTGTCCGCACATTTCCCCAATTTCTTTTGTTAACGGGTCCGCCACTCCTGGCAGTATCAATATCGAACTCTAAGATTTTTCTTATCAGTGTCATAACCTAATCAATTTGATGAATAATCGTGATAACGGTTGCACAGGGAACTGCATAAATAACATATGGCAAAATAGTTGGTTTGAAAAGAAATCATAAAACGTGAAATGACATGCAAATGTCATATTGTATAAATGCCTGGTTTTGTTGTAGATAGACCTGTAAGGATTGAAAAATTCTATCGTCTTAAAATACATCATTATTCANNTATTCAACAGGTAACCGATAAAAAACGATTATGAACAAGACATCATTTTGGTTGATTGCAGCTTCTTTATTCATTATTTCCTGCAATAAGACGGCAGACAATACAGTAACACCTCCGGCAGACAAACACGTAGAAACCCCAAAATCAGAACTGACATATAACAAGGCGACGATGCCCGTTATGCTGGAATTTACTAGTACTGGCTGCCCGGGCTGTGGTAGTTGGGGCAAACCCACATTTGCTCGTGTAGCAGCTGATTATACAGATAAAATAACACCACTAGCCATTCATATTAAATACGGCGATCCTATGATAACGGATGAGTCGAACGCAATTGGCGCCAACAGGTATTGTAATTTTTACACACCGCAGATATGGGTGGCGGACAGTAATGCAGTAATTCTCAACGGTGGTTCTATCAGTGGTAATTCTGAAATGAACATGCGGCGCATGTTGGATATTTCTTTACAGCAAACACAGCCAACGCTAGCCGCTAAAGTGACAAGAGAAGACGGCAAACTGGTGGTGACTTATGGAGTGAAGTTTATAGATATCATGCCCGCTGGTGTGTATGCCCTGGCTTGCTACCTGACAGAAGATGGTATCAAAGCACAACAGACATCCTCGGCTACTAATCCTGCCACGCACAATCATGTGTTGCGCGCTTCAGCATCGGGTGCGTTTGGTACAAGTTTTACATCTGCAGATCTTACGGATAGCGAAAAAAGCTGGGCGCATACTTTTTCGCTTGATAGCAAATACAATGCAGATAATGTATACATAACACTGGTGCTGTGGAAGAAAGAAGGTACACGATACAGCGCAGTTAACGGTTATATAGCTAAATAGGGGTAATGACAGCGACAGGGCAGGGGTGTTATTTACACTCGCCGCCCGGTTCGCAGGCGGCAGCTTCTCCATCTATCATGGTGAGGCTGCCTTTTTCTTTGGCATATTCCTCCCAGGCCTGGCTGAGTGCCTGCGTAAATGTGGCAGAAGGCTGCGCACCGCTGATACCATATTTATTATTTATGACGAAGAACGGCACACCATTGATACCTATGCGCGCCGCCGTTTCTACATCAGCATGTACTTCTGCACTGTAAGCATCGCTGTTCAATACGTCCAGTACGGCCTGCTTTTCAATACCAATTTCAGCAGCCATGTCAGCCAGTACATCGTGGTCGGCAATATTCTTACCCTCCGTAAAGTAGCCTCTGAACAGTTGCTCTTCCATGGCGTCACCCTTGCCATATGTTTTGGCAAGCTGCACTACACGGTGCGCATCAAACGAGTTGGCGACAACCGCTTTGTCAAAATTGTATTGCAGGCCCGCCCGTGCAGCCATATCAGTTACTTGCTTGTGTGCCTGCCTGCTCCATTCTACCGATTGCCCTTTGCGCTCCGCCAGGTAGCTGTACACATCTTTACCCGGTTGTGTTTTTGTGTCCGGGTCCAGTTGAAAACTGTGCCATACCACTTCTATACTGTCGCCATGGGCAAACTGCCGTACTGCATCCTCAAAATGCCGCTTGCCGATATAACAAAACGGGCACATCACATCCGACCATATATCTACTTTCATTTTCCTGTTGGTTTGTTCTGTTTGAAGGTGTGCTTGCCTGGTGGTTATTTGCGCATGCATTTATATTGGTTGCAGGCTCTATGCAAAAACCACAATATCAATGCTTTCTCCAAACGAATGAATAATGTAGGTACAAAGGTATGGATAATATGCCTGTAACAACTGTGTTCCCTATTGTAATTACTTACGGATATATAGACCGGGACTATGATTTTAGTATGTAAGGTTCTGCTGATACTGGCACACAATTTGCCTTAGTACCTCTACACAAAAATACAATACATGAAAAAAGCTATATTACTGCCGGCGCTGGCCGCGGCTATAATATCTATGTCCTCCTGCGAGCGGAATTTCACCTGTACCTGTGTATATCCTAATTCGAATATAGGTACTACCAAAACTAACATTAAAGCCTACAAACGCAGCGATGCTGAAGTACATTGCAATTCGCTGAACAAAGGTGCACAAACACTGGGCGGCGCTTGTGCGCTGTAAAATGAAATCACTATTTTCTACCAAACCATTACAGGCAGGCAGGTAGTTTTTTCAAGTAGAATTTATCATTTAGGGAGGCTCTATCTTCAATATATACAAAAAGCCGTNNACGGCTTTTTGTATATATTGAAGTCACTTAAATTCTACGGAATGTGACATTCATACCTTCAAATGCCCCGGGTAGGGATACTGCATACAGGTTGCCGCTTTGATCTACCTGCCCATGCCTTGCAGGGCCTGAACATACTGCATTCAGGCCGTTCTCGCCAAGCATTTGCACCTGTACCTGTTCTGGTGTAATGCCGAGGATATTACATGGCCACCTGTTGGCTCCGTCGATTACTTCTTCCATTTTATGTGATTTTGAGGTTATAAATGAATTTAAGATTGTGTATAATTAAGGTGATTGTTTATTGTCAGCCAATATCTTTCTTTATTACCTGTTCTGCTTTGTCTATACTTTTGTTGGCCGCTTTTATCGCGTTCTCCACCGATTTCCTGGCCTCCTCCATAGCCTGCAGCGATGCCTTTTGACCAGAAGTTCCCTGTTTGCGGGTACTCTTTTTACCTTTTTCCGTTTTGTCAGCAGGTATTGCCTCCATCTGCTTTTCAGCTTCCCGCATCACTTCTTCCGCTTCATGCTGTATTTCCTGCTGCTGCGCTATGTATTGTTGGGTTTCTTCCCTCTGTTTTTTGAAAAAACTATCTACCGTCTGGCGCATAGTCTTTAGCGATTGCATCTGTATCATCAATACCTGTTTTTTCAGGCTCAGTATCTCGGTACCCAGTTGCTGCCGCATCTGGTTCAGTTGTTCTTTATCGCCTGCCTGGGCATTGCCGGAATTGCCGGTGGGCTTATTTGCTTGGGCATTCTTGTCTTGCTCTGGCATAAGTAATAGTTTATTGAATTTTAGATGGCAGTGGAGGCACCGGGCGGGTTATGCACCCGGTGCTTCTGAGCTCCCTCAATTGTTGCCATTGGCCGGGATGTTTTTTCAACATGGTTCCTTTTTATGGCTGGTCATCAACCTACCCCTGTACGGGTCCTGAGGGATAAACGGGTGCAGGTTTGGGCGTGGGAGGATTTTTCAGCATACTCAGTATGTCTGCAGTTCCCACTGCATCGGCAGCCGTGTCAATAGAGTACAGCGTAGTAACACCCATAGTGGTAGATGCCTGTGCTGTCATATTGTTCTGCTGCTGAGCGTTAGTGGCGTTCAGTGCTGCCAGGCCCAGCGCCTGCGATGTGGACTGGAACAGGTTGCCCATTGCTATTGCAGGTGCATCGCCCAGTACTTTGGTGTTTACCTGTGTTATCGAGTCCGTGATGTGATTATTCACTGCTGTGTTTTCTGCCATGATTGTTAGATTTTAGATTGTTGTTAAAAATTGTTACTTTTTTTATTTGTTTAAAAGCCGGGAAAGTATATCCGTGGTACCTACAGTATCAGTAGCGGTTTCAACAGTGTAAAGTGTTGTAAGTCCAACCGTAGAAGACGCCTGTGCGTTGATATTGTTCTGCTGCTGCGCCTGTGTGGCATTCAGTGCTGCCAACCCCAGCGACTGGGACGAACCCTGGAACAAACTACCTGTTGACATTGCGGGCGATACACCGACTACTTCGGTATTTGCCTGTGCAACTGAATCAGTCACATGACAGTTGACCGGTGGTATGTCCAGTAGTTCAGTATCCGGTTCTGCCGGCTTTCTTACTACGGGCCTGCGTGGCCTTTTTGTTGTTTTACGTGTTGCCATAGTTGTTGTTTAATTGTGTTCAATTGTTTAAACTTTTACAGCTTATGTCTTTACCTGTTGGCATTAGCTATTTGCCGGTAGGCACCTGGTCCAGTATGTCCGATACACTTATTGCATCCGCAGCGGTATCAATAGAGTACATGGTGGTGACACCCATAGTGGTAGATGCCTGCGCCGTCATGTTACTCTGCTGTTGTGCCGTGGTAGCGTTGAGCGCAGCCAAACCTACTGCATGAGCCATAGCCTGGTACAGGTTGCCGGTAGCCACTGCCGGGGCATCACCCAGTAATTCAGTATTTACCTGCGTTACGGAGTCTGTTATCTGGCTGTTTACTGCTGTGTTTTCTGCCAT
>DINJ01000154.1:3676-4843 GCA_002423665.1 Bacteroidetes bacterium UBA5543 | reverse complement strand
TTAACAAAACGGGTGCTAATATGCAGGTTGTCAACAAGTTAGGAAATGCAAAAACCGGCTTAAAGTTGACAGAAAACGCACAAAAGTTAACAAAATCACCATTAAAAGGACATACTATGTGCTGCACACCCGACCTGCAGCATGGTTTATCAACAGCCCCCACACATGGCAAAAAACTTCTTTTTTCTTTTGGCTTTTTACTTTTTACTTTTGTCCCGATAGCTNNCAGCTTTGCCAACCATACTTCTTTCAACGTATTTGAACTGGACGCCGCCAGCAACAACTCGGTAGACGATATACGCGAGTTGGTGAACCAGGTGCGCTTCGCGCCACAGGCAGGCAAGTACAAGATATATATCATAGACGAGGTGCATATGCTGAGCGCCTCGGCCTTCAACGCCTTCCTGAAGACGCTGGAAGAGCCGCCGTCTTACGCCATATTCATACTGGCTACTACGGAGAAGCATAAGATATTGCCCACTATCCTCAGCCGCTGCCAGATATTCGATTTTAAAAGGATTGTATCTGAAGATATATCGAACCACCTGCACAGCATAGCTACCAAGGAAAGCGTGGTAGCGCAGGAGGCAGCCCTGCACGTAATAGCGCAGAAGAGTGAAGGATGTATGCGCGACGCCCTCAGTATGTTCGACCGTATAGTGAGTTTTACCAACGGTATGCTGACGTATAACAATACGATGGAGCACCTGAACCTGCTGGACGCTGACTTCTACTTCGGGCTGACGGACCATATGCTGGCACAGGATGTAAGCGGTACGCTGCTGCAACTGGACGGCGCATTGGCNNAAGGCTGTGCTACCTGCTGCAGGCCATACAGCCCGGGGATGTAAAAAAAAAGTCTGATAGCGTAGCAGCGCCAACACCGCAACCCGTACCGCAGGCTGCACCGGCACCGGCTACCTATCAAGCTCCGCCCGCACCTGCCGCAAAGGTGGAAGAACCATCGAAGCCTCAGCNNTACTGGAGGGATTGGCGGAGCACCTGCGCAACCTGATGCTGTGCAAAGACCCACGCATGGCCCGCCTGCTGGATGTACCCAACGAGCACAAAGCTATATATCATGAGAAGGCCAACCAGGCGCCACCGTCATTCATCATATCGGGCCTGAACGTGGTGAGCGAAGCGGAGATGAACTACCGCAACGCC
>DINJ01000154.1:2982-3650 GCA_002423665.1 Bacteroidetes bacterium UBA5543 | reverse complement strand
TGCAGCCCGCCGCATCAGCAGCAACCTGATGAGCGAGATAGATGATGCGCTGAACAATGCCGTAGCGGTGGAAGAGGTGAAGAAAGTATTATCGCAGGAGGTGATACATGCGCTGTACGACACTTATATACAGGGCATACTGGCTGATAACAAAATGGTGATATATGCCCAGTTGAAGATGATGGAAACAGAGCTGCTGCCGGACAATGAAATACGCCTTGTGTGCCCATCGGTACTGACAGAAACCTACGCCCGCAGCCAGCAGAATGAAATACTGGAATACTACCGCAAAGAAACAGGCGTGCTGGTGAGGGTAACCACCGAGGTAAGGCTGAACGAGGAGATAGATGCCGAGCAGCAACAGAAGGTGCTGAGCNNAGGAATAATTTATGGCCGAAGCGATACGTATGCCACTTCTGAGTGATACGATGAAGGAAGGTGTGATAGCCGAATGGCATAAAAAAGTCGGGGATAAGGTAAAAAGCGATGACGTAATAGCTGACGTGGAAACCGACAAAGCTACTATGGAGGTAATGCCATATGTGGACGGTACCTTATTGTATATAGGCGTGGAAAAAGGCAATGCAGCCAAGGTGAATGATATCATAGCCATCATAGGTAAAGAGGGTGAGGATTATAAGAGCCTGCTGGACAGCAACGGCACCGCC
>DINJ01000154.1:0-2902 GCA_002423665.1 Bacteroidetes bacterium UBA5543 | reverse complement strand
CTGAAGAAGCACCTGCAAGCGGTAGCGCTACAGAAGCTAAAGCGGCAGCACCAATACAACAGTCTGCAAATGCCGATGTTTCTACCAGCGATGAGGGACGCGTAAAAGCATCTCCCCTGGCTAAGAAATTGGCGGAAGATAAAGGCATTAACCTGAATGATGTACAGGGCAGCGGAGACGGTGGCCGTATCATCAAGCGCGATATAGATAATTACAAACCATCGGCAGCACCTGCACAGCAGCAAGCGGCAGCACAAACATTTGTGGGCGCTCCTGTAGCCGTTGGCGAAGAAGGATATACTGATGTACCGGTATCGCAAATGCGCGGTGCAATAGCACGCCGACTGGGCGAAAGCAAGTTCACAGCGCCGCACTTCTACCTTACCATGACCATTACAATGGANNGATAAAGCTGCCGAGGCACGCAAGGCTATCAATAATGTATCTCCTGTAAAAGTATCGTTCAACGATCTGGTGATAAAAGCATGTGCTATGGCGCTGCGCCAGCACCCGTTTGTAAACAGTAGCTGGAGGGGTGATAAAATCCGCCAGAACCACCATATACATATAGGTAGCGCGGTAGCTATTGACGACGGGCTGATTGTTCCGGTTATCAAATTCGCCGACCAGAAATCACTGTCGCAGATAGCGGCAGAATCAAAATCGCTGGCGGATAAAGCGCGCAACAAGAAATTGCAACCGCCTGAGTTTACAGGTAACACATTCACCATATCCAACCTGGGTATGATGGATATAGACGAGTTCACGGCGATTATCAATCCGCCTGATAGCTGTATACTGGCTGTAGGTAAAATAGCCGCTACACCCGTGGTAGAAAACGGCCAGGTAGTTGTTCGTCAACTGATGAAGATAACCCTGAGCTGCGACCACCGCGTAGTAGATGGCGCAGTAGGTTCTCGCTTCCTGCAAACGTTGAAAGCGCACCTGNNAGGGCTGCCATATGGCAGCCCTCTCTCCTTATGTAGATGGACTATATGTACTATAGTTTGTTGAAGGTAATTACCTTTTGCTCTATGCCGTTGGTGATGCTGATGAAATGCAAACCGCTTGCCAATGCTGATACATCAATGGTGTTTACATTGTTGCCCAGGTGGCCTTGCGCTGCCAGAACACCATTCATTGAGTAGATAGAATAATGGTATTTATTCGAAGTACTGTTTTGGATGTCAATGTTCAGTAGATTATTAGCGGGATTGGGATATGCAACAACCTCAATTTCTCGACTGATATTTTCAATGGATACAGGATTACCCTCCTGGTATGTTTTTGACAAGAGAACGTATTGGTCACCTGCATCTGCACTACCATTACCATTAACAGCATTTACCGCTATATAAAATGTAACCGCACCTTTTCCTGCGGCAGGAGCTTTCCAATCTATACCTGGGATTGCTAAACCACCGCCTACAGGCGACAACGGTGATGGTTGTTCAGCTACTGTGAACTGTCCTTTTGTAGTGATTTTTACTTGTGGAAGAGAAAGAGGATTTGTTAATGTACCGGCCTGGTTACCTGCAGCATCTGTAGCTAACAAAATATACCCGAACTTTTGCGCACTTGGTGCAAAAACTGTAGCACCAAGCATATATGTAGCGTTTGGTTTGTATTTACCATCAGTCACAGCGGCTGTTTGGCCATCTTCTATAATGTCAATAGTGCTGTTGGTTGGTGTAAATGTACCTCCATGGCAACCACTACCACCACAGCCGTTCTTGGCTGTCTGTACACCTGCGGGGGTGCCGGAAGGGCCATTGCTTGAGCTTGACAGGGAAACATACAGCAATCCTGCTGTGCAAAATAATAGTAGATAACGTTTCATAAGCAATTCATTTTAATGTTTTTAAGTTTAGCGAACACCCTATGGTGTATCAACAATAAATGTAGGATTATTTTACAATTCNNAATTCATCAATTATTAATATACCTGCATTAATTATAGATTTCCAGTACGGACTGTTGGA
This sequence comes from Bacteroidetes bacterium UBA5543, assembly GCA_002423665.1. GTDB lineage: Bacteria > Bacteroidota > Bacteroidia > Chitinophagales > Chitinophagaceae > UBA5543. The sequence continues at coordinate 920 of DINJ01000154.1, read as the reverse complement.
GTTGGCCGGGTTGGGATAATCCAATGGTTGAATCTCCAACAATCTCCCCTCGTCGGGCAGATGTACATAATCTATACCGGGCATCGTTCTGCTCAAACCTCAGCTGCTTTTTTATTCCTGTAATTTATGTAAATAGAAGCTATGATAGCCAGCAGTATGGTGATACCCCTGAAGATATTTGCAGTACCAGACAACAGTACGTTGTCTCCTAAATCAAAGATGACGAAGGACAGGTTCATAAAGATGTGCATGAAGATGGGAAACCATAAGTTCCAGCCCCACATCTTATAGAATATGGCAAAACCAATACCCGCACCCGATGTAACCAGGAAGACCATAACAGCTTCGGCTGCATCTGCCGCCTGGTATAAATGCCCCCATGCAAATGCTACCGCAGAGAGTAAGACGGCGGGAACAAAATACCAACCTGCTTTGCGCACCAGCAACCCGGTTACAAAACCCCGGAATACCAGTTCTTCGGTAAAGCCCGGCCATATCGCTTTTTGTATTGCTGATGACCATCCAAAGTCGCTGTTGGGCACAGCATACACCCACCCACCTATATACATAGGGATGGTGCAGAGGACTGCCAAAACCAGGGCAGGAATTATATTCCTGTTCAGCCCAAGTGCATGGACAGCATCTTTTACCCTGACTGATGATATAATAAAAGTTGATACAGCACAGAAGACAACTACTGATACAGAGATGAGCCATTGCCTGCTTTCTACCGGTATCGTATTATAACGTTCCACCCCGAATACCAGGTAGGCGTATACATATTTTATCCAGTACCAGGATGATGGACCTGTTATTATCAGTGCTGTGTTCAGCCATTTTTTGCCTGTAGGTACCATATACCTGATAAAGATAAAATTAAGTTATCGGTCTTTTCAATTCATGGTGTTATCAGTTCGGCG
>DINJ01000186.1 GCA_002423665.1 Bacteroidetes bacterium UBA5543 | reverse complement strand
GTGAGTTTATGCTGTTCAACGGCTTGTTTGCTTCGGCCTCTCCATACCATATCACATTTATGGTTATTGCGGGGCTGGGTATCATACTGGGTGCGGTATATACGCTCAACATGGTGCAGCGTACTGCTTATGGCGAGGCTGTGGCTATGAAGGCAGGCGGAGACATTGCAAAGAACGAATACATTGGTTTAGCCATCATTATAGGACTCATCATATTCCTGGGTGTATACCCCAAGCCGTTGCTCGATATGACAGCGGGTGTAATGAATATGGTGATGCCATAGTTGATGGGTATTTGAATTATTAAAACAAAAAATCAGGGTGGCGCCACAACACGCTATCCCGGTACTGAAATATGAAGGCAATTATTGCTGCAACGTTATTAGGTGTTATCATGATGTTCACCGGGCTGTTTGTCAAAGACAAAAAGCAGGTGGTAATGATAGCTGTTATCGCATTCCTGGCATTGCTGGGCATCACTATATGGGAGGTGCAGGCTGCATCTTCTGCCGCGCCCGAAATGCTGTTCAACAATATGCTGCGTATAGACAGTTACGCCCTCTGGTTTAATATGATGATGGCGGGCTGTACATTTCTGTACGTACTGCTGATGGGCAAAGACATCATGCGTGTAGGCAACCACGTGGCAGAATATTTTACTCTGATACTCTTCATCCTCTGCGGTATTTTCCTGTTGACGGGTTACAACAACCTACTGATGCTCTTTATCGGTATAGAAATCATGTCTATCCCCCAGTACATACTGGCTGGTGCCGACAGGCGCAACCTGAAGAGCAACGAGGCATCGCTGAAATACTTCCTGATGGGTGCCTTCACTACCGGCCTGCTGCTGATGGGTATTACCCTGCTCTATGGCGCTACGGGTAGTTTCTATATCACCGACTTCGCTTTCCTGCGTGCTGATGCGCTCAACCCGATGGCATTGGCGGGTATCTTGTTTATACTTATCTCCTTCGCCTTCAAAGTATCAGCGGTGCCTATGCATATGTGGACGCCCGATGTGTACGACGGTTCGCCAACTGCATTTACTGCTTTCATGTCTACCATCGTTAAGGCGGGTGCATTCGTGGGTTTCCTGCGTTTGTTCCATATAGCATTTGGCAGCCTCAGCAACCACTGGATGTTGATAGTGGCTATCATTACCGCAGCTACATTGCTGGTGGGTAATATCACGGCCGTATTTCAGCAGAGTGTTAAGCGTATGCTGGCGTATTCATCTATCGCACAGGCGGGCTTTATGCTCTTCGCTATATCATCTGTCAATGCATCAGCATGGCAGGGTATGATTATCTACGGTGTGGCTTATAGCGTGGCCACCATCGGCATGTTCTCGGTGCTGATAAAAATGAAAGACTATACTTACGACGGCTTCAACGGATTGGCTAAAAAACAACCCGTGGTTGCTTTCTTCACTACCATCTTTTTGCTCTCGCTGGCGGGCATACCGCTCACCGGTGGCTTTATTGACAAGTACTTTGTGCTGAACGCTGCTGTACAGCAGGGCGGCTTACTCTGGCTGGTCATCTTCGCATTGCTGATGGCGGCTATAAGTGTGTACTACTACTTCCGCGTTATTATTGCCATGTACTTCAAGCAGGGCGATGCCGAAATGGCGGTAGAAATCAACAGCAGCGACAGGATACTGCTCGGTATCACATGCGCACTGGTTATCCTACTCGGCGTAGCACCTCATTTGTTTTTGGGGAGTATATAAAAGAACACACACCACATGAAAACACAATACTATAAACAAGCAAGAATCGGAAACATCTTCGGGATAGTTGCGGGTATATTCGGCCTGCTGCTATTTATCCCACTATTTATTATCAGTTTCCACAAAGGCTGGTTGTTCTGTTCAGTATTCACCGTCCACATTTTTATCAGCGCCTATTGCATCTATATTTCCCGGGTGAGGATGAAGAAGCTGAAAGGTAGTAAACCCCGTTTGGCTTAGACTCTGTCTAGGTCTCTTAGGTGGCAAACTAACGAAGTGATTCAATGAGACCATTGAAGTGTCTTAAATATTCGAATTAATCTCCTGATTTAAGAATCTACTCGAACTACTCTTGTTTTTATTGTCAATATTATATGTTATCCTCCTTGATAATAAAATAATTAGCTACCCATTGGTAAGCGATAAACATAAACAAGTACAATGTACTGTAAGTATTGAAAATCTCACCACTATTCATTGCGTTGATAATAGCAATAATCCCAACTAGCCCCATAGCAATGGTATAATTAATAAGAATTCTTTTCTTGCGGGTAGTTGCAAACATCGAGCTCAATGGTACCATCATGCTGAATCCGTATGCTGTAGGTATCAATAATATGCTGTTTTGTGTAATCAGGAATGCTAATAAACTAATAATAAATACTACTGCGCTCACTGCCACAAAATTGGAAGAAAGTTTTTCATCCTTATCTAAAAGGTGTACCCCATATTTGTTAAATCGTAGAAACAAATTTCCGATAGGTGCTATAACCCATGTGGAAAATGCAATAAATGCCAGCAATAAGATTAGCGGTGTCAATAGAGGTTGTAAATCACTATTGTTTTTAGCTATTGTACGTAGTACACGCACAATCAGATAAAATCCGATTATCACACCCCATTGATACCGTGCTGTGAGATTCCCTATCCAAAATGCATATTTGAGGTATATTCTGTAGAAGGTGTATTTCGCTTTAAGCGCTTCTGCCATTCCATGTTGTGCATATGTATTATTTGGATCATGTCGCAACGCTTCCCTGAAATGTTCTAAAGCTTTTTTATGGTCGCCTTTTTCCAGCAATCCCCAGCCATAGTTCATATGTGTGTAGCTGTTTTCCGGATCTTCGTTTAGCGCCCCTTGTATGGTTTGGAATGATTCGTCTTTCCTTCCCAATTTTAACAAAGCAGTACTCCTTGTATTAAGTGCAAGTATATTCTCCGGATCTAAATCAAGTGCTTCTTCTGACAGCGTTAGCGCTTCATTATAATTTTTGCGTGATAATTTTAAGGATGCCAGCAAAGCGTAATTGTCGGCGTCTCCTGGGTCAAGTGATATAGCTGTATTTAGAGAATCATCTGCATCATCATACTGTTCTTCTTCAATATCTATTCTTGCTTTTAAGTAAAATAAGAAACTATCATCAGGCGCTAATCCAATAGCCTGACTAATGAATTCCCTGGCTTTCCCAACATGACCCTTCGCTAATTGTACATCGCTGAGCATTGCAAGTAACGTAGTATTGTTAGGGTCTGTCGCAAGTAATTCTACCAACATAGAAGCCGCCTCGTCATGTCGGTTTTGCTGCATCAATAGTTGTGCGCGGGTTATAAGTGTCTCTGTCATAGTTATTTCGTTATTTTCAGGTAAGCTAAGATATCATTATATAATCCCGACTCGTTTGCATATAGCGCAAAATTCTTTGCTGTCGCAAACCATTCCTCGGTTGTGCTTTTATGCCGTTTTATAGCATCTGTAATATCTTTTGTAATCAAAGGATGAGCTTTTCCCGATTTTATCGATTCATCAAGTTTTGCTTCAATCGCAATGTCTATCACAGCATCAATATCGGCACCGGAATAACCTTGTGTTTTTTTTGCAAGTTCTTCAAGGTCAATTTCACCCGTAGGTTTGTTTCGCAGTTTTAATTCAAATATTGATTTGCGGGCAAAATTGTCAGGAGGCGGTATAAATATGATTCTATCAAATCTACCCGGCCTTCTGAATGCTTGATCAAGATGCCATGGTGTATTTGTAGCGCCTAAAATCAATACACCTTCATTATCGTTGTCAACTCCATCCAGCTCTTGCAAAAATTGGTTTATCAGATGCCTGCCCGCCGATTGTTTCATATCACTTCTGCTGGCTCCCAATGCATCTATCTCATCAAAAAACAATACACAAGGTTTATGCTCTCTTGCAATAGAAAATATATCACTTAGGTTTTTTTCGCTGTTACCAATCCACATGTCAAGTATGTCGTTCAGGCCAACGCTGATAAATCGTGCATTAACCTGCCCGGCAGTTGCTTTTGCAACATAAGTCTTTCCGCAACCTGGTGGTCCATACAATAAAATGCCGCCACCTGTCTTCTTGCCATATGCTTTATATATTTCAGGGTGTTTTAGCGGATGAATAATTTTTAATTCTATTTCTTTTTTAACAGCATCCATCCTGCCAACGTCTTTAAATGAGATATCAGGCATCTGAATAAATGGATGATACTCAGATTCAACGCTGCTGGTGTTGGCAAGACGCAAAGCACTGTCAAGTTCTCTATCTGAAAAACCGGGATTAATTTCTAATACAAGTTTGTACATAGTGATTGCCTGTGCAATCTCATTCTCTTTCAATAAAGCCCGGGTATGCAGCAGCAAAAGGTCAAAATCATGAGGGCTGTCTTGTAAAAGCCCTTCCAGGATGACATTGCATTTTGAGTACTCATTTTTATTGTAGAATATACTAGCCAAGCCAAATCTTACACTTGTGCTATCTGTCATTGATAAAAGCTCTTCATACTCTTTTTGGGCTTCGTCAAATCTGCCACAATTTAGCAGCATTTCCGCCAAATGTTGTTTTAGGGGTACATTGTCAGGCGAGAATAATAGGGCTTGTTTGAGGCTTTCAATTGTATTGTCGTTCATTAGTGCTGATTCTTGAGTAAAAATATACGTTTACAATTGAAAAATCCCCACCTCGTCCTCGTTTATAACGAGGATGCACCGGAACAGCGTTTGTAACGCCATTATGATACCAGCCTTGTCAATAAAAAATAAGCATTATTCCCCCGTCTTCAACCTTATTTGTGTCGGCGTGTGCATCTCTTTTATTACAAAAAGGTAGTCGAAAGATGCTGATAGTCTCAGGTGCTCTTTGTAGAAGTTCTTTTTGCCGGCGCTTACCATATTGTATTCCGCGCCAAAGTTGTTGATCATTTGCTTTTTGTCCACCAGTTCATGTCCCCTGTTCTTACCGATGTTGATACCCAGTAGCCCCCTGTTTTTATCCTTCAGCTGGTCTTCTAGGGTGCCGGGGTAGTGCACTGCTGTATAAGTATGCATCACAGTTTTACCGTTTTCATTGGTATTAGCCAGGAAGGATCCTCCCTCAAATCCAAAGCCTATTACACGGTAAGCATCCCCGTAATGTTTGTGCAACATTTCACCTACTGATGGCCNNCCTGCCCGAATACTTTTTACTCAGGTGATCGTTATGCGCCCATATCACCGCCTTTTCGCCGGCGGGCATACGGTCAATAATATACCGCGCGAATTCATACATAGCTTCTTCCCTGCATTTCTTGGCTTCGCCTCCCGTAGTTACACCACATTTATACGATTGTAACATATTGTTACGCTGTATGGAGTCGTGGGTGGTGATAACATCTGCGGCATTTTGCTCCAGCAATTCAGCATAAATTTTCAGAGGGTTTTTTTCATCTTTTTTTATCTCCTCCAGTTTTGCCAGCAGGGTAGTGTCCATGTCAAAGGATAGTTTATTATATAGCCGGTGCTCATTATACCGTGTGCGTAATATTCTGTGTGCTGTTACATCCATACCATAAAATTGCACCTGTTCAGCCTCTGGTTTCCCTATATTATAAGACTTCAACCATTCCAGCAGGTTTGCAAACTCTTCGATGGCGAAGGGCCATGCTATGTTGTGCAGCAATAAAGCACGTAGGTCACCCTTTCCTTTACTGATGTATTCATTGATAGCCTTGCAGGGTATATATCCCCCTTCCAGTATAAAATGACGGTAGTTGTATTCCTGTACCAGCATCTTTACTATCTCGCTGCGCACATCCGTACATTCCACTGTGCCATGCGTACATTCGCCCAGCCCCAGTACTCGGGTGCCGGAGGCTATGTCATGCAGTTCTTCCTTATAATTGAAACTCTGCACGTTTTCAGAAGAAGAGTATTGTAAGGCCTCCTGTGACTGGGCAATAGCATTACAGACTGTGAATAGAAGCAGGCCGAGTATCAGTATCGTTTTGTTCACACAACTTTGTTTTTGGAATATGAAATTATTCAACCTCCTGGTAATCAGGGATTAATTACTAATTAAAAGGTTGTTTACATGAGCAATATTAGCCGCTATATACCTTAAAATAACAATAAAATTATGTATATTTGTATATCAGTTCTTTGGTACTCTTGTAGAACGGTGTCGTTTTATTAAACCATTTTTTCAGGGAACAAAATGGAACATTTGCACGGTACAAGCCTGAATATTTAAGTCCCCGTCCCGGGGATTTAGGGGTCACTCGCGAAAAACAGAAATTCTGGTATCAACCGAATGCAGTGAGCTCGATGGCGCAAATGAAAAGACATAAATATTGGCATCACTTTGGCAACACTTGTGTTACCGAGGCAGTAATTTTAAATATGTCTCCCCTTCAGGGGGATAGGGGGAACAACTTTGGCATATATCTCTTGGGCATCGGCCCTTTAAAAGTTAACTTTGTAATATGCTGACAGACAACCACGGAAGGCCGGTGAATTACCTCAGGCTGGCAGTGACAGACAGGTGCAACCTGCGCTGTTTCTACTGCATGCCCGCCCATGGGCTGGAGTGGCTGGAGCGCAAGGAGCTGATGACCTGGGAGGAGATGCTGCATGTCTGCTCGGTACTGGTAAAGATGGGCATTGAAAAGATACGCCTCACCGGTGGTGAACCTTTCGCTCGCAAGAACTTTATCAACTTCCTGGAAGAATTGTCGAAGCTGAAGGGGTTGAAGGAGATAACACTGACCACTAATGGTGTACTCACTGTGCCCTTTATCCCCAGGTTGAAAGAACTGGGTATCAGGTCGGTAAACCTGAGTTTAGACACACTGGACAGGGAACGATTTGCCCAAATCACCCGGCGCGNNGCGCGATGAATTGCCCAAAGTACTGGAAACCCTGCACGAGCTATTGCGCCACGATATACAGGTAAAGATCAATGCCGTGGTGATGGAGGGTAGGAATACAGAGGATATTATTCCGCTGGTGGAGTTGACTAAAGAATTACCTGTAAGCGTTCGCTTCATCGAAGAGATGCCCTTTAACGGCAACGGCACTTATCAGGGCCTGACATGGGACCACTTACGAATATTGAATACAATACAGCAGAGTTTCCCCGGTATGGAGAAGATGGTAGATGCGCAATACTCCACATCATACAATTACAGCATATCCGGCCATGCGGGAACAGTGGGTATCATAGCAGCCTACACACGCTCGTTCTGCGGCAGTTGCAACCGCATACGCATTACACCGCAGGGTATGCTTAAAACCTGCCTCTACGATGATGGTGTGATGAACATAAAAGACCTGGTGCGCGAAGGCTTTAGCAACGAGGCATTGCAGGAAGCTATAACCGGCGCAATAAAGAAGAAAGCAAAAGACGGCTGGGAAGCCGAGCGCAACAGGGCGGCAATTAATGAATCAATGGCAGCCATAGGAGGCTGATATTATGATAACAGTTGACGGAGCGGATTATATCATTCAGAAAGAGATGCGGGAATTCGGTGAAGAACTGATTCCACTGGAGCATGCTACGGGTAGGGTGCTGGCTGAAGATATTGTCGCCGACCGTGACATACCACCCTACGACCGAGTAACAATGGACGGCATTGCCATCCGCTACGATGACTTTAAAAAAGGGACAAGGACATTTGTAATAAAAGGTACACAAGCTGCAGGAGACAAAGCAATAGCAATTGAACAGGCAGATGAAGCGGTGGAGATAATGACGGGAGCGGCACTGCCTGTTGGGACCGA
>DINJ01000091.1 GCA_002423665.1 Bacteroidetes bacterium UBA5543 | reverse complement strand
ATCAGCTGCTCCTTGATGTTTTCAGGAACGCTTTCACGCTCAGGATGCGCCAGGTATGTACCTTTCATATCCTTTTCGTTGAAGTCAACCCAGTTGATCTTGGGGTTCTTCACACCTACCATACTCATCAGGTCAGTGTTCACCTTGCTCTTAGGCTTCACTTCCAGTACATCACCCGGCTTCAGGCGGTAAGAAGGTATGTTTACAACCTGGCCATTAACCATGATGTGTTTGTGCGATACCAGCTGGCGTGCAGCGGGACGCGTAGGAGCGATACCCATACGATAAACTGTGTTATCCAGGCGTGCTTCCAGCAATTTGATCAGGTTTTCACCTGTAGCGCCTTTCAGGCGGTTAGCCTCTACATATGTGTTACGGAATTNNATTGCTTCTCCAGAACACCATAAGTGTATTTGGCTTTTTGTTTCTCTTTCAGCTGTATGGCGTACTCGCTGGTAGATTTACGCTTGCGAGAGTTACCATGTTGTCCCGGAGGGAAGCTGTTTTTGTCCAGGTTTTTACCTGAGCCCAGTATAGGCTCGCCGAAAATACGGCAGATTCTGTTTTTTGGTCCTGTATAACGTGCCATTACGATTTTTNNACCGTTGTGCGGCAGCGGAGTCACGTCTTTGATAGATACCACTTCGATACCTGAGTTAGCTATAGAACGGATAGCGCCCTCACGGCCAGAACCCGGTCCTTTTACTATCACGTCAGCTTTTTTCAGGCCTGCGTCCACTGCTACTTTAGCACAATCTTGTGCAGCCATCTGTGCTGCGTAAGGAGTGTTCTTTTTAGAACCGCGGAAACCCATTTTACCGGCAGAAGACCATGATATTACCTGGCCAGTCTTGTTGGTAATGCTGATAATGATGTTGTTGAATGTAGCGTTGATATGCACATCACCGTGCGGCTCAACTTTTACTACGCGCTTTTTAGCTGCTGCTTTAGCGCCACCCTTCTGGGTTGATTGTGCTTTTGCCATTTTACTTTTAGTATAAGGTAATCTTGTACAACAAAAACCGGTATTACCCGGCTTTCCGCCACTCCTCCCTGCTGCACCATAGCAGATCCGGCAGTGGTGGAAANNTTGATGTTCATCTGAACTTCAGAACGCAACTGGCCTTCTACTTTAAATTCACCCGTAATGATGTTACGGATAGCAGTCTGCTCATCGTCATTCCACTCAGCAGCTTTTTTGTCGTAGTCTATCTCTGCTTTGTCCAGTATATACTGGGCAGTGCTACGGCCAATACCATAGATGTAAGTGAGCGCTATCTCACCACGTTTGTTTTTCGGAAGGTCAATACCAGCTATACGAGCCATGTATGTATATTATTGTATTTTAAAATCAGTTTTCTGCACAATTAACCCTGACGCTGCTTAAAGCGGGGGTTCTTTTTGTTTATGATATATAATCTGCCCTTACGACGCACAATCTTGCAATCTGCACTACGCTTTTTTATTGAAGCTCTAACCTTCATGATACTGGTTATTTTATTATATTATATTTATTAATTACTTGTAACGATATATGATACGGCCGCGGCTCAAATCATAAGGACTCATTTCAACACCCACTTTATCTCCGGGCAGGATACGGATATAGTGCATCCTCATTTTTCCCGATATAGTTGCCAAAATTTCGTGCTCATTTTCAAGACGTACACGAAACATGGCGTTTGATAAAGCTTCTACAATAACTCCATCCTGTTTAATTAAAGACTGTTTGGCCATATTATTAAAGGACTGCAAAGGTATATGCTTTTTTTATTTCGTCCAAATAAATGTAACACAACATTTATACGGCAACAAATATATACCTATCATCGACTGCTGCCAGGGTAAGAATGTGCAGTCTACAGCCTTACGTATAAGATTTTTTACACTACACCGGCTGAACAGCCAGGCTTTTCACCCAACCCTGTAGGGAGGGGTATTGCTCATCAATTAAATCATGCGGTAATTCGTAGGGCTTCCTAACAGTGGTCAGGAAAACGGTATGCATACCCATGCGCTTACCAAACTCCATATCACTGATATTGTTACCCACCATCACGCAACGCTTGAAATCTATTTCAGGATAATCTTCCCTGGCCTGGGTGGCCATGCCTGTATTGGGCTTGCGGTTGTGGTCATTATCGTCCAGGGCTGTGCAGGCATATACCTTATCTATGCGGCCTCCTTCGGCTGAAATCTGCATTGCCATATTCTGGTGTATATTTTTCAAATCTTCCAGCCCCATAATGCCCTTGCCGACACCTCGCTGGTTTGTCACCACCACTATATGGCCAAAGAGTTCACTTAGCTGTCTCAGCGCGTCAAGGCTGCCTTTGCAGAAGCTAAACTCGTCCCAATTGGTAATATATGAACCTACATTTTCTTCGTTGATAACACCGTCCCGGTCTAAAAACAGTGTCCATTCCCTGTCTATTTGCGCCTGAATGTTCATTTGTCCGCCTGTTTTTTATTTAACCTGTTTATGAATCAAAATATTGTTCCTCCACCAGTTGGCAAATGATATGCCCTATCATTATATGCGCCTCCTGTATCCTTGGGGTATCCTTACTGGGAATATTCAACAGGTAATCGGAATACTCTTTCATTTTACCCCCACCCTCACCTGTAAATCCTACAGTAATCATACCAATTTCCTTAGCCGTTTGTAACGCTTTTGTAATATTAACAGAATTACCGGACGTACTGAGGCCTACCAACACATCGCCCGGCTTGCCCGAGCCCAACACCACTCGGCTATATACCTCATCATACCCATAGTCATTAGCCACAGCTGTCAGGTAAGAGGTATTACAATGCAACGCCTCTGATGGCAAGGGCTTCCTGTCTTTGTAAAACCGCCCGCTGAATTCGGCTGCCAAATGTTGTGCATCTGCCGCGCTACCTCCATTTCCGCAAAACAAAACCTTGTTACCGTTCTTAAATGCCTGTATTATTAACGAAGTANNTATTACCATCATCGCATCTCCGTAGCTGAAAAAGCGATATTTCTCTTTGATTGCTGTTTTATAAGCCTCCATGGCCAGGTCGTAACCGGCAAAGGCACATACCATAATCAACAAACTGGTTTTAGGTAGATGAAAGTTGGTAACCAGGCTGTCTGCTATTGAAAAGTCGTGCGGAGGATGAACAAACAGGTTCGTCCAACCCTCTTCAGGCTTCAGCAATCCATTAGCGGTTACTGAGCTTTCGAGGGCACGCATTGTAGTAGTACCAATAGAACATACCCTATGGCCGTTTTTCTTAGCATTGTTTACAATATTGGCGGCATACTCATCAACCCTGAAGTACTCCGCATCCATTTTATGCTTTGACAGGTCTTCTACCTCTATCGGGCGGAATGTACCTAAGCCGGTATGCAGCGTTACTTCGGCAAACTTCAAGCCCTGTATTTCCAGTCGCATAATCAGCTCGCGGCTGAAGTGCAGGCCTGCTGTGGGTGCGGCTACCGCTCCTTCGTCCTTTGCATATACAGTCTGGTAGCGCTCCTTGTCCATTTCATCAGGCTTGCGCTTAATATATTTGGGCAGGGGTGTTTCGCCAAGTTGTTCCAGTATCCTTTTAAATGCTTCCTCGTCACCATCGAACAGGAAACGTATAGTACGAGCACGAGATGTAGTATTGTCTATTACTTCTGCTACCAGCTCGTCATTATCGCCAAAGTACAGTTTGTTACCCACCCTAATCTTCCTTGCGGGATCAACTATAACATCCCACAGGCGGTTAGGCTTATTCAGTTCACGCAGGAGGAACACTTCGATTTTAGCACCGGTTTTCTCTTTTTTGCCATACAGGCGCGCAGGAAATACCTTGGTGTTATTAACCACCATTACGTCTTTGTCGTCAAAATACTCGGCAATATCCCTGAAGGTACGGTGCTCGATTTTGCCCGTATCCTTATGAACCACCATCAAACGACTATCCTCTCTGGCTTTGGTAGGGTTTTGTGCTATCAGATTAAGAGGAAGTTCAAATTTAAACTGTGATAACTTCATACGAGGCAGAATAATTAATAAAAGTGTGCAAAGTTAGTGAAAAACACACAATATAACAATATTAGGTTAATTAGGTTGACTTTGGCATAAGCCATTCACTATTTTGTTCCAACTACCTTACTTTTACGCCCTAAATTAAAAATTTATGCAAGTTTGGAATGAATATCTCAGCCAGAACAAAGACAGGTTTTTAGACGAACTGCTGGAACTGTTGCGCATACCCTCGATAAGTGCCGACAGCAAGTATAAAGGCGATGTAGCACGTTGTGCTGAAGCTGTAAAGGAATCGCTGCTGAAAGCCGGTTGCGACAAGGCTGAAATATGCCCCACCAAGGGCCACCCGATAGTATATGGCGAAAAAATAATAGACCCGGCACTGCCTACTGTGCTGGTATATGGCCACTACGACGTGCAGCCACCCGACCCGCTGGACCTGTGGGATAGCGGCCCGTTTGAACCCGTTATCAAAAACGGCAATATATACGCCCGCGGCGCCTGCGACGATAAAGGACAGGTGTTCATGCATGTAAAAGCTTTTGAAGTAATGGCTAAGACCAATACCCTGGCCTGCAATGTGAAGATGATGATAGAGGGCGAAGAAGAAGTAGGCTCTGACAACCTTGGTAAGTTTCTGGAGGATAATAAAGAAAAACTGAAGGCTGATATCGTGCTGGTGTCCGACACATCTATGATCAGCCTGGAAAATCCATCGATTGAAACAGGGCTGCGCGGACTGGCTTATATGGAGGTAGAGGTGACAGGCCCCAACCGTGACCTGCATAGCGGTGTATACGGCGGCGCTGTGGCCAACCCCATCAATATACTGTGCAAAATGATAGCCAGCATGCACGATGAGAATAACCATATAACAATACCTGCATTTTACGACAAAGTACAAGACCTGAACCAGGCTGAACGTGATGCGTTGAACAGTGCCCCCTTCGACCTGGAAGAGTATAAAAAAGACCTGGACATAAGCGATGTGCGCGGTGAAAAAGGATATACTACACTGGAGCGCACCGGCACACGCCCTACGCTGGATGTAAATGGTATATGGGGTGGCTATACAGGTGAAGGCGCCAAAACAGTATTGCCCTCTAAAGCATACGCTAAAATTTCTATGCGCCTGGTGCCTAATCAAAGCTCGCACGAAATATCTGAGATATTCACCAAACATTTTGAAAGCATCGCGCCTGCAGGTGTAAAAGTGAAGGTAACCCCCCATCACGGTGGCGAACCCGTAGTAACACCTACCGACTCCATTGCCTACAAGGCGGCGGCAAAGGCGATAGAAACAGCATTTGGCAAAGAGCCTATACCTACACGCGGCGGCGGCAGTATTCCTATAGTGGCTTTGTTTGAAAAGACACTGGGATTGAAAACCGTGCTGATGGGCTTCGGGCTGGACAGCGATGCAATCCACTCGCCCAACGAGAAGTATGGCGTAGAGAACTATTTCAAAGGGATTGAAACCATTCCTTACTTCCACAAGTACTTTGCGGAGATGAGTAAATAGTACCCCAATAGTGGGGATGCGACAATACGATAACTTGCTAATGCGATAATTGATGTTGTTAGTCGTGAATACGGTAAAATTGTTAACTCTGTATGTGAAGGGTTTAACTGTTGGTAATATTTCGCTTTTGCAATGAATTGACATTGAGCTACTTACATGCTGTTTGTTAACTTTTGTTAACTGAAACAGTATTTCTCCAGGAAAAAACATAAAAGCAAAACGCCCGGCTATGTGCCGGGCGTTTGTATTATACCTTAGTTGTATTTTGCTTGTGGTGGTGGGTGGTGAGTGGTTCATGATATAAGATTAATGCGATAATGCGACAATACGATAATTATGTATATACCCGGGTAGCAATTTATCTAACTGTACTGCAGACCCGAACGAACAGCATTTATAACAAATATACGCCAAATATTCTATTTTATCAAAATTATTATTGCCCGTGTCTGTCGCGAGCTATCCCCCTATCCCCCTAAAGCCCGCCCGGCTGAACCGTTCGGACGGGGGAGACAGAACGAGTAACAAAGATTTCCTACTCCGCTATTCCTTCACCACCCTACCCGCAACCAAGCCATTCACCCGCACAACATACATACCCGGCACAAGATTATTTACATCTATTGAAGAATGGAGCAATTGCCCGGTTAAGCACTTCCTGCCGAGCACATCTATCAGCTCAATAGTACTACCTGACTCTACACCCTCTATATGTAGAGTACCGGAAACAGGGTTGGGATAAATTTTAATATTCTTGTTGTTAACAATATCACCTACACCCGTAAACGCCGTAGTGATACAATTACTCAATGCCGTATCGGGCACAGCACATTCGTAGTTGCTTTTCAGCACCACGCATATATCTTCATTGGCGTTCAGGGCGTTGACTATTACGCCCCATGTTGCACCTGTAGCTCCTGTTATATCCTGTCCGTTGCGCTTCCACTGGTATTCAGGGGTTGCACCTCCATGCGTAGGTGTTGCCGTAAAGGTCACCGTCAGCCCTCCGTTCCACGGTGGCATTTTGTCAGCGGTCATAGTTACGGTAGGTGTGAGTATCGGTTGTACCGTCATAGTGATGGCATTGCTGGTATCAATAAACGGCGTAGCGCAGGTACCCGTGCTGGTCATGGCGCAGCTTACGGCGTCACCATTGTTCAATGTAGTAGTGCTGTAAGTAGTGCCTGTGCCGCCTATGGCTATCCCGTTTACTAACCAGCTATAAGAAGTTGTACCCCCATTAGTAGGTACGGCAGTAAAAATAGCCTGCTTACCCTGGCAGATACTCGCCCCCGGTGTGGGGAAGATATTCACAAAGGGGTCGGTATTCACTGTTACCACTACACTATCCGTATCCGATACACAACCGCTGACGGTTGCATATACATAATAAGCTCCTGCGTCACTCATCTGTACATTGGCACGTACAGGGTTCTGTGTATTAGCGGTAAAAGCCGACGGCCCGTACCATGCATAGCTTGCCCCCGTTACGGTTGAAGCAGTCAACTGTAAATCCTGCCGCGCGCATAGGGGGCTGTTGGTGGCCCCTGCAGTGGGCTTGGCGGGTTTAGGCAGCACCACTACTGTAGTAGTATCCCTGCTGCTGCAGCCGTTGAGTGTAGCAGTACTGATATAATCACCCGCATTTGTGGAAGATGCGCTCGTTGTTACAATAGGGTTCTGCGTACTGCTGCTGTAGCTGCCGGGACCTGCCCACGAATAGCTTACACCGTTTGTCGAACTACTTGTTGTCAACTGTACACTGTAGAACTCACATACCGGACTATTACTGCCTGCTGTTGGCTTGGCGGGTGTGGGCCGCATTTCTACCGTAGTAGTATCATATAGAGAACAGCCTGTACTGTTCAGCTTGGCTTTTAGTACATATTTGCCGGAATCCGCTAATTGCGCATTGGCTATAAACGTGTCCTCTGCACTTGAGCTGAAACTATTCGGCCCCGTCCATAACCATGTAATGCCTGTTGAAGTGCTGCTGCCTGTCAGGTGCAGAGTATCGCCTGTGCATACAGGCGAATTACCACTGTTGCTGAAATTGGCCGGCGCTGCTTTGATGCGGATATCCAGTCCGTTATCCCATGAGGTTCGTGCCGGGCTATCCGCTACAATCCTTATCCTGTAGCGCGCACCGGCAAGCGCGTTAACAGGAATAATGCATAAGACAGTATCTGTAAAATTATCTGTCCTTGCACNNGGTGAATACATTTCCATTGTAGAAAGGCAAATTTGTATGGTAAGGTAACTTCAGGGTATCGCCCGGACAATACACAGAATCATAAAACGGTTGCTGAATATTAACTACTGTATCAATTACAAATTTCGCAAGGCATCCTGACAACCCATTGCCTGTCGTTTGATGAGCTCCCTGTGTGGCTATCCCAACGGTACTCTTGACCTCTCCAGTAATATATATATTACCGGAGAAACGTCTTGATGAGACGGTATGTAGCAACATTGGTGAGAAACCTGCACCATACAGAAATTCCCAGTCTTCCCCGTTTCCACCATAATATGAACCCCACAGTCTGGAACCACTTGTGTTAAAGCCAGCCAGAAAAAAATCATATTCTCCACCCCATAATGATGATTGATATGTACCTGGTGTGGCTATACCTGTTGTACTGCAAGTCCATCCTGTTACATATATGTTACCTTCAACATCACTTGTAATACTCTTAATAAAATCGTGACACCCCCCACCATAAAATGTTCCCCAACTACGCACTCCATTGGTTGAGAATTTGACAATAAAGCCATCTGTTATCGTAGCATTGTTAGTTGTTTTATGAGCATTACCCGATGCGATATTATTGACACTTGAAGTACTTCCTGCAACATAGATATTACCATCAGCATCTATGGTAATACCGGTAATAACTTCCACTGCGCTGCCTCCGTAATACGTCCCCCATATCCTGTTTCCGCTTGTGTCAAACTTAATCAAAATGCCGTCACCAAATGATGCTGTCATGTAATAGGTTTGCATTGTCGAAAAAGGCCCGTTGAAGCCTGCCTGGTGTGCATTTGTGGTAGATATATGTGTACTGCTTGAAGAAAAACCTGTGCAATAAATATAGCCGTTACGTACCGCTAAATTCACAAAACCATCATTTCCCTTTCCTCCGTAATATGTACCCCATATTTTTGTCATATTCGGTGTAAACTTCATAAGAAAAGCATCGAAGGTATCAGCATGAATACTTCCTGTCCCTGAAGAAATGACACC
>DINJ01000048.1:13730-13933 GCA_002423665.1 Bacteroidetes bacterium UBA5543 | reverse complement strand
ATGTTGGCGATGGTGCACGTATATACCCCGGCTGTTACCTGGGCGACGAAGCCTCTGTAGGAGCAAACACCACTTTGTTCGCGGGGGTAAACGTGTACGACACCTGTAAAATAGGCGCGAATGTCATTATACATTCCGGCACGGTTATCGGCAGCGATGGTTTTGGCTTCGCCCCGCAAAAAGACGGTACCTACAAAAAGATA
>DINJ01000048.1:10725-13546 GCA_002423665.1 Bacteroidetes bacterium UBA5543 | reverse complement strand
TAAGCGAAAAAACCACAGGAAAAAGTGAGTGAAGATTTATTAGTCAAACAGATAAAGAATAAAACAAAAACTGTGCAGCAGGAAACGTCGTCTCAGAATCAGCATACATTAAAAGGGTCTGTTACTTTACAGGGTGTGGGTTTGCACACCGGGCAAAAGGTAAATATGACCTTGAAACCCGCCAATCCGGGCTACGGCATACGTTTTCAGCGTATTGACCTGCCCGAAAAGCCCGTCATAAAAGCGGATGTAGACTATGTTGTGGACACATCCAGGGGCACTACACTGGAACTAAACGGTGTAAAAATAAGCACTGTTGAACACCTGCTTGCAGCCCTGGTTGGTATGAACGTTGATAATGTGCTGATAGAACTGGACGGTGCGGAGATTCCTATTATGGATGGTAGCTCCAAACAAATAATTGAAGCAATAGACAGTGTTGGCGTACTGGAGCAGGACGCAAAACGTATTGTTTATGCCATCGATTCCAATATCCATTATTACGACCCCGTAAAGAATGTGGATATGCTCGCTGTGCCGTCTAATGAATACCAGATTACCACCCTGATTGACTTCAACTCTCCTGTACTGGGTACTCAGCATGCTACGCTGAAACACATAACTGAATTTAAAGACGAAATAGCGCCCTGCCGTACTTTTTGCTTGCTGCACGAGCTGGAATACCTGCTGGACAACAACCTGATAAAAGGTGGTGACCTCAGCAATGCAATAGTTGTGGTAGACAAGGTAGTAAGCGATGATGAACTGAACAGGCTCTCCGGCATATTTAACAAGAAGAATATACAGGTAAAACAGGAAGGCATACTGAATAATATTCAATTGCACTTCACCAACGAACCTGCACGCCACAAACTGCTGGACGTTGTCGGCGACCTGGCGCTGGTTGGCCACGCTATCAGGGCGCACATCATCGCCAGCCGTCCCGGACATGCCTCCAATGTTGAGTTTGCGAAGAAAATAAAGCAGTACATCAAAAAGAACAAACACCTTTCTGATGTACCTCATTACGACCCCAATCAGCCTGCTATTTATGACATTACGCAGATTGAAAAATCGCTGCCACATAAATACCCCTTCCTACTGGTAGATAAGATTATTGAGCTGAGCGACAACCATGTGGTAGGTATTAAGAATGTCACCTTCAACGAGCATTTCTTCCAGGGGCACTTCCCCGGCAACCCCGTAATGCCGGGCGTATTGCAGATAGAAGCATTGGCGCAAACCGGCGGAATACTGGCATTGAACAATTACAGCGACCCGGAGAACTACGATACCTATTTCCTGAAGATAGACAAAGTGAAATTCAAACAACGCGTACTGCCGGGCGATACGCTGATACTTAAGCTTGAATTGCAGAACCCCATACGCAGGGGCATATGCGAAATGCGCGGTACGGTATATGTAGGCAATAAACTTGTTACCGAAGCAGAACTGGTAGCTCAAATCGTTCCAAAAGACAAAAAATGATACACCCGCTTACATATATACACCCCGACGCCAAAATCGGGCCTAACGTAAAAATTGACCCCTTTACAACTGTACATAAAAATGTAGAGATTGGCGAAGGCACCTGGATTGGCAGCAATGTGACTATAATGGAAGGGGCGCGTATCGGTAAAAACTGCCGCATATTCCCCAGTTCAGTTATATCTGCCATACCACAGGACCTGAAATATAAAGGCGAGGATACAAGAGTTGTTATTGGCGATAACACCACCATACGGGAGTGCGTTACCATCAACCGCGGTACTACCGACAGGAATAAAACCGTAATCGGCAACAACTGCCTCATTATGGCGTATTCACATATTGCTCACGACTGTATCGTAGGTGACTATTGTATATTCTCCAACAATACTACGCTTGCCGGGCATATTGTAGTGGGCGACCATGTAATACTCGCAGGTCTTACCGCCGTGCAGCAGTTTGTTCGTATCGGCTCCCATTCCTTCATTACAGGCGGTTCGTTGGTGCGCAAAGACATTCCGCCGTATGTGATGGCGGCGCGCGAACCTTTGTCCTATAGCGGCATCAACTCAGTTGGCCTTAAACGCCGTGGATATTCTATCGACAAGATTAACCATATACTGGATATATACAGGATACTGTTTGTAAGGGGCTATAGCACGTCCAAAGCCCTGAGCATCATCGAAACAGAAATACCTGTTTCTGATGAGCGGGATGAGATCATCACCTTCGTACGCGAAACAGGCCGTGGTATCATGAAAGGATATATCAGCAGGCACAATGAAGATATATCTTGAGCATATAAGCAAACGCTTTCAGCGCCACTGGATATTTAAAGACGTCAACTTAAATTTAGCTGCGCCCGGCGCACATGCCATATTGGGCCCAAACGGCAGTGGTAAATCTACCCTGCTGCGAATAATAGCGGGTATGCAGGCTGCATCTGCAGGCAAGGTACGTTACGAACAGAACGGCACTGGCGTACCTCCTGAACAATTATACCAAAACATCAGCTTCACCGCTCCATCGCAGGAAATAATTGAGGAATTTACCCTGGTTGAATTTTTCAAATTCCACTTCTCGTTCAAGCCTGTTTACCCGGGCCTGGATATACAGCAAATAATAGGCTTAACAGGATTACAGACTGCACAGNNTCAAAACAAGCTGGTAATCGTAGCATCCAACGATATCCGCGAATATTACTTCTGCAAACAACAGGTAAAAATGCAGGACTATAAGTAGTGGTCCATCCTGTAGTGATCCAACTAACCCGCCAACTTATTATCCTATTACCGCATTAACCTGCTACCTTTGCACCCATTCATGAGTACAG
>DINJ01000048.1:4351-10687 GCA_002423665.1 Bacteroidetes bacterium UBA5543 | reverse complement strand
AGAGGATGGTGATATTGAAGAAACAGGAACGGACGAAGCTCCTGCCGAACGCCTGCGCATTGTTACTGACAAGCGGCAGGAACCTTTGCGTATAGACAAGTTCCTGATGAACCGCATAGAGCATGCTACGCGCAACAAAATACAACAGGCGCTTGACGAGGGCTTTATCCTTGTGAATGGCAGCGCTGTAAAGTCTAACTATAAAATACGCCCGGGCGATGAGATAGTAGTAATGGAAACCCGCAGCGCCGAAAGCACCGAGGTAATACCCGAAAACATCCCCCTGAACATCGTTTTTGAAGATGACGAACTGATGGTCATCAACAAGCGGGCAGGCATGGTGGTACACCCCGGCAATGGCAACTATCGGGGTACACTCGTCAATGCATTGGCCTATTACCTCAACAAAGAGAATNNGAAGCCATCACCCATTACAAAGTACTGGAGCGGTTCAACTATGTGACACTTGTAGAACTGAGGCTGGAAACCGGACGCACGCACCAGATACGTGTACATATGAAACACATCGGGCACCCGCTATTCAACGATAGCCCCTATGGCGGAGACAGGATTGTAAAAGGCACCGTATTTACCAAGTACAAGCAGTTTGTAGACAACTGCTTCAAGATACTCAACCGCCACGCCTTGCATGCCAAAGAGTTAGGATTCAGACATCCTGTTACCAACGAGCAGGTGCAGTTTGACTCTGAATTACCCCAAGACATGCAGGAAGTAATAGAGAAATGGCGCACCTATACTTCGGGCATGAACCGCCAGGTAAAAAACAAGCTGGACGGACAGTAATTTATCATATACAGACTAGTATAAATATATACAAGTCTTAAAACATGATTATTAACCATATGTGCGGAAAAAACAGTTAAAATACATGGTGCTTTACTGCATTAATCAGTTTTAAATCATAATTTTGTTTGAATCAGTAATAATTAAATAACAAGTAAAACATGTCTTTGTTAGCAATTAACCCAGTCTTTTTGATTTCGATGCCTAGTGGTGGCGAATGGATTACAATCCTTATCGTGGTAATAGTGTTGTTTGGCGGCAAGAAAATCCCCGAACTGGCACGCGGTATAGGCAAAGGTATACGTGAGTTCAACGACGCTAAAAAAGGCGTAAAGGATGAGATAGAACAGGGCATGCAGGAAAGCGACAAGCCTATAAAATAATATCCACACCCGGTAGCATAATTCGACTTTTTTTACTTTTTTTATAGCTATTAATTTTTTTAACCCATGTCTTAGACAAGGCAACGATAAATTATTGTACAGTTAAAGGATGCGATTAAACGGTTTATTACTGGTACCAGCTTTAATGTTCACGACCTCCGGCATGGTGATGTCGCAGGATCTGGACAACAGCTTCTACAAGTATAAAAGTGATACAATCATCATCAGGAAAGGTGTAGACCCCAAGGTATATGCCGCCAACCTGGAAGCAGCAAAACCCAAAACGTACAAACACGTTCCATACGCTACAGACACTGCTTACTTTGGCAGCAAGGTAGATTACATTACAGGCTATACTGAAAAATACCTCAGGTCGCACAACCGTACACTGACGACAGTCAGGGAGCGTTCTCAAAAAGTCTTCCCGCTGATAGACGCTGTACTGGAGGAAAACAAGCTTCCTAAAGAACTAAAATACCTCGCGGTCATNNGGTGGTGAACAAAAACCGCGACGACCGCAAAGATTGGTTACGCTCTACCAAGGCAGCATCCAAATACATGATGGAGCTATACGAAGAACTGGACGACTGGTTGTTGGTAATAGCAGCATACAACAGCGGCCCCCGCCCGGTACTGCGTGCCATACAGCGCACCGGCAGCCGAAACTTCTGGGATTTAAAGCCCTACCTGCCACGTGAAACGCAGGGGCACGTACTGGCATTTGTAGCCACCGCCACCATTTTCGAGAAACTTCCCTACTACATCGGCGAGGATATTCCTGACGAGATAAGCTATGTAAAGCCCTCAAAGGCTATCGAAAAGCCCAAGGTTAAAAAATCTATGTTTACTGATGAGGAATTGAAATCAATGGCTATTGTCCGCATTTCAGAACCCCTCTACCCCGAATTGCTGGCACAGGAACTGGGAATAGACCTCCAGCTTATCCAACGCTGGAACCTTGATTATGAACTCTTTGAATACAAAACATACAGCGAAGAAACTTACAACTTACGTATCCCCAAAGACAAACTGGACGCTTTCTTTGCTAAAAAGGTGACGCTGGAAAGCCGCAGCCGTAAAATATACGCTGACCAGTCCATGTAAGCCTTAAAAATATTTTTGATTTCTGTTTTTTTAATTTACCTTTGCAGCCCTAAAAATTTAATAAATTAATGGCAAATCATAAGTCTACCAGGAAGAGTGTAAGGAAAAACGCTGCGCGCCGCGACCGTAACCGTTATTATGGTAAAACTACCCGTAACGCTATACGTGACCTTATGGCTATCACTGATAAGAAAGAAGCCACTGAGCAGATGCCTAAAGTTATCTCTTTGATAGATAAACTGGCCAAGCGCAATGTTATACACAAGAACAAAGCCAGCAACCTGAAATCAGGTATTGCTAAGAAAATGGCTGCTTTAGCTTAATTACAGTATATCCTCAACATATTCTGAACCATCCCGCTGCATAAGCGGGATGGTTTTTTATTTTCTTTAACATTTTTCCCCCTCTGCATATTTGGTCATTACGAAATGATTCGTATGTTTGCTTACGAAAGCATTCGTAATAGCTATGACAGAGAATATCAAACCAACCGATGGTGAACTGGAGATCCTGAATATTTTATGGGATAAAGGCCCGTGCACTGTGCGCGACGTGCATGAAGTGCTGGAAACTACTAAAGGCTCCGGATATACCACTACACTGAAACTGATGCAGATAATGCACGACAAGGGCCTGGTAAAACGCGACAACAGTTCACGCGTCCATGTATTCGAAGCCGCAGTGTCCAGATCAACAACACAGGGACAAATACTACGCAAAATGGTAGACACCGTTTTTAGTGGCAATACTATGCAGATGGTTATGCAGGCACTGGGCAACCACAAGGCTGATGCGGCAGAACTGGATGCCATCAGGAAGTACCTGGATGAAATTGAAAACAAAAAATAACCATAACTATTTGTAATAAATACAAACACAGCACATGGCACACCTTACATCAGATATAGTTACGGCTCTTAGCTGGGCGTTGGTACATGCTCTTTGGCAGGGTTTATTGTTATATATACTGCTGCGTGCGCTGCTGGCGGTTATTCCCGGCAACTACGCTTCAGCAAGGTATATAGCNNCAGGCCGTAGAATACACAATTGCAGCTGCACCACCCGCTAACCATACCACAGCTTCAGCTATCGGCACATCACAGGTCAATACATATACAGGTGTCATTCAGGCTCTTTCATCCTGGTTCAATACACATACTGCGCTTATTGTCAACATCTACCTCGGCGGCATGGTACTGTTGCTGGTACGTATTGCCTATAACCTGTTTACGCTCAACAGCCTGAAATACAGTGGCACCACAATACCCGGCAGCAACTGGACAGCAATACTCAACAATAGCATGCATGTATTGGGGGTCAATAATAACGTGCAACTGTATTTTTCATCAAGAGTGCTGGTACCTGCAGTCATGGGCACCCTCAGACCTGTTATATTGGTACCTGTGGCCATTGCCAACAAACTCAGTACAGCTGAAGCGGAAGCCATATTGCTGCATGAACTGGCACATATCCGTCGGCACGATTACCTGGTGAATATGGTGCAGCTTTTCATCGAAACCATATTATTCTACAACCCCTTTGTATGGCTTATATCATCAATTATACGCAAAGAGCGGGAACATTGCTGTGATGATATGGTGGTACGTGCTACAACTGCACCGCTACCCTATGCCAAAGCATTGGCGGCTTTGGAAACTTACCGGCAACAGCCGGCTCTGCCCGCTCTTGCAGCCACAGGCAACAACCATCAATTATTAAACCGTATAAAACGTATAATGGAAATGAAAAACCACAATGTCAATTATGGCCAGTTAATGGCTGTGCTGCTGGCAGTAGTATTGCTGGCGGGCGCCTGCACAATCTTTGTGCCCGATGTACATGCACAGTCTAAAAAGGAGAAGAAAAAAGAAACTGTTGAAAAAACTGAAAAATCAGGAAAGCCTGCGACTGTCAAAAAACATATTATCATAGAGTCTGAGATAGATACCGATGATGATAAAAAGACTGCTGACAAACATATTCAGAAAAGTATTGTAGTGGTGAAGGATGGAGATACTGTCAAAAACTTAAGTATCAATAAAAGCATGTCAGACGCAAGTGCAGCAATGGAAGAAGCAATAGGTTTGCTGGAAGAGCTGAAGCTCACCGAAATAATAGATGGTGCTATGGCCGGAGTNNAGTTAATTGGAAAAGTATCGATGATTCGGTAAATGCAGAGATGAACATGAACGCGCATGAGTTAAGCGAAGAGGTAAGAAAAGCTCTTGTTGAATCACGTAAAGCGATGGCAGAAGCCAGGAAAGAAGTGGCTATAGCACGCAAGGAATACACAAAGGCCATGGCAGAAGCCAGGAAAGAAATGGCAAAAGCTCATGGCGGGCAGGCTGATGCCAGGGTTATGGTGTTTAAATCAAATGACGATTTTGATGATGACGAGATATACATCAGGCGTACCGGGGAAAAAGTACCTGTAAAATCGGATATTATGATCACCAGCCGTCATGACAAATTATTGAAATCGATGGAGAAAGACGGATTGATAGACAGGAAAAATGGCTATAAAATAGAGAAGAAAGGAAATGAGCTGTATATAGACGGTATTAAACAGTCAAAAGAAGTATTCAAAAAATACGAGCCTATGATGGATATGAAAAACCTCACAATTAAAGGCAATTACCGCAAGATCACTATTGACACAAGAGAATAAGCATTAAATATTAGTAGTATTAACTTTTGCCCTGCTGTGTCTACACCGGGGCATTTTTATTTCTTAATAGCTGGTTAACTGTTAACAAANNAGCGTTAACTGTTAACGATTATTTGGAACAGGGCACCTCCGCGTCGCATCTTTGTATTGTCAAACGAAACAAACAAGCGTTTCAGGACAAGAAATAAAAAACACACTTACTCAAAACAAACATTAACGAACAGCAAAAACAAAAAATCATGCAAGCAACAATCAACATCAACCGCGCAGAGAACACAACTACTCAAATGGCAGCCACAGCTAACGCCATCATCCGCCGCGAGAGCACTCAGAAAATCATCATGTTCATAGCCATACTGGTAAGCCTGGTAGGTGCTGTAAACCTGTAATAGTACATATTTTCACTGGCCATGGCAAGGATTTTACAATAATTATGCGTATATTTGCAATGCACCTATGAACCGGGAAATACCATATCAACCAACAATCTATTTCTTCATCCCGCTATTGCGGGATTTTTTATGTTGTTCCGAAAATTTTATCTCAAAAACCAGGAATCAAAATGGAACATTTTCGCAATTAACTGAATATCAAATAATTAAAACGCAAACAACAGCACTATCCGCGACAATTCGCAACAATTTTTGTTCCCAACACCTGTTTTGGGTAACAAAAACTGCACATTCCGCACAAAATCCGGCTTGCGCCCCTAACCTGAGTGACGCATTATCGCATTGCCGCATTAGCATATTACCTAATTAACCCTCCACGCAAATCATTATCTTGCACCCTCAAATTACAGTGACAGACAGAATGGACTATAAAAGGATATTAGTAACGGCAGCACTACCCTATGCCAATGAACCCGTACACATAGGTCACCTGGCGGGCTGCTACCTGCCGGCGGATATATATGTGCGCTACCAGAGAGCGCAGAAGCGAGATGTACAATTTGTATGCGGCAGCGACGAACATGGCGTACCCATTACCATACGTGCCCGTAAAGAGGGTGTTACCCCGCAGGATGTGGTAGACAAGTACCACGCCATGATCAAGGGCAGTTTTGAGCAGATGGGTGTATCATTTGACATATACTCCCGCACCAGCAGCGCCACCCACCGCGAAACATCGCAGGCGTTCTTCAAAAAGCTGTACGACGACGGTGTATTTGAAGAGAAGGAAACCGAGCAGTTTTTTGACGAAGAGGCCAATGTATTCCTGGCAGACAGGTATATCGTGGGCACCTGCCCGGTATGCGGCAATGATAACGCCTATGGCGACCAGTGCGAGAAATGCGGCAGCACCCTATCGCCCGAACAATTGAAGAACCCTCGCAGCGCACTCAGCAACGCTATACCTGTTAAGCGCAAGACCAAA
>DINJ01000048.1:0-4249 GCA_002423665.1 Bacteroidetes bacterium UBA5543 | reverse complement strand
GCCGGACAATGTACCTGCAAATGAGTTTTTGAACATAGAAGGTGATAAAGTATCCACCTCACGCAACTGGGCGGTATGGGTGCACGAATACCTGCAGGATTTCCCCGAGCAGCAGGACGTACTTCGTTATGTACTATGCGCCAATGCGCCCGAAAGTAAGGACAACGACTTTACATGGAGGGACTTCCAGGACAGGAACAACAGCGAGTTGGTAGCCATTTTTGGCAACTTCGTCAACAGGACATTCGTGCTGATGCATAAACTCTGCAATGGCCGTGTACCCGCCCTGCACGAGGAACTGATGGACGATGCCGACCGGGCTATAATNNAGGCAATAAATACATGCAGGACAAACAACCCTGGATAGTAGCCAAAACCCTGGATAGCGAGCCCGGCAACCAGCAACTGATCGACAACTGCCTGCACCTGTGCCTGCAACTCACTGCCAATATGGCAATATTGGCCAACCCGTTCATGCCCTTTACCGTGCAGAAGATGCTGCACATGATGAAGGTGGTGGACAAAATGCTGGATTGGGAAAACGCCGGCAGGATTGACCTGTTGAAGGTAAACTACCCCCTGCGCGCCCCCGAACTCTTGTTTAAGAAAATAGAAGACGAACAGATGAAAGAACAAGTGGACAAACTGCATAATGCAGGCAACGCCGCAAAAGCAGCGGCGGCTGCAGCTGAGCCTGAAGCCCCGGCACATAATCCGGTTAAGCCCGAAATCGTTTATGACGACTTCGCTAAAATAGACCTGCGTGTAGGCACTATCATAGCTGCTGAGAAAGTGGAAAAAGCCGATAAACTGCTGAAGCTGGAACTGGATATGGGTTTTGAAAAAAGAACAGTAGTTTCGGGAATAGCTATGCACTACAAGCCTGAAGAGATAGTGGGCAAACAGGTAACAGTAGTAACCAACCTGGCACCCCGCAAAATGAGGGGTATAGAAAGCGCAGGCATGATACTCATGGCTGAAGACAAGGATGGCAAACTGGTATTTGTATCGCCTGTAGACGCAACAGCGCCGGGCAGCGAGGTAAGATAATTAGTACATTTGCATCACTCAATCTGATACATGAAAAAGAAAACACTCTGGTGGATTATTGGCGGTTCGGTTCTTTTATTGATTGTTCTTATCATTATCGGTAAGGCTACAGGCAATAAAGGTATAAAGGTAGCTGTGGAAGCAGCCGCCCCGCATACGATTATCGAAACGGTAACAGCCAGCGGGAAAATCTATCCTGAAACCGAAGTAAAAATAAGCCCGGAAGTGAGCGGTGAAATAACCTTCCTGGAAATAGAAGAAGGTGATAGCGTGTACAAGGGGCAGGTATTAGTGAAAATCAATCCTACAATCTATTCATCTATGGTTACGCAGGCATCTGCTAACCTGGCTGAAACGAAAGCAAGGGCGAGGAATGCACAACAAATGTCAGAACAGGCCAAAGCCCAGTTTGAACAAGCCAAGTCCCTGTACGAGCGTAATAAACAACTGTATAAAGACAAGGTAATATCAGCGCTGGAGTTTGAACAGGCTGAAGCCCAATACCTGGGTGCAAAAGCCAGTTACGAGGGCTCTAAAGCCAGTATGGCTGGTNNGTGGCGAATATACCGTGGATGCCGCAGCTGCCAACCTGAACCAGGCGCATGAAAACCTACGCCGTACCACAATAGTAGCACCTGTAACAGGTGTGGTGTCTCAGTTGAAAGTAAAACTTGGTGAACGCGTGGTAGGTACAGCCCAGATGGCGGGTACTGAAATGCTGACCATTGCCGATATGCGCCGCATAGAGGTACGCGTAGATGTGAGCGAAACAGACATAGCTAAAGTGAAGATTGGTGACACCACTACCATCGTTGCCGATGCCTACCGCAACCGTAAGTTTACAGGTGTGGTATCAAAAGTAGCCGTGTCCAGCACTACCAGTGGTACGGGCGCTATGAGCACCGACCAGGTAACAAACTACACGGTACATATTCTAATACTGGAGAACAGCTACCAGGACCTGAGCAACGAATTGCAGAAAGGCAGGTTCGTATTCAAGCCGGGCATGAGTTCTTCGGTAGAAATACAAACACGTAAAGACGCCAACACCCTGGCAGTGCCGGTCAATGCTGTTACCACGCGCGATTGGCCGGATAGTGTAAAGAAAGAAATGGAAGCCTCGGGCATTGATGAGATACGCCAGGTGGTATTTGTCTATGATAAGAAAACGGAAAAAGTATCCATCCGCGATGTAAAGACCGGCATACAGGATAATGAATACATACAGATAACCGATGGCCTGAAAGAAGGCGAAGAGGTAGTAATAGCACCATATGGCGCTATCGCCCGCACGCTGAAAGATAAAACCAAAGTAACCATCACCAAGAAAGAAGAACTCTACGAGGCCAAATCATCTAAGGAAGAAGATTAATCACACAAACATCGTATAGCATTGAGCAGTAATACACCTGGACAGATAGGGATTATAGGTAATGGCAGCTGGGGGACAGCCATCGCCAAGATATTGACGGACAATGGCCATAAAATATTCTGGTGGGTAAGAAGTGAGGAAGCGGTAAAACATCTTGAGGAAAGACACCACAATGCCCACTACCTTACTTCAGTCCGTTTCCTGCCCGAAACCATCATTCCGACAAATGACCTGCAGGAAGTACTGGCCGAATGCGATACGGTAATAGTATGTGTACCATCCGCCTATGCACAGGGCGTCATTGAAAGCGTTGACGCAAACCTTTGGACAGGAAAGAATATCGTATCTGCCATCAAAGGTGTATTGCCGGATAGCAACCTGTTGTTAAATGACTACCTGGCACTGCAATCCTCTTTTGACCTGGAACGGT
Organism: Bacteroidetes bacterium UBA5543; assembly: GCA_002423665.1. Lineage (GTDB taxonomy): Bacteria > Bacteroidota > Bacteroidia > Chitinophagales > Chitinophagaceae > UBA5543. The sequence goes on along the minus strand of DINJ01000048.1, from coordinate 1,397 downwards.
ATGTGGCAGTAACGGGCCCATGCCATGCTGAAGAGGTGGCTTATGAACGCATCTCTTACCTCACTTTCTCAGGGCTCAACGATACCCTTACAAGTAGCATAGCGGAGGCTTTCCGCAATACCTACATTTACACCACTACCAATCACGATATATGGGGCGTACAATATGCGGCCGTGCTCAAAAACATATATGCTGTTGGTGCCGGTATGGCGCATGCCCTGGATTATGGCGATAACTTCCTGAGCGTTTATATCACCAACTGTTACCGTGAAATGCATCGCTACCTGCAGGCACACTTTGATAAAGTACACCCATCTAATGAACGTCCGGACTTCCATACCAGCGCCTACCTGGGCGACCTGCTGGTGACATGCTACTCGCTACACAGCCGCAACCGTATGCTGGGCACCATGCTGGGCAAAGGTTATTCAGTAAAGAACGCGATACTGGAGATGAACATGGTAGCTGAAGGATATTATGCAGCCAGGGGCATGCAACACCTGTCTGCGAAATACGGCATCGAGATACCCATAGCCACTGCTATATACGATGTACTATGGAAAGGCGAGCTACCCTCAGATACTTTCATTGAACTGGAAAAGGTATTGTCTTAATATCCGTATTTCTTTAGTACATAGTTGCAGCCGATAACAGTTTTCGCATCGTTGATTTCATCGTTGGCTATAGCTGCAGCAATCTCGTCCAGTGTGTATTCTACGGTAAAGACGAACTCGCTCTCGTGCTCCTCCCCGCCACCGTCAGCTATCTTGTCAGCATTGGTCACCTCGCCGTAAAAGACGATCATCCGCTCGGTAGAGCAGCCTGGCGATGCGTAGAAAGTAGATATCTTCTCTACGTTGTGTATGCGGTAGCCTATCTCTTCTATTGACTCTCTGCACGCTGCATCTGCTGCTGTTTCCCCAGTATCAATACCGCCTGCTACTGTTTCTATTATCCAGCCAGGCCCTTTCTCATACGTGCAGTGCCTGAACTGCTTTACCAACAGCACTTTACTTGTCTCTGTATTGAATACAATCACGGCCGCGCTATCCGGCCTTTTGAATGCCATCCGGTCAACGGGCTCTGTCAGCTCCCCGTTGTCCTTTTCATATTGATATATCCACTTTTCAATCCTGAAGTAGTCCTCAAAAACCACTTCTTTACTGATAACTCTTTCTTTCATGACAACTCAAATCTAACATTAAAAAAAGCGGCGTTGAAAAACAACGCCGCCTGCAATATCATTCTTTTACCGCTTATTTACGCAGGTCTACCTCTTCAATCAGGTTATGAGCTTTACCCATCTTCTCAATAATCCAGAAGATGAAACGGGCGTCAGTACATATTGTCCTCTTGTACTTTTTGTCAAAGGCTATATCACCGCTCATGGCTTCCCA
>DINJ01000018.1 GCA_002423665.1 Bacteroidetes bacterium UBA5543 | reverse complement strand
AAACGAAGTTTACTAAGCAATAGTCATTTTTTAATTTACCTGATTAATATGGAATAAAAAGGCACCCTGTATGGGGTGCCTTTTTTAATGAGTATATAATTTAATAGCAATCACGACATCTGTGTTTTTCTATATGTAAACCTACAGTAGGGTGTTTCAAGAGCATTAATAATTATTTAAAAAACAGTAAATGGTATTTTAATAACCACATACGGCATTTTAATTAATACGTGCATTTCAACTGGGTAATTTTATGAGGTCCAATTGATATAGGTTTAATATCAAACAAACAACATCATTAATTACAATCTAACAATTGAATTATGAAGCACGTAAACGAAATAACGAAACATCTTTTTCTATGTATTCTTGCTGTTTTTGCAGGTAATACGGTGTCAGCTCAGTTGAGCGGCACTTACACCATCGGTGGCACGAGCCCAGATTATACAACACTGAGCGCCGCTATATCCGATTTGAATAGTAGTGGTGTTAATGGCCCTGTAGTATTCAATATCAGGGATGGCAATTATTCAGGAAGTAGCTGGCAGGGCACTATTGGTAATGTAACCGGTGCCAACAGCACTAATACAATTACGTTTCAGTCTCAGAGCGGCAACAGGGCAAACTGTGTGTTAAGCCCTTCAGGCTCATCTTCCTCCAACTTTGTGTTTTATCTGAATAATTCCAGGTATATCACAATCAAAAATCTGACACTGAACAATACAAGTTCATCTTATGGTTGCGATATAAGAATGGCGGGCAGCGCATCTTACAATACTGTTGAAAATTGCGTGCTGACAGGTAATACCAGTAACACAACAAGTACCAACAAATCGCGTATATACGCTACCAGCTTTAGCAGCGGTACGGCTAACACATTCAAGGGGAATACAATTGAGCGCGGCTCTTATGGTGTGTACCTGAGGGGTAGCAATACTTCTTCTACTACCAATGGCCATGTGTTTCAAGACAATATCTTTGAACAGAATTATTACTATTCCTTTTATGGATATTATACAGGCGACCTTACCTTGAACGGTAATACTGTTAACCGGTCAGGTAGTGGTACTTATTACGGATTTGATATCAACTATAACAGGGATAAGCTGGAAATAAAAGCTAATGAGTTCAATGTAAATACAACCAGCACTACTTATGTTACCCGTACTTACTTCACAAACTATTATAGCAATAGCCAGACTAATCACCTGGAGATGGAGAACAATACTTACAATGTAACATCCAGCAGTAATACTGTGTACGTAACATACCACTACTACGGCCGCAATTCTTACTATGCTAATAATACGATTCNNCATCTGGCTATATACGCAACTACTACATGTACAATGACCAGAATGGTACTGCCGAGAATAATACATTTAACCTGTACAAAGCAGGTGGTTACATCTACAACTACATGGTGTACTACGGTAGTGCAGATACTTTCAGGAATAACACAATAGACATAACGGGTAATGCGTATTCGTATAATTACATGACCTACTACAGTCAGAATTATAATATTACTGACAATGATGTAGATATACAGACTTCAAACAGAACGATATACGGTGCTTATGTGTATTACTATGGCGGTACGTTTGCGCGCAACAACATCAACTGTGTAAGTTCATCAGGTTCAGTATATGGTATTTACAGCTATTACATGAATGGGACTAAGATGTACAATAATGTAATATCAACTAAGACCAATAGTTCTAACTATGGTATACAGGCGTACTATCCTTACCCCAGTACGCAGGTGTACAACAACACTATTTATACAGATGGGCCCAGCAGCTCAAGTTATAATATGTACGTGTACAACAGTTCTACCAGTTATGGTATAACATTGTATAACAACATCTTCTATAAAACAGGTAGCGGCGGTTACAACCTNNCGGTCGTCGCCCTATGCAGTGCGCGATGATATGTATGGTTGGCGTAGCCTGAGCGGTGAAGACCGTAACTCACTTACGTACGATGTTCCTTTCAGCAATGCTGCAAGCGGTGATTTCTCTATAGATGCTACCTCTCCGGCTGCATGGGCCGTTAACGGACGTGGTATGCACATTACAGGTGATACAACTGATATTACTGGCGCGCCACGTGCTAAGGCCCCTGTAGATGGGGTGCCTGATTTAGGAGCTTATGAAGTAAGCCCTACAAGTACACCACCTAATGCTGATGCCAGCCCTGCCAACCCGGTGGCTAATAGCACGCAGGTATTTACCTTTGGGCAGGATACAGTAGCAACTATTGATTGGGGTGCAGATGTACCTGCAACATATACCATGCGCCAGTATACCGGCGTGCAGGCGGCGCCAATGCCTATGGGTGTAGGTAGGATGTACTTCTATGTAGCCGGTACGCCTGCTACATGGGTGCATGGCCACAAGCCTAAAGTGTATTACAAAGACCCATGGACAGGCGACATTCCCGGTGGTGATATAGATGCGGTAATAGCACGCTCCAGCAACAGTGGTGCCTGGGAAGGATATAACTACAGCAATGCGGCTACTGATACCATCCGTAACATATTGGCACCTGCCAATACACTTGATAGCGTGGGTAGCTATACAGGCGTGCAAAACGGACGAATAGGTATACGTTGCGTTGAAAACCCGAAAGGAATAACTATTGATAATATTACGGCCTTTGCCGCTGATATAGAATGGCAGCCGGTGTTCAACCCTATTGGGTACCAGGTAATTATTAAGACTGATAATAAGTATCCTACTGCAGCAGAATGGGCATCAGGTAACCATCCTACTGCTAATAGCCTGGCAGCAAGCGGCCTGACTGAGGATACTAAATACTATGTCTTTATCCGCAGCATTTGTGGTATTAAGGATACATCAGGTTTTGCAATGGATTCATTTACAACACTCATTACTTGCCATACACCGGTAATTACTATCAGTGGCCTTAATGATACCNNGCGCCGTTCCTGGATGAGGGTACAGAATACTATGTACACGTACGTGCGCATTGTAGCTCTATATACGATAAGTCTGACTGGGCAACTGCCAAATTCAATACATGGGCACTGGGTGTTACCAACCTGAACGGTGACGGCAGCCAACTGGCGGTGTACCCCAATCCTGTACAACAGGAGATGGTAGTGACCATTGGTGGTACTGTAAAAGAAGGTACTATTGCCATATTGGATATGACCGGCAAACTGCTGAAAACACTACCGGTTAACAGCAATACCGTAAAACTGAATGTGAGCGAACTGCCTGCCGGTATGTATATAGCACAATATACNNCCTTAATGGTGGAATTCCTGTCTATCATATACACGCTCATGGATTTATTTTTAGACCTTTAGGAATATTTTATAAATTCATTGAGTTTTTGTATATTGTAATTCAATTTCTTATTTCTATAATAGGTAAAAACATGAAATTAAAACGATACTCTTTATTTCCTAAGACTGTATTGGGTGCGTTGATGCTGGTGTCAGGCATAACGAATGCCAACGCACAGCTGCCAGCATACAATGATTGTCAGAGCAATCCTACTCCGGGTGTCCCGTTCTTCAACCAAACCTGTGGCAGTGCCACTCGTTGGAGTTATATTCAAACGGTACAAACTACAGGAGGTTTGGTGAACTTTACTAATGCAAATACTAACTGCGGCAATACCACAACCTCTTATTCTGATTATACCGGAGACAATTTTTTGGTAAAACAGGAAGCGGGTAAATCAGTAGATGTGAAAATTACATGGAGGGGTAACAGCGCTTCTCCACAGAATATTACCAGCTCTATTGACAAAATTTACGTGGACTGGAATAGAAATGGTGTTTTTGACGTAGCGACTGAATATGCCGCACCCGCTTCCGTAATTCCAAGTCACCCACACGTACACAATGGTGTAGGTACTACAGTTACTATCAAAGTGACAGTGCCGGGTTATGCTAAGGAAGGTGTGACGCGTATGCGCATCATAACAAGTGCTAATATTCAATCTACCTACGGTGCTGCAACACCTTGTAGCGGTGTCTTTGGTGAGGCTGAAGATTACAAATTTGAGGTAGTGAACCCTTGTTTGCCTCCCAATGTTATTTCTATAGCAAACCTGGATTATAAGTCTGCCGATTTCTCGTGGACCCCAAAGCTGAATGCTGAATTTTATGAGTATGTTATTACACCAATCGATACTATTCCTGATGATACGGTGAGTGGTTTTACATTTACCACCAATACAAATGTTGATGTAGATACTTTCCAGTGCGATACCAAATANNACGCATAGCACAGTAAGGGTGCAGTGGGATCCGATACAAACAGCTTATGGTTATGAATATGCTGTAAGCACTACACCTGACCCGCCACAGAAAGGCTACTATACTATCAATACATCTATAGTACAGCAGGGTCTGTCGCCTAAAACGACTTATTTCTTCCATGTACGCAGCAGGTGTTCACCTACACCGTTGTCCGATTGGTCACAAGTATCGTTCAAGACACAGGGGGGCGTATCGGTAGAGAATGTAAACGGCAGTGATATTTTCAGCATGGATGCATACCCCAACCCGATGCTGGATAACCTGACTATACAGCTTAATGGTAGCAGGAGTGCCAACGCACGACTGACCATTATAGACCTTACAGGAAAGACAGTGTACAGCGCTCCTGTTAAATCAGACAAGGTGGTTGTAGACGCAACAAGCCTGCCATCGGGTATCTATATCGTGAAGTACAACGATGACAAGCACAACGAAATAATGAGGGTAACTAAGAAGTAATAGATACGCTCTGCTAATAATTTAAAAGCCGCCTCGTACGAGGCGGCTTTCATTTTTTACACAGGATAATACCAGGTGTTTAATCAAGGGTTAATAGATAGGGCCTAAACAGAAATTTATTGTTCATATACGGATATTTTTCAAACCTTTCCTGAAAAAAGCCTGTCTGTTGCAGATACAGTTCAGGTATTCTGCTACTTGTAACTGTGATGTACAATCCTCATTACTTAACTCAATAACATTTTTTATGAAAACGAGGCTCTATTCATTTCCTTTAAAAACCTTTTTCCACCTTTGTCTGATATTCTGTATAACATCGTCTGTCAGTGCACAGGTAAAGACATCAACTGATTGTCAGTCTAACCCGACACCGGGTGTTCCAAACCTGGCGGCCAAATGCGGAAATGCTAGCCTTGGTGCATATATTCGTAGTGTTGAGACTTCCGGTGGCATGGTTAACTTTTCCAACCTGAATAGCAATTGCGGGAATACTCTAACCTCTTATTCAGATTATACTGGCACCAGCATGTATACCAAACAAACCGCTGGTCAAAGTGTAGACGTGAAAATAACCTGGGCCACTAATAATAGTAGTAATACGAGTTCCACATTGACTAAAATATATGTTGATTGGAACAATGATGGTTCCTTTAACGGTACCGGGGAATATATCGCGCCAAACTTTACTCCTCCTGCTCCTAATCCGCATCAGCAAGGAACTACTACTCCTACAAACAACCCCTTGACGATTAAAGTAACAGTACCGGGTTTTGCAAAAGAGGGTTTGGTACGTATGCGTATAATCACTGCATCATTAGGACAAATATTCGACCCCGGTGTTAACTATTGCGGAGGTGCAAGGGGTGAGGCAGAAGACTATTCTTTTGAAATAGTGAACCCTTGCTTGCCTCCTAACGTTATCTCTATAGCAAACATGGATTATAAGTC
>DINJ01000213.1 GCA_002423665.1 Bacteroidetes bacterium UBA5543 | reverse complement strand
AAGGCCCTGAAAACTGGGGACCACTGGAAGAGCTGGCGCACGAACTGGGCGCAGGCCTGGCTTGCAGCCGCCCCGTTGCCGACTCACATTGGCGCCCGCACCACGAGCACGTAGGGCAGACAGGTGGTACCATCCGCCCCAACCTGTATATAGCCGTGGGTATCAGCGGTGCTATACAGCACCTGGCAGGTGTCAACAGTTCCAAGACTATCGTGGTCATCAACAAAGACCCCGAAGCACCTTTCTTCAAGGCTGCNNGCTGCCGAAGTATTGCCTAAGCTGACAGAAGCGGTGCGTAAATTCAAGGCGACACATAACTAAGAACAGGAACATTTTATAATACCGAAGGGCTGCAATTGCAGCTCTTTTTATTTTACTCGCGTCATTGCAAAAGGAAATCGAAACACCTAAGCCACATCCTCACTCACCTTCTCGCTTACATCCTTTACCTTGAAAGTGAAGTTGCGCTGCGATACATAGCTGAAGAGTGCGACGAGTACAGTAGTGAGCACTTTAGACGGTGTGGGGAACCAGCCGAATGTTTCTACAAACAGCTTGAGGAATACATAGTTGAGCAATATGCACATGGCCACCAGCAAAGCGTAACGGAACAACTGAACCCTGCCCTTCAGGTTCGACTCCTGGAAGACCACATACTTGGCCAATGCAAAACCAATAGGGAAACTGACGCTGAATGAGATAATGAACGCTGCTATGTGCGGCGCTATAGTGATTGAATATATCGGTACAGGTTGCTTGTCCAGGATGAAGTTGTAGCTGATAAAATATATCAATATATCCAGCACGGTATTAGAGCCACCACAGGCCAGATAGCGGAATGTCTGCTTCTTAATCCACCCGGCAAACGGTTTATGGAAGAAATCTATGACCGAAAGTATTATATCTCTGGTTGAGTGTAGCACTAATATCTAAAAAACAGTGGCAAAAATAAGGCATAATCCGTCAAGAGAAAAACCCATTATTCCACATATCACCATTTTAGCTTATTCAACCGGGTAAAAAAGTCCTTTTCTTTTGTACCAATAGATTGCAGCATGTCCCCCAGTTCGTCAAAAGACACCAGGTCAGACTTGCGGGCTTTCATTTGCCTTGCGGCGCAATATGCAAAATTCCGCCATTCGTCGCCAATGGCTGTCAGTTCCTGCGCAAAACCCTTCAGGTCGTCCCTTTTCAATATTTCAGCCGATTCCTGCAGAAAAGCGGCGTATAAAAAGCGAAAACCTGCCCCACCAGTACCAATTTCCTCCTGCATACGAATAATGTTGCCNNTAGGCTCCGGCGTACCTTTGGCAAAACGGGCTTTGGCCAGGTCATCGGGTAATATAGTAGCTACATCTTCCAGCACAGGGTCGCTGATATTATACACACCATTCTCTTTACCGTATGCTATCAGGTTGTGAGCGTTGAAGTGAAAACGGAAAGCCTCGGGTAGGTAGGGCAGGTAATACACGCTGCTGAGCATGCCCGCAGGTTTACCACGGTCCAGCACTTCATCCAGCGCGGCCATAGCCTTATCGGGCGTGCTGAAGCGCTGGGTATGCACATCAATATCCAGGCTTTTGGTCACCCGTTTGAAAATACTGCCGGGCAGCGATCGGAAAGTAGTGCCGGGNNCAATCCCGCCCCTATGCCGAAAGCCAGGGGTTCCGTTATCTGTTGCAACCCCTCATGCCTGAGCAGGTTGGCAGTCACGCCGCTTTCGCAATGCGCATGTTGTTGGTGTTGAAAGTTAACCCGGCTCATCAGTTGATAATGTACAGTATTAAGTTATTTGCCGAAAGATATAAGTTCGTCGACAGTAATGTTGAATACAGAAGCGTATTTTTCCAACAAGCTGCGGTCCAGCTTATTGAAAACAGTGGGTTTCATATGCCTGCTTACTTGCCAACCCCATTTGCCCACATAACTGGCCAGCAGCCCTTTGTCCATCAGGCATTTCTGCATATAGTAGGCTATAGGGCTCAGTTGCCCGGCTTTTACCTTAGCTTCAGTTTCCACCAAAGCCTCGTCCACTGCGTCCCATGCCTGGCGGGTAGCTTCGTTTTCAGCCTNNTCCCAGCCGGCCGAGTTCACTCCCGTGTACTTGCCGTCTTTGTCTACAGCATACACCAGCTTTTTCACTTTGTCGCCATCGCGAAAATCCCTGGCATCCTGCGGCACTTCATTTACATTCATCCCTGTATCCTTGTTTGATGAGGCTAAATTAAAAAAATCTCCCGACGAAACGGGAGATTGCGGTATTCGAAACAATCAATGTATATAAATTGTTATGCGCGGGGAGGTATAGCCTGTGGTACCAGGTTCTTAACAGGTTTTACCGTCTTCAGGTACTCGAACATAGCCTCTATGTCCTCGTCAGTCAACCGGGCGAAGTTTTGCCAGGGCATAGGTGGCAGCATAGGGCGGCTATTATCTATACCCTTGTACTTACCTTCCTTCATGGCCTTGCGAAAGTTTTCCAGGCTCCAGTTACCTATACCTGTACCGTCCGACGTGATGTTGGCTGCAAATGAAACACCCCAGGGGCCGGCTGCTGCTGTCAGGTCGCCCTTGAATAACGCCCACTGCCCGCTTGCAGCCAATGTGGTGTCATATTTACCCAGTGGCATTTCTGCGTTGTAGCCCGATAGGTATCTTTCCATATCAGGCGCCGGGCCTTGTGGTGTCATTATCTTAGGCGTATGGCAGTCGCCGCAGCCTATTACCGTTACCAGGTATTCACCACGTTTTACTTTTTCTTCCTGTGTCGGAGTGTTTTTTTCTGCAACAGGTGGCTGGGTGCTGTTGCAGGCAATCGCCAACATCGAAAGCAGTGCAACAATAGTGTACTTCGTCCTTTTCATATGTTTATGTTTTAATTGATTAAGAAGCGTGCATACGTTTCCCGTTACGGGAATCACGCCCGTTCAGGTTTTCTGTTTTATGCTGTTTTTATTGAATTGTTTTAACCGTAAACCAGTTCTTCGTTTAATTGGTAATAAGCGGGTTTGTTATCGATGACACGTGTTGGATTTTCACCGGCAAACTCCCTGAACTCGCGAATAAAATGCGCCTGGTCGGCATAACCGAAATGGTAAGAAATATCCGCCCATGATATTTCCTCCTTCAGGTTTTGCTGCAGATATTCATAGGCATTCCTGAAGCGGATGATACGTGTGTACATTTTGGGGTTGGTGCCCAACACGTCTTTAAAGCCCCGCTGCAATTTACGCTCACTCACATACAACTGCCTGCTCAATTCATCTATACTCATTGTTCCTTTAGACATGCGTATCAGCGATACGGCGTCATCAATATAATTGCGGCGCGCGTTCATGCTGTTCAATTGTTGCAGCATAAACTGCTCACTGATATGAATGAGGGTAAAAGGGCATTCTACACCATACATCCGTCCCGTCAGCAACTCTGTCTTCCTGCCGAGGAAACTTTCCAGGTCGGTATGGGTATTAAACAAATCGCATACGGGTATCCTGAAAATCTGCATCAGCGCCTCAGGCTTCAGCGATATGCCGAACATTACCGTTCTGCCCTTAGTCCTCCACGATACGGGGTCGCGGTGAATACCTATAAAAGAGGCGTCAGGCAGTTGCTTCCATTCGCCGTTGTTCCATGTACTGCTGCGCACCTGGTTAACGTGAATGATAATCTGTGTCATACCCAGCGGCAGGCAGCGTTGTATCGGCGATTCCTCCTCACAATGCCCGTCAAACACCATATAAGTGTAGTTGTCAACGTATGGTTGCAACTGCGGCGATGGTGTGTATTCTTTGTACGTGAGTGTCATAACGGTACGGGTGTTATTGCATCGGGGCGAAATGCGCGGCAAAGATAATATGTTTGCCACGCCTTTCATTGAAAAAATCCGACATGTTATCAGCCTACAGTAATTTCTGTTTCCAGTGCTGATGCTACAATATGGAACCTTTCGGCAGGCAGCTCCTGTTCTGCCATCTTCAGGTAGGCCGCATATACCTCGGCGGGTGCGCCGTGTTTTATGCCTGTCATCCATTCAGTTATTTCAGCATTGTTCATGCTGCGCATCATCCATTTGCTTTCCAGCATCAGTGTATCAGGGGGTATACTGCCTACTATGGCATGAGAGGCTGCTATCAGTTCTTCATCGGTATAGTGTTTCCACAAGGTAGCCAGCAGGGTATCTTCTTCCCTGTTCATATGATACAGGTTAAAGGCGATGAACTCGTTGAATGCATAAAAGATACCCTGCCCTGTAATATTCCGTTCCTGTTGGGTAGCTGCATTTTTCCACGATGTTACCATTTCCCTCAATCCTTCAGATAATTTATGGTCCAGTTCATGATCTTTCTCAAAATCAGCTACCAGGGCCGGGTTGTGCTTTTCTATCTTCGGCAGTATGAACTTGTCTTCGTGGTGCGCGTGTTCGTCAAAGAGGTCTACCACAAGGGAGACGGAGTTGATAACTTCATTAGCCTCCGGGCGCGACAAATCGGTAGTCTGTATGCGCACCGATGTATCGTACATCAGGTGGCGCAGTCCTTTGTGTATCTGGTTGAATACATTATAACGGTTCTGTGTCATAGTTATGATTTTTGTGCAAAGCTACCTGTACACCTGTAGCCTGGATTGAAAAAAAGCGCCATCTTCTGTTAAAGGATGGTGAAAAGCATGAAATAAAAAAGCGCCCGTAAAGGCGCTTAAATATTTTTGGTCCGTTATCTACTTCTTTGCCGAACTGCCGTTGCTATATACCTGCAGGTTAGGGCATTGAGCGTATTCCGGATCTATCTTTATGTAGTACGAGGGTGCTTTATCCCTTATCCACTGCTGCATACGTTCCCCTTTCTTTTTCTGAAGGGCAGCAAATTGTATACGGCTGTAATCTTCGTTAAGATTGGCCTTGTGAGGTGAGGTAATGCTCTTCATATATACTATGCGTGTAGAACGCTCGCCACGCATATTGGTAAATACCATAGGCCTGGAATAATTGCCGGGTTTCAGTGTGTCAATCATCAGCGCCAATACGGGATCCAGGTCTTCCACTTCCAGTGTGGTATTGCCTTGCTGATCAGCTATCATACCCCCGGTGCGGTTCGACATTTCATCGGTAGAAAATTTACCCACCGCTGTTTCAAATGTCAGCCTGCCTGCCACTAATTCTGTGCGTATACTATCTAATTGGGTCAATGCCTTTTCAAAATCTATACTGGTACGCTCGGGCCTGATGAGTATATGCCTTACATCGGCTTCATCACCTTTACGGTTCACCATTTGTATGATGTGATAACCAAAGCGTGTACGAATAACAGGAGAAACCTCACCATTCTGCAACTTGAAGGCTGCCACTACAAATTCAGTCACCAGGTTGCCGCCTTTGCGGCTGATACCTTTCATCATGCCACCCTCGTCGCGTGTGCCGGGGTCGTGGCTTTCAATGCCTGCCTTTATTTCAAAGTCTGCACCTCCCTCTACTATCTCTTTGCGTATCTCTTCTATTTTCCTGCGTGCGTAGGTGTCCAGTTCAGGACTTACCTCAGGGTCCATCACTATCTGCCCCAACTCTACGGTAGCAGGAAAAAAAGGAAGGCTGTCGGCAGGAATATTCGCGTAAAATTTCTGTACTTCCGCCGGTGTTACTTTTACGCTTTCCAGTATGGTGCCCTGCACCCTTTCCGACATAATCATGTCGCGGGTTACCTCACGGTTTTCTTCTTTCAGTTGGTATATAGTTTTGCCGGATAGTTCCTCTACTTTTTCTTTAGAGCCGTATTGCATGATGAAATAACGCNNCCCTGTTTTCCAACTGTGCTTCTACTTCTTCATCGCTCACCACTACGCTGTCGCGCTCACCCTGCTCTACCAGCAGTTTCTGGAGTATCATCTGCTCTATAATATCGCAGCCCGGCATATCCGTCATTTCAGGGTTTTGCTCCTGCATAGCTTTTACCTGCAGTTCAATATCCGATTTCAGTATGATGTGCTTTTTGCCCACCACGCCTACTATCTTATCCAGTTCGGTTTGAGCACCGGCGGTCATCGACAGGCAAATAAGAGCCAACGGCAATATCGCCCTGAAAAGTGAAGTATATGTAGGATTCTTTTTCGTCATGTGTGTACTTGTGGCCTGTAGCCTGAAATGTGTGGGCAAATGTAGTGTATTTGACCTGCCTGAGAGAACATGCAGGATATTTTTAACGTTTATATCAGCCTTTTTTCTTTTGGAATAAGCCATCTACGGTTTTTACATTATAATATTCATTATCTCCCGTCCTATACGGGTACTGGCGCATCCAGCCCTCCAATCTTGGCATTGCGTCCTGGTGAAACCTGTTCCATGCTTCGAATTGCTGCTGGTTTTCTACTTTGCCAAACAGCCATTGATTGTACGCATCGAAATATCCGTTGCGTATCATCTGGTCGTGGCGATAGAACAGCGAAAAGGGGTATTTCTGAGCGTATTGCAGCGTCCAGTCCATTATAAAACGAGTACGCAGCATAGTGAGGTTCTCGGTAGTGTAGCCATCACTCATCACGGGAGACAGCTTGATATAGGTATCATACACAGCCTGCTCAAAGCTGCCTGCANNCTGAGCCAAACTTAGGGATATTGCCTGTAGCCAGTGAGGTAAACAACTTTGTGTAGGCATTTATTATCATAGCACGTGTATCATATGCACGTTTGGTATGATGTTCCATGTTCACAAATATCTCACCGTACAGTATCACCCATACAGGTTTATCGGTATTGACATAAGTACGGGCGGCCTCATAATAGTTGAGATGATAGGCGGGGGCTTTCGCAATACCCTCCAGCCAGCTCTCCAGCG
>DINJ01000021.1:5957-6818 GCA_002423665.1 Bacteroidetes bacterium UBA5543 | reverse complement strand
ACCTGGCTGCTATAGTTTTTATAGCATCGCTTCTATCGACGGGTTGTACAGCATCCAAAGACGAATATGCTGCAGAGGTTACACCCGATTATGTAGAACCTGCTGTTATCAAGTTGGGAGAATACAGGAATACAGCAGATTATAACAGCTATTTTGGCATATTAGACAGCCTGTACGCTACTTATTTTGAAAGGAGCAAAATAGATAAGTACTATATCTGGCATATATATGCAGATTCATATAACCGTTTAGGTAAGCAGGATGAATCGGAACGATATGTCGATAGTGTTATAGTGCTTCTGAAAGAGGGGCCCCAGGGGAAGTTCGCCCTTAATCATTACCTCTGGGCATACTTTTTTAAAGCTGATATTGAGCTTGCTAAGAAAAATATGGACTCGGCATATAAGTACTATTATAAGGCTTTGTCGCTGGCTGAACAAAATGATGATAAATGCGCCATTGGGTATTACTACCTCAAGATAGGTTTGGTTTTATACAATGCTAAACAATATGATGAGGCTGTCAATTACTTTAAGATTGCCTTCGAAAATTGTTCTACCTGCACAGGGAACTTCGGCTATTTCTACAGGACACAGGAACTATGTANNGTATGGAGGCACTTAGTGGTGGTAGCGCAGGCTATCATTAATGGCAATATAGGTGGTACTTACTACGCTGCAGGGAAATATGACTCTGCGGAACATTACCTGATGAAAAGCCTTAACAATGAAAAATACGTGAACTACGATCCGCGGGATGCCCAATACACAAAGCTGAAGTTGGCTGAAGTTTATATTAAAACAGGCAGGCTGGCACAGGCGTCTGATATAATGGCACAGGTAGAGAGATACATGGATGATA
>DINJ01000021.1:0-5925 GCA_002423665.1 Bacteroidetes bacterium UBA5543 | reverse complement strand
TGGAACAGGACGAAGTGGCAGTACTGGCATAGCCTGGGCGAAAAATCAAAGGCGTATGACCATTTGATGGAGCACAGAAAAGTGGAAGATTCACTGGGCGCATCGCAAATTGATTTTTCACTGGCAACTATTGATAATCATGTAAAGGAAATCGGCGACGAATACCGGATTGCAGCTCTTGAGAAAACGGCTGATGAACGAAAAATGTACCTGGGTTGGACTATGGCTGTAGGACTGTTGTCCATTATAGTCATTGTACTTGTCATCAAAAACCTGCGAAGGTCGCGTGAACACGTTAATATACTTAAGGAGAAGAATAAACAAATTGCCACACAGCAACAACAGTTGGAAAAAGCATTGTCTGAACTTGAAAACACTGCAGCAGAAAAAGACAGGATTATGAAGGCGGTATCGCATGATATGCGCAGCCCTGTAAACTCAGCATTGGCTTTGCTGGAGATATTTGAATCTACTGTACATGAGCCTACTAAAGATCAGCTGGAGTATATACACCTGATGCGTAAGTCAGGAGAACAAGCACTCAATCTAACGAAAGACTTGCTGGAGGTAGTAACGCTCAGTAGCGAAAAACTGGAGAAAGAACCCACAGATATTACCAGGGAGCTGGCTGAAAGNNATCAGCACATGTTAATAAAGAAAAGCTGCTGCGCGTAGTGGGTAACCTGGTAAATAATGCTATTAAATTCAGCCCTATAGCTGGCGAAATAAAAGTAAGGCTGAAAGATGAACAGAATAACTTTGTAATTGAAGTAGAGGACAGCGGTATCGGAATACCTGATAATTTGAAAAGCAAAGTGTTTGATTTGTTTTCAGAAGCCAAACGTTATGGTACTTTAGGCGAACAGCCTTTCGGCCTTGGGTTGTCCATATCCAAGCAGATAACGGAAGCGCATGGTGGCAAAATATGGTTTGAAAGTACCGAAGGGAAAGGCACTACTTTCTTTGTAGAGATACCGGTTTGATAAACTAGTTATTCCACTCCAGTGTTTCCAGCAGGTGTACGATGTCAGCTTTTAAATAGTCGTTGAGCGGTTGCAGCGAGTCCGCATTCGGAGTTGTTTCAAAATACAATGAACCCCTTATGTAGTGACTTGTTGAATCGGTGGCATAAAACTGGTAGGTAGATGCTGCATCTCCAGCCACATTAAATAGTGCGGTATATAGCTTCTTCTCAGGTGCATTGTAATACAAATCTTGTATATAGTCGGCTTTCTTATCGTGTGCGGTATAAGTCATCTGGTAAAAATCTTCATTCAACCTGCCGATAGGGGCTTGGTCTGAAATAGTTTTGTAGCTCAGGTATATTTTGCCTCCTATTGTGGGAAAGTCAATATTAAAANNATGGATTTTCAGGTTTGTCGCCGAAAAAATCAGGGTTGGTGATGATTTTTCCATACACAGGATATTCAAAGCGGTAGGGGAAGCCTGCGCTGTCAAATTGCTGATAAGCCCGCTCTTTAGGCAGTTCAATATGAAAATACCCACGTGGTTTAGGGGTATGCACTTCGGGTTTGCAAGACTGTAGTATCAATAATGCCAATATGAATATGATGCCCTGTTTCATAAGCTTCAAAACTAAGTGTAAACTTTGATATTCACACTAATCTTGTTTTGATTACCTTAGTGCTGATGAATAAATCATTGGTCAATTTAAGAAAACTGGCGATTGTGCTGGCTGTGCTCACAGTAGCCGGATTGGTAGTTGATTATCTAGTTGATAAGGAGGATTTTCCCGCTGTATATACATTATTCCCGCTCAGTTTATTGATTATCAACCTGCTTGTAATGCTGGTCATCTGGCTATTTAAAAAACTGGTGCAAAGCGGGTTCTAAACAATAAAGGAGCTCCGGTAGGAGCCCCTTTATTACTAAAATTATATTGAGCATTATACACCTGCTGCAGCGCTTGGTTGTTCCATCAGCTCAAGCGGTAATGTTTGCGGATATTGTTTCGTCTCAAGCTTGGTCCTCACGTCAGAGAATGCTTTCAATGTCAGGTCAATATCTTCATCAGTATGCGCAGCCGTAGGTATCAGGCGCAGCATCAACTGGCCTTTGGGTATTACAGGATAGGTAACTACAGAGCAGAATATATGATAATTCTCACGCAGGTCAAATATCAATTGGGTAATTTCATACAATGACAGTTCACCATGCAGGAATACAGGCGTAACCGGTGTGTTTGTGCTACCAATATCAAAGCCTCGCTCACGCAGGCCACTCTGCAGCCTGTTTACATTGTGCCACAGCTTTTCCCTTAATTCAGGCTTTGAGCGTAGCAGTTCCAGGCGCTTCAGGTTGCCCAAAACCAGTGGCATCGGCAATGATTTTGCGAACACCTGTGAACGCATATTGTAACGCAGGAATTTCAGAATTTTGCTATCACCGGCTATGAAACCACCTATGCTGGCCATAGACTTGGCGAATGTAGAGAAATAAAGATCTATACCATCCATGCAGTTTTGCTCTTCGCCAATGCCGGCACCGGTTTTACCCATTGTACCAAAGCCGTGTGCATCGTCAACAAACAGGCGGAATTCAAACTTATCTTTCAGCTTTACAATATCAGCTACCTTACCCTGGTTGCCCGACATACCGAATACACCTTCAGTGATAACAAGTATGCCACCACCGGTCTGGTCGGTCAGCGCTTTTGCACGTGCCAGTTGTTTCTCACAGTCAGCTATATCATTGTGCTTGTACACAAACCTTTTACCCGCGTGCAGTCGCAGGCCATCCAGTATACATGCATGAGATTCGGCATCATATACTACTACATCATGACGGCTCACCAGGTTGTCTATAGCAGACACCATGCCCTGGTAACCATAGTTCAGCAGCATCGCATCCGGCTTGCCTACAAATTCTGCCAGTTCCTTTTCCAGTTGTTCGTGATAATTGGAGTTACCACTCATCATACGTGCACCCATAGGGTATGCCAGCCCAAACTGCCTGGCGGCATCTTCATCTGCTTTTCTTACTTCAGGATGATTGGCCAGCCCAAGGTAGTTGTTCAGGCTCCATACGATACAGTCTTTACCCCTGAACTTCATACGATTGCCTATTTCTCCTTCTAACTTAGGGAAAGCA
The DNA here is from genome assembly GCA_002423665.1 of Bacteroidetes bacterium UBA5543. Classification (GTDB taxonomy): domain Bacteria; phylum Bacteroidota; class Bacteroidia; order Chitinophagales; family Chitinophagaceae; genus UBA5543. The sequence goes on along the minus strand of DINJ01000021.1, from coordinate 2,814 downwards.
AAATACCCCGGTACCTTGTCAGCATGGTCACCTATTGGACCCAGCTTGTTCTCAAACTTGGCAAATAAATCCATATATAATTTTGTATTATTTTATAGTGTAATGGCTATATATCGGCGGCAAAATTAATGAAAATATTCTTGGTTTATAGTGGTATATATAGCCTGTAATCCTCATTTTTGCTTGTAGAATACAACAAAATATGAGAAAGATATTGTTCTATATATGTGTTTTTTTGCATGTGGCTGTATTGTCGGTGCAAGGACAAGAACGGTTTTCACGTCCAAAATTGGTAGTAGGTATTGTGGTAGACCAGATGAGGTGGGATTATTTGTATAAATATTATGAAAAATACGGTGAAAATGGCTTTAAAAGGATGATGAATGGTGGTTTCAATTGTCAGAATACGATGATTAACTATTTGCCATCATTTACTGGTCCCGGGCATGCTACTATATATACAGGTAGCATACCAGCCATCCATGGTATCGCTGCGAACGATTGGATTGACAATCAAACTGGAAAATTTACATATTGTGCTGAAGATAAAACGGTAAGCACAGTGGGTGGAAGTAAAAAAGCCGGACAAATGAGCCCCCGAAATATGTACACCACCACCATTACTGATGAGCTGAAAATAGCCACCATGGGAAAGTCGAAAGTATATGGAATTGGTATTAAGGACANNGGCCGACGGTGCGTTCTGGTTTGATGACAGTACCGGCAATTTTATCACCAGCAGCTATTATATGCAACAACTGCCGGAATGGTTAATGAAATTCAATAATAAGCGCTGGGCCGATAGTTTTATGAACAGTGAATGGCAGCTACTGAATTCTTCGGCAACATACACAAATAGTACTGCCGATGATACAGAGTGGGAGGGGAAGTTGCCGGGAGAAACATCACCTGTTTTCCCTCATAAGACACCTGTTTATAAAAACAAAGGNNCGATATATGCCTGTCGGAAATACACTTACAGTGAAAGCGGCAAAAGCATGTATAAAAGGTGAACAGATGGGAGCGGATGATGTCACAGATTTTCTTTGTGTTACATTTTCAACCCCCGACTATGCAGGGCATAACTACGGCCCCGATGCGATGGAGATGGAGGATATGTACCTGAGGTTAGACAGAGAAATGGCATCATTTTTTAGTTACCTGGATAAACATGTCGGCAAAGGGGTATACACTGTGTTCTTGACTGCAGACCATGGGGCGGCGCACAATGCAGGCTATATGCAGCGTATGAAGATACCGGCAGGAAGCGAAACACAGGNNGGAAGCAACAGGCAGGCTCAATGAATGCCTGAAAGAGAAAACGGGGAAGAATTCATTGGTACATGCGTTGTATAATTACCAGGTATATTTCAATGATAATGCAGGGGACGATGAAGCGATTAAGGGAGAAGTAGTCAGCTGGTTGTACAAACAGGATGGGGTAGCGTACGTAGTAGATATCGAAGATATGGATGATGCTGTAGTGCCTGAACCAATAAAGACGATGATAGTAAACGGGTATCACCGTGAGCGTAGCGGCAGCCTGCAAATAATAATGAAGCCCGGCTGGTACAGCGGACATGGTAAAACCGGCACTACGCATGGCTCATGGAATCCTTATGATACACATATACCGCTGCTGTGGTACGGAGCCGGTATTAAAAAAGGGCAAACCCACCGTACTGTTAATATGACCGATATAGCCCCGACATTGGCCGCATTACTGCATATTCAAATGCCTAATGGTTGCGTTGGGCAGGTAATTACCGAGTTGTTGGATTAGCATCCCGGGTTCCTTTTAAATAAAACTCTACAACAGCATCCGATTGATAGGTGCTGCGCAGGTCAAACCGATGTAGTGAACTACATGTAGTAACCTTCATGTGTGCGGTGCAAGGTGGCATGCTACCATAGCTTTCTGCCACAAGCCGCAAACTGCTATATGTATGCCTGCTATCAAGGAAGAGATAGAAGGTAACCGGATTTTTTGAGATGGTGACTTTATTCATCAGCAAGCTATCATCAAGGTATAGCGAGATAACATCATTGTCTATTTTCGCATTGTCAATGATGTCAATCCTGATAGAGTCCTGTTCAATTGTGTCAATCTCTATCTGGCGTTGAATAATTCTATCACGTTCTTTTTTTACAACAGGCTTTTCACGCGAACGATTGTTTATTTCAGTTGGTTTTTTTTCAGGAGTTTTTGCAGCTACTATTGGGGCTGCAGTGGTTTCTTTTTTTATACTTTTCTCCAGCCATACTCTTGATGCCATCATATTAAGTATGCCGTCTCCGTTCTCGCGCCATTTACCTTCAAACCTCATGGCTGTGTCCATCACTTTCAGCTTCATTGTGTAATTACCCATAACGGTAGAAGCCAGCATACCCATATTGACATCTATCTCTTTGTCTTCAGAGAAAAATATTGTCGAATCTTCCTTGTGATACACTCCTTTAACCTTATAATACTCGTATTTATCTNNCTTTATCAATGAGTCATTATATAACTCAAGAGTTATTATTAACCTGTTTATATCTTTGTCATTGAAGTTTTTTCCGAAGTTGCCCATCCACCGACCCGATATATCCTGGCAGAATATGGAATTTGTATATAACAATATGCAAATGGTGAATATCCACTTCATGTAAAAGGAGTTTGTGGCTCTCGTTTCAGCCTGGTACAAATATACGAGTACGCTATGGATACCGTGGGGAATATTAAAAAGCAACATTTTGAGTTGCGTAACTCATTCAGGAACTTTCTCCCTGACACCGCTGAGAGAACTTAGTAGCCTCGTCAGGAATCGAACC